>JBEBAG010000288.1:0-66220 GCA_041159065.1 Verrucomicrobiota bacterium | reverse complement strand
GGGTCGTAATGCTTCACGGAGCGGCGTCCTTCAATGGCTTCGATCATATTCATAAGTTGCAATGCTGGAGAGCGGGTGAGCCTGCATCTCCAGGCGACAGGAGTAAACAACGGTCCGCTTTCCCCCGCGTGGGACAGGTTGAATGGGAGGCGGAGAGGAGGAGGCGATAATCGAAACCCTCGCTGCAGAGGGGGACGGATAGATGTTCGTCTGGAGTGGTCGCGAGAAGGCCTCACAGCGGACCGACGGCGCCAACGGCTCCGCACGGTGCGCCCTGGCTTGAGCGCTTCCGCGCGCCTCAGGGACAGGCTGAAGTGCATCTCCACCCTGCCTAGCGGTAGGGATTGCCAGCCTCGAACAAAGCCGCCACCTCGCGCTCCTCCATCGCGCGCCCCATCAGCACCAACTCGTCCAGACGGCCGCTCAGCTTCCGATCGTACAAATCCCAGTTCCCAATCTCCGCCGGCCCCAGCACCGCCGGAGCGGCCCCGGAAAGCGTCATCTCGAGACCCAACTTCCCATCCAGATAGTGCCGGAGCAAATGACGCGGCGCGTCGTACACGGAGACCAGATGCGTCCAGCGACCCTCCTCGGGAAGCCGCGGCGTCATCTCCTCGTTCACCGCGTGCTTTTGAAACGGGAGACACACCAGCCACATCGTGCCGAAGGGCGTCACGCTCCAGTGAATCTGTCCCGGATTTTTCCGGTCCCATCCATCCGTGTGAAAGAGCGACTGGATCCGCCCCCCTCCGACGCGGTCCAGCCGCACCCACGCCGCGAACGTCAGCTCCGGCCAGGTCCTGCCGCCCCCCGCATCCAGCTTGAGGTGGTCGCCGGGATTGCAAAATTCCAACGCCTTGGACCCGGGCCAGCGCCCCTGCACCTCCCGATAAACTCCCGCCCCCACGCGGCCGGACTCGAATTCCACCAATGCAATGAGCGCCGGATCCCGCCGCAAGGCCCCCAACGCCGCCGCGGCACGCGCGCGTTGTCCCGCCGTCAGCGCCGCACTCAGACGCCCCACTTCCTCACGCCGGATGAACGCCGCGTTTCTCAGCTCCCGCACGGCCCCCGCCCCCTGATTCATCACCACCGCCTCCCCCCCCTTCACGCTCTGACGCTGGCCGCCCCGCGCCGAACGCTCCACCACCTCGCCCTCAAACACGTGCACCTCGGCCGCCCCCTTGGAGGGCACATCCACCCCAAAACGCGTCCCCAAATCCACCGCGTCCCCCGAGCGCGTCACCACCGTAAACCCCTTCGCTGCAGGAGGAACCTCTGCTGAAAGACGACCCCGGCTCAGGATGAGCCGCTGCTCGCTCTCAAACCGGAACTCCGCCGGCGCCTCAATCACCACCCGCGCACCACGCGACGTCACCAGATCCACCGTTCCCGCCCCGATCGCATACCGTCCCCCGCGCAACCGCTTTCCAACCCTCCACTGCTCCACACCCGGACACTCCACCACCGTGGCATACGACTCCCCGAAATTCCCCCATCGCCCCCCCCACACCACTCCCACACCCACCAGAACAGCCACCGCCGCGGCGATCCCCCACGCCCAGCCAAACGAGCTCCGCACCCTTTGGGCCGAGTCCGCCGACGCAGAACGCCGCGCCGGCGCCGGTTGTTCCGTCATGTCCACGCGCGTCTCGAGCGCGAGGTCCAGGTTCAGGTAATCCAAATATTTATGACGCAACGCCGCATCCTGCTTCAGGGCCTCTTGCAACGCGTGAACCTCCGCATCGGTGCACCCCCCGGCAAGGTAGCGTCCGAGCAATTCTTCCGAGTTCATAGGCCGGCCTCCCGTGAAAGGGTCTGCTCCACACACCCCAAAAGCGCCTGCCGAATCCGGTGCAGCACCTTGTAGAGCGACATCGCCGTCTGCCCGCGCGACGCCGCCAGTTCGTCCATGCGCGTCCCCTTGGCGTAGGCCACCAACACCAACTGTCTCTGGCCCGACGGAAGTTTTTGCAGGCAGCCCTCCAGCGCCTCCCGCTGCCGCTCGTGACGGCCCTCGCACTCCCGCGCCTCCTCCGCCAACTGATTCACCAACGCCTCGTCGAACACCAAGCGATCCCGCTGGCGATCCCGCAGAAAACGGAGCGCCTCGAGGCGCGCCACCCCAAACGCCCAAGGCCGAAAGTCCCGCGCGGACTCAAACTTCTGCCAGAGAACCACCGCCACTTCCTGCATCACCTCCGACGCCTCTTCGCGGTTCGGCAGAATCGAACGCACATAGGCGTGCAGCGCCAGTTGATGCTCCGTGTACACGCGCAAAAACTGGCTCTGCAACGCTCCGCTTCCCGACTCTCCCTGCTGTGCTGCGGACTGGTTCATGATTCCCACTCAAGAGCCGCAAAAAACCTGCCCGTTTGCCGGACTTTCTCGAAATTTTCAAAAAAAACGGCAAACCGACCGCCCCGGGGAAGCGTGCCTGTGAGATGCAACCCCTTCCTCCCTCCCTACGCATTCCCACCCCCCACCCGAGAGTCGGCCAAGCCCTGGGCCGCGCGCTGCTCCTTGGCACGCTGCTCGCCTTTCCCCAGCCCGGGCGTGGCTCCCCGGATTCCACCTCGAGCTCCACCCCAAGCGCGATCGAATGGGTCACGATCGGCAACCCGGGCAATCCGCCGGATGCCACAGGCTTCGGTTCGGTCGCCCGGGCCTTTCAGATCGGGAAATTCGAGGTCACCGCGGGACAATACGTGGAATTTCTCAATGCGGTCGCGGCATCCGATCCGCACCGGCTCTGGAAACCCGAGATGGGGGAAGCGGTCGTCTACCAAAGACACACCGCCCTCATCCAGCGCACCGGCGCCCCGGGCTCCTACCGCTACCAGCTGCTTCCCAACGCCGATTCCCTGCCGGTGAATTTTGTCACCGTTGCCGATGCCATGCGCTTCGCCAACTGGCTCCACAACGGCATGGGCCCCGCCGACACTGAAAACGGCGCCTATCTGCTCGCCGAAGGCCGCCTTCCCGAAACCCATCTCCCCGAGGCGAAGTTCTGGGTTCCCACCGAAAACGAATGGTACAAGGCCGCCTACCACCACCCCGCGGCGGAGGGCGGTCCGCAAAGCCATTACTGGCTGTATCCCACCCGGTCCATGGAGCCCCCGCGCCTGGAACGCCGCGGGGGAAGCATCCCCCAATCCGCGAGCTTCCTCGACCTCACCCTCCACGACCTCAATTACGCATTCCTCAACCCCGTCGGCTCCCACCCCCTCTCGCCCAGCCACTACGGAACCTTCGACCAAGGCGGCAGCGTCTGGGAATGGACCGAAACTCCGCGCCTCCAAAACGAGCGCGTCCTGCGCGGGGGCTCCGTCACCAAACCCGCCGCCGCCCTGCGCGCCGTGATGCGGCTGGGCTGTCGCCCCAACATTCCCCAGCGCGACGTCGGATTCCGTCTCGCGCGCCGCCTCCCCGAAACAACTCCGTCCCACGCGAACTCGGGCCCGATCGCCCCCGGTTTCCCGCACAAGGCGATGCCCCTCTTCGACGCCCACTGCATGGACTGCCACGACGCCGACACCCACAAGGGCGGCCTCGACCTTTCCTCCCTCGCATGGAATCCCCAGGATCCCGAGAACTTCGCGCGCTGGATCCGCGTCTTCGACAAGGTCGACCACGGGGAAATGCCGCCCCCTCAGGAAAAGCGCCCCGCCCCCGCGCTTCGCGCGGAGTTCACGCAATCCCTCCGCACCGCGCTGCATACTCACAGCCTGCAGCAACAGCAACGCCAAGGCCGCGTGGTCTACCGGCGGCTCAACCGCGCCGAGTACCAGCAGACCATCCGCGACCTCTTCGACGTGAACACCCCGATCGAGGATCTCCTGCCAGCGGATCCTTCCGAGGGTGGGTTCGACACGATCGGGAACGCGCTCCACCTCTCAGCCGCCCATCTCGAACGCTATCTCGAAACCGCAGACACCCTCCTGAGGGATGCCACCCTCCTTTATCCCAAACCCCCCTCCCGTATCCTCCGCACGGATCTCTCGGATATCTGGCTCACCAAGCCGGAGCAATCCCAGCACGCGTGGAGCTTCTCCCCCGAGGGCTTCCTCGCCATCCGCGCGTTTCGCGGACGCGGTGTCCGCGACCTCGACTGGAGTCCGGAGGTTCCCGACGCCCTCTACCGTTTCAAGGTCCGCGCCCGCGCGATGCTCGATGATGCCGGGGACTCCGGCGGTGCGGGAAAGGCAGCGAACCGCGTCTCCCCCGAACGCAAGGGGCAGGGAGGACTCCGCCTGAACAACCTCTGGCCGCAACCCGGCCCCGATCCGCGCATGACCCTCTCCCTCGGCATCTCCTCCCGAAACGCCTCCGGGACCGTCCTCCATCCGCGCTATTATGAGGCCAGTCCCACGGAATTCCGCGACTTCGTGTACGAGGCCCGCGTCCCGCGCACCCACACCCTGCAAATCGCGCCCTACCGCATCATTCCCGATCAACCGGGCCAGGAAGGTGGAAAATTCCACGGCATGTGTGCAGTCATCGAATCCATCGAAATCGAGGGGCCCCTCTTTGAAATATGGCCACCCCGCGGTCATCGCCTCCTCTACGGCGATCTTCCCCTCCGAGCCTGCCCTCCGCGCGAGGATGGATCGCGGTTCGAGGTCGCCTCCAGCCGCCCCGAGGACGACGCACGCAGGATCCTCGCAGCCGCCCTGCCCAAGCTGTTTCGACGACCCGTTTCCGATGCGGAACTCCAGGAGGTGCTCGCTCCATTCCACGAACAAATCGCCAAGGGCACCCGCTTCGACGAGGCCCTCCGCGAGTCCTTCAAACTGGCCCTCTGCTCCCCCGAATTCCTCTTCCTTCGCGAAACCCCGGGCCCGCTCGACGACTTTGCCCTCGCCTCCCGCCTCTCCTACGGTCTCTGGAGTTCCACCCCGGACGACACCCTGCTGGAACTCGCACGACAGGGATCTCTCCACTCGCCCGAGGTCCTCCGCCAGCAGACGGAACGCCTTCTGAACGACCCCCGTTCCGCGCGGTTCGCCAGACACTTTCTCGCGAACTGGCTCAACCTCAGAGACATCGACGCCACGCAGCCCGACACCAAGCTCTTCACCGAGTTCGAAGGGCAACTCCAGGACGCCATGCTGGCGGAGTCGGAGGCCTTCTGGCGGACCCTCGTCCAGGAAAACCTCGACGTCTCCCACATCGTGCACAGCGACTTCGCCATGCTCAACGAACGACTCGCCGAGCACTACGGAATCCCCGGGGTTCGCGGCGACACGATCCGCAAAGTGGCGCTCGATCCCTCTTCCCCGCGCGGAGGATTCCTCACGCAGGGAGCCGTCCTCAAGGTCTCCGCGAACGGCACGCTCACCTCCCCCGTGGTCCGCGGCGCCTACGTACTGGAGCGCATTCTTGGGACCCCGCCCGAGCCCCCGCCCAAGGGCGTGCCTGCCATTGAGCCCGATATCCGAGGCGCCACCACCATCCGCGCACAGCTTGAAAAACACCGCAGCGACGCCGCGTGTTCCGTCTGCCATGCCAAAATGGATCCGCCGGGATTCGCCCTCGAAAGCTTCGATGTCACCGGCCGCTGGCGCACGCACTACCGGATTCTGGGCGAGGAAAACCGCAGCAAAACGGTCACCCTCCCGGGCGACGTCCATCGGTTGTTTTTAGAGGGGCCAAAGGTCGATCCCAGCGCCACGATGGCGGACGGATTCGCCTTCGAGGACATCCGTGGATTCAAGGAACGCCTCCGGGCGCAACCGGAAGTCCTCGCACGCGCGCTTACGGAAAAACTCGTCTCACAGCTCACCGGGGCCCGTCCCCAATTCGCAGACCGCGAGGTGATCGAGGCCCTCGTGCAACACGCACGAGCCGAGGGTTTCGGCGTCCGCAGCCTGATTCACGCAGTCATCCAGAGCCGTCTTTTCACCCACAAATAACCACTCCTCCACCATGACCCCCCTCCGCGTTACCCGGCAAATCTCGCTCTCACGCCGCAGCTTCCTGCAAGCCTCCGGCATCGTCCTCGCCCTGCCCTGGCTGGACGCCATGCGGCCCGCATTCGGTGCCGATCCCAAACCCGCCCTGCGCTTTATCGGAGTCGAAAACTGCTTCGGCTTTTATCCTCCGTACTTCTTTCCCGAAGACACCGGAGCCAACTACACGCCCTCGCGCTATCTCCAGCCCCTGCAGGAGCATCGAAACGATTTCACCGTCTTTTCCGGCCTCCAGCATCCCGATGTCACCGGCGGGCACATTGGAGATCTTTCCTTCTTCACCGGAGCGCGTTTTCCGGGTTCGCCGGTGTTTCGCAACAGCATCTCGATCGATCAGTGCATCGCCGAAAACGCCGCAAAAGACGTGCGCTATCCGGCACTGAGCCTGTCCACACACTCGACGTTAAGTGGCAGTTACACCCGCGCCGGCATCGCCGTTCCCGCCTTCTCCAGCCCCCGGGCCCTCTTCTCGAAACTGTTTCTCCAAGGCTCTCCCGCGGAGGTCGAACGCGAACTCACCCGCCTCCAGCGCGGACAGTCCATCCTCGACCGTCTGCTCCAGAAATCCAGGCGCCTTGAGTCGGAAGTCGGCGCAAGCGATCGCGAAAAGCTCGACGAGTACTTCACCAGCGTGCGCGAACTCGAAACACGCCTCCACCAAAACGAACACTACGCCCGCCAGCCCAAACCCAACCCCGGCGTTCGTCCGGTGGTCGATCCGGGCCCCGGCGAACAAACCCGTAAACTTGGACTGCTCCTCGAAGTCTCCCGCCTCGCGCTCCAAGCCGATCTCACCCGGGCCGTCGCCATTTTCTTCGGCGGCACCACCAAGACCCCCTCCGATCCCGGCTCGAGCTTCGCCCATCACGACCTCACCCATCACGGCCAAAGCCCCGAAAAACTGGAGCAACTCGCGCTTCTGGAATCCGACTTGCTCTCTGAATGGTCCGCCCATCTCCGCCGCCTGAAACAGGGCAGGGACGCCACCGGAACCCAACTGCAGAGCACCATCAACCTCCTCGGTTCCCCCCTCGGAAACGCCAGCATGCACCACAACATGAACCTCCCCATCCTGCTCGCAGGAGGCCGCTTCCAGCATGGCCAACACCTCGCCTTCGACCCGAAAAACGCCCCGCCCCTGTGCGATCTCTACCTCCAGATCCTCCAGGAAACCGGCGTTGAAGTGTCCCAATTCGGCTCCAGCACCGGCACCGGGATTCGCGGGCTGCGCGTCTAGCCCCGCCGCACCCTCTCCCCTCCCGCTCCGGCACCCCGCTGCGCAAAATAAACGCTAAGGGCGGGGGGACGTCAGGATCGTATATGATAAGATGAGCGCATATACGCAGACCGTCCCCTCCCCCTCCACGGACCTCGACGCCCTCCCCTCCCCCACGGGCGCCAAGACCCTCGCCCTCCTCGATCTCCTCGCCCAGCACCCCGCCGGCCTCTCCGCCGCCGAAGCCACGCGGTATTCCGGCATCACTGGCAACCTGGTCTTCCGCATCCTCAAGACCCTCGCCCTGATGGGCTACGCGGTGCAGCGTGAGGATGACAAACGCTACACCCTCTCCAACCGCCTCCTCGATCTGTCCCGGCCCAAGGTCGGGGACAAGAGCCTCGTGGTGTGCGCCCAGGACGCCCTGCGCAGCCTCCGGGATGAGCTCGGGGAAACCGTCCAACTCCTGATTGAGTCCGGCGGGAAGGCGCTCATCCTCGAGCAATTCCAGGGCATTCATGCCCTGCAGGTCACGGGCCGGATCGGGATGCGCTGCCCCCTCTATTCCTGTGCGCCGGGCAAGGCCATCCTCGCGTACTGGAGCGAGGCCCAGCGCAACCAGTGGTTTTTGGGACGCTCCCTCAAATCATTTACCCCCACGACGCTCAGCCGCCGCAAAGATCTCGAGCGCGAACTCGAACTGACCCGCCTCACGGGTTTCGCCGTGGACCGGGCAGAGGGCATCGAGGGAATCCACTGCATCGCCGCGCCCATTTTGGACGAATACGGCAACCCCGTCGCCGCCGTCACCATCATCGCCCCCATGGCGCGCCTCCCCGAGTCCCAATTTGAAACGGTCGGACGCAGGGTTCAGGAAGCCGCCCGCCAAATCGAAGCCCGCCTGCGTCTATGAGCCCCCACGCCGCCACCACCCTCCGATGGCCCGTCCTGCTCGGCCTGCTCCTGCCGAGCGTCTCCGCATCCGCAGCCCCCACCGAGGAGGGCATCGCGTTTTTCGAGTCCCGCATCCGCCCCGTGCTCGCGCAGGAATGCTACGAGTGCCACTCCAAAGCCACCAAGGCCAAGGGAGGTCTCCTGCTCGACAGCCGGGCGGGCTGGCAACAGGGCGGAGACTCCGGGGACGTCATCGTCCCGGGCAAACCCGGGGAAAGCCTCTTTCTGAAGACCATCCGGCACGAGGAACCGGATCTCAAAATGCCCAAGGCCGGCGCCAAGCTGGACGCGCAGACCATCGCCGACTTCACCCGCTGGATCGCCATGGGCGCCCCCGATCCCCGCGACACGCCGCCCACGCCCCAACAGCTCGCCGCCGACACCGACTGGGCCGCCATCGCCAAACGCCGCGCGCAATGGTGGAGCTTCCTGCCCATCACCGATCCCCCCGTGCCCAGCGCCGACCCGGCCTTCTCCACCCACCCCGTGGACCAGTTCGTGCGCGCCGCCCAGATCCGGGAGGGCCTCGCGCCCGTCCCCGATGCGGATCCTTTCACGATCCGCCGCCGCCTGCACTACGTCCTCACGGGCTTGCCGGCTCCAGCCCTCTCGAATGAGGAACCCGCCGCACTCGTGGACTCGCTGCTGGCCTCCCCCGCATTTGGGGAACGTTGGGCCCGCCACTGGATGGACTGGTTCCGCTATTCGGAAGGAAACGGAGGCCAGGGCGATCCCGTGGTCCCGAACGCTTTCGAGTACCGCGACTACCTCATCCGCGCGCTCAACGCGAACGTCCCCTACGATCAACTTGTGCGCGAACACCTCGCGGGCGATCTCCTCGAAAAACCGCGCCTCGACCCGACCGGGCGCCTCCACGAATCCCGCATCGGGCTGGCCCATTTCCGGTTTGTCGAGCACGGGTACTTCCCCGTCGATGCCCTCGATGAACTCGTCAAATTCACCGACAACCAGATCGATGTCGTCACCAAGGCCACCCTCGGCCTGACCGTCTCCTGCGCCCGCTGTCACGATCACAAGTTCGACGCCATCAGTCAGAAGGACTACTACGCGCTGTTCGGCATCTTCGCGAGTTCGCGCCCCGCCCAGCGCCCGCTCCTTACGCCGGCCGCCCTCGATTCCGCGCGCGCTGAACTCCGAAGCGCGAGAGAGCGCCTGGCCACCGCTCTGAAAGCATTTTGGCTTGAGGACAACACGCCCGCCGGAGTCCTCCAACGCCTGCAGGACTGGGATAAGGCACGCTCCCAAGCCGCGGAGGAAAAGAAGAAGGATTCTAAAAAGCCAGAGCCCACCCGCATCGCCGACAGCGACCTGTTGCATCCGTGGCTCGAGTGGCGCACCCAGCCTGATCTGGCAAAGCGCTGGACCGGGCATCGTCAAAACCTCGAAACCCGCCGCGCCGCCACCGCCACGCGCAACGCCGAGGTGACCGCCGTTCACTGGGACCTGCGCACCGGGCTTTCTCCGGATTGGCTGGTCGCGGACGGACGCCTCACGCCGCGCCCCGCGGGGGAACTCGGGCTGGGCGTTTCCGATACCGAGGCGGTGTTGAGTATTCTGCCCGCAGGGCTTTTTTCTGCGGACGCCACCGCTCGCGAGCAGGCCACGGTGACCTCCGGCGACTTCCTCGTGCCTGAGGGCGCGATGGCCGTCCGCTGGGCTGGAGCGGGAGGCGCCCTTGCGCGGCTCGCCCCACAGAATTTTCCGATGTCTGGAATTCTGTACACCCAGTGGGCAGGCGCGGAGGAAGGCACCCCGGAATGGTTCAACCGCCCCACCGCGCTCTGGAAAGGAGCCCGCGGCTACCTGCAAATCAGTACCGCGCAGACTCGCACCACTCCGCAGGGGGGCACCGCGGGCCGTCTGGGACGCCAACCCGGCAAGGCCACCCGGGGATCCTGGTTTCATCTCTCCGAGGTACGTCTCCTCAAGAGCCCCAAGGACGCCATCACCCCCGATCAGTTCTCGCTGACTCCGCTGCTCTCTCTCCGGGAGGAGCCGGCTCCGACGAACGAGGAGGAACTGGCTCGCCTTTACTCGGTCGCCATCACCCGCGTGCTGGAGCGCTGGCAAACCCCCGCCTTCACCGAGGAGGACGCCCTTTTCCTCTCGGACTGCCTTGCCTCCCGCCTGATCCGGGGCGACACCGCCTCCCTTAACGCCGTTTCCAAGGAAGCCCTCCAGCGATTCCGCAGCCGGGAAGACGCCCTTGCCGAAAGCGCCAACCGCTCCGCGCCCGGCGTGATTGAGGGGCCCGGGTTCGATCAACCGCTCTACACCCGGGGTAACATCCAAAAGCCCTCCGAACCTGTCGCACGCGCCTTCCTGAGCTCCCTCCGTGGCAAACCCTTCGCCCTCCAGCACGGATCCGGCCGCCTCGAACTGGCCCGCGAACTCACCCGACCAGACAACCCTCTCTTCGCCCGCATCATCGCGAACCGCCTCTGGCATCACGTCTTCGGACAAGGGCTCGTCTCCACTCCGGACAACTTCGGCCGCACCGGACAGCAGCCCTCGCATCCCGAGCTGCTCGACCACCTCGCCTCGCGTCTCATCCGCACCGGATTCGACCTCAAGGACAACATCCGCTACCTGCTCTCCACCCGCACGTTCCGCCTCAGCAGTCAGCCCACCTCCGCCCTGCTCGAGCAGGATGCCTCCAACCGGTTCCTCACCCGCGCCCCCATTCGCCGGATGGATGCCGAAATCATCCGCGATCACCTGCTCTCCGTGTCCGGAGTGCTGGATCCCGCGATGTACGGTCCCAGCACGCCCCTGAATGCGGCGCCCGAGAACGACCGGCGGCGTGGCCTCTACGTCCAGACGAAGCGGGAGGGACAGAACGCGCTGTTCGCGTCGTTCGATGTTCCGATGCCCAACACGACCCGGGGCAGCCGCGATGTGAGCAACACCCCAGGCCAGGCGATCACCCTGCTCAACTCGCCCTTTGTGCAGCATCAGGCCCTGAAGTGGGCGGAGGGCGCCCGCAGCGTGCTATCCAAAAACTCCCCGGTGGAAGACGCCCTCCGGTCCCTCGTTCAACGCGCCTTCTCGCGTCCCGAAGCCCCCGGAGAAGTGGAGGCCCTGCGCACCTTCTACGAGGAGCGCCTCCGAAACAGCGCGCCCGACGCCGCCCTTCGTCAGACCGCCCACCTCGTCTTCAACCTCAAGGAATTCATCTACCTCCCATGAACCGCCGCCGTTTCCTCCAGACCTCCTCCCTTGGCTTTGGCTGGCTCGGTCTGAGCCACCTTGCCCGCGCCGCCTCGGGTCCGATTGCCCCCCACTTCGCCCCCAAGGCGCGCAGCGTGATTCTTTGCTACATGTCCGGCGGGGTTTCCCATGTGGACTCGTTTGACCCGAAGCCGCGGCTCAAAGAGATGGCCGGCAAGCCCATGCCGATGCCCGTGAAAGCCACGATGTTCAACGACATCGGCACCATCATGCCCTCCCCTTGGGCCTTCCAAAACCATGGCCAATCCGGGATGCCCATCAGCGAGCTCTTTCCATGCATCGCCCGGATGGCCGATGAGCTGTGCCTCGTCCGCTCCATGACCAGCAAGGCGAGCGAACACGCGCAGGGGAACTTTCATTTCCACTCCGGCTTCTCCTTCCAAGGCCATCCCTCCGCCGGCGCCTGGATGTCCTACGGGCTGGGCAGCGAGAACCAGAACCTCCCCGCCTACGTGGTGCTGCGCAGTGGCAACGCCACGGATCCCATCGGAGGTTCCGGCATCTACAGCAACGGATTCCTGCCCGCGCAGCATCAGCCCTCCTTTCTCTCAGTCGACCGGAACCCGTCCCTGCCCAACCTCAAACCCGCCGACTCCGAGCAGGCCCAGCGCGACGAAATCGCCGCCATGCGCCGTTTCGACCAGCGCTACAACGCGCGACTCGGCCAGCAGGACGCCATCGACGCCGCCATCGGCAATTACGAAACCGCCTTCCGCATGCAGTCCTCCGTGCCCGAGGTCTGCGACCTCCGGGGTGAAACCGAGGCGACCCGCAAACTCTACGGCCTCGACTCCGCCAACCCCGAGCAAGCCGCCTATGCGCGCCAGTGTCTGACGGCACGAAGGCTCGTCGAACGCGGCGTCCGCTTCATCGAGCTCAGCTGCCTGCAGGGCTCCAAGAAAACCTTCCCCGCCGTCAACCCGTGGGACCAACACAGCAGCCTCGCCGTCGGGCACGCGGACATGGCGCAGCAAGTGGACCAGCCGATCGCCGCGCTGCTGGCCGACCTCAAAGCCCGTGGACTGCTCGAGTCCACCATCGTCATTTTCAGCGGCGAATTCGGACGCACGCCCTTTGCCCAGGGAGGCTCTGGACGCGACCACAATCCGTACGGGTTCAGCCTCTGGGTAGCCGGGGGGGGATTCAAGGGCGGGCACATCCACGGCGCCACGGACGACTTCGGCTACCACGCGGTGGAGCAGCCGGTGAGCGTGTACGACCTGTGGGCGACGGTGCAGCATCAGCTGGGGATCCGGCACGAGGATCTGACCTATCTGTTTGGCGGGCGCTACTTCCGCCTCAGCGACATTGAGGGCCGCGTGGTCAAAGACCTCGTGTCCTAGGCAACGGGCGACCCCCTCCGGGAGAGGGCCCACCTCCCGGTCTTGTCCACGCTGCCGCCGCCGGACCCGCGCCCGCCCTCTCAGCGCACTTCCCTGTCCCCCTTCGCAATTCCCGGCTCGCTCGGTGCCGAAGGGGGCGTCCGCCGGTACTCCGCTGGCGACTGCCCGTAGTGTCTCTTGAACTGCTTGGACAGGTAGAAAGGGCACCGAAAGCCGCACCGCTCGGCGATCTCCATCAACGACTGACGCGAGCTGAGCAGAAGCTGCGAGGCCCGTTGCAGGCGCCGCTCGTTGAGCCACTCCATGGGCCTGCGCCCCGTGTGCCTGCGAAACACCCGCGCAAAATAGTCCGAGTTGAGCCCCACCGCTCCCGCCCACTCCTTGATCGCAATCGAGTCCGCCAGCCGCGCCATCGCCCACTGCTCGGCCGCCAGAATCCGGTCCACCGGGGTGCTGTGCTCCGAGAACCCGATGCCCCGTCCCGGTGAAATCATGTCCAGCAGGACGGCCAGCCACTGCGCGATCGCTCCCGCGATGAGCAGATCCCGTCGCTCACTCCGGCTCCCGAAACTCGCGAGCACCTTTTCAAATTCAGCCACGTAGCGATCGGGCTCCGCGAGGGAAGTCCGCCGCTCAAAAACGCACTGCCGCAACAGGTTCGCCTCGTGGCCCCGCTCCAGGGCCAAAGCCGCGGAAAGACTCGTGTGGGGCCGCCGGGGGTCGTGCCCCATGAAAAATTCATCCCCCCCCTGAACCACCATCAAATCTCCCGCCTTCAGCACCCAACGCACCCCGTTGACCTCCACCCAGCAGCTTTCCCTTTCCACAAAGAAAAAACAGACCATGTCTCCCATCAGCCTCGAGCGCTCCACGCTCCAATCCGGATAGCCCGCATACCGCCCAAACCAGTGTAAACGGATCCCCATCCGCGCCTCAAAAGCCAGGGGCCAGTCGTGATGGTAGGGAAGCTCCGCCATGGTCGTTTTTTTACATGAAATCCCCCCCCGGCGTCCATTCAAGGCCCCCCCCAACCGCACTAGAGTGCCCGAAGTTCCCCCAAGGGATGGCCCCAAAGCCCGACTCCCCATCCTCCCAAATCCTTCCCCACCCGGAAACGCCCTCCCCCATGGGGCACCGACCTCTTCTCTTTCCAAACACCGCCTCGCTCGGTCTATGAAGATCGCTCTCCTTGCCAGCTCCTCGTTCGCAGCCCTCTGCGCAGCCCTGCCGCTTCACGGTGCCGTCGATTACGAGCATTCCGTCAAACCTCTCCTGCGCGAACGCTGCTACGCCTGCCACGGCGCTCTCAAACAGAAGGGCGGCCTGCGCCTGGACACCGCCGAGGCCATGCGCAAGGGAGGCGATTCCGGCCCCGCCCTCCTCCCCAAGGAAGCCGCCAAGAGCCCTCTGATTGAGCGGCTCCTCTCCAAGGATCCCGACGAACAAATGCCCCCCAAGCACGAGGGCGAACCGTTCTCCGAATCCCAAATCCGCCTCCTCCAAAACTGGATCGCCCAGGGAGCTCCCGCTCCCGCCAACGAACGCCCCGAGGCCGATCCGCGCGAGCACTGGGCCTTCCAGCCCCGCACCCGTCCCGCCATCCCGCCGCTCTCCGCACGCGCCGCTCGCTGGGCCCGCAACCCGATCGACGCCTTCGTCGCCCAAGCGCACGAGAAAGCCGGCCTCACCCCCCAGCCCGAGGCCCCGAGCGCGGTTTTGTTGCGCCGCCTCTTTCTCGACCTCCTGGGCGTTCCGCCCTCGGCGGAAGAACTCGCCGCCGTCGCCCAAGCCCCCGACTCATCGTGGGTTGAACCCACCGTCGATCGCCTCCTCAACGATCCCCGCTACGGCGAGCGCTGGGGGCGCCATTGGATGGACATCTGGCGCTACAGCGACGCTTGGATTCTTCAGGGATACACCGTCGCGCGCGACAGCCAAAAGCATCTCTGGCACTGGCGCGACTGGATCATCGAATCGCTCAACGCCGATCTCCCCTACGATGAAATGATCCGCCAGATGGTCGCCGCCGACGAGCTCTACCCGGACGACCTCTCCAAACTCCGCGCCACCGGATTTCTCGCCCGCAACTTCAATATCTTCAACCGCCTCGTCTGGATGGACTCCACCGTGGAGCACCTTGGCAAGGGGTTCCTGGGGCTCACCTTCAACTGCGCCAAATGCCACGACCACAAGTACGATCCCATCCGGCAGGAGGACTACTACCGCATGCGTTCCTTCTTCGAGCCCTACCACGTCCGCCTCGACGTCGCTCCCGGTCAGGCCGACCTCGACGAGGACGGCATCCCGCGCGTCTTTGACGCCGAACCCAACGCTCCCACCTACCTCTTCCCCCGCGGGGACGAAACGCGCCCCGACAAGTCGCGGGTGATTCCCCCGGGCGTGCCCGAGGTGCTCGCTTTTGACTCGCTCGCGGTCCAACCCGTTTCCCTGCCCAAAACCGAGACCGATCCCGCCCGGCGCCCCTGGGTGCTCGAGGCCCACGTGCAAACCTCCCGGCAGCGCCTCCGGAGTGCCGAGGAGGCCCTGGCAAAAGTTGACCAGAAACTCGAGGCGTCTTCCCAGACCAACCACCCCGCCCAGTCAGACTCATCGCCCAACCTGCCCCCGGCCACGCCTTCCGCCGAGGAGCTTGCGATCCTGGAAAGGGACGCCGCAGAGAAAGCCTTGCACCTCGCTCAGGCCGAATTCCAGAGCACCCAATCCAAAGCCGAAGCCATGCGCGCCGCCTGGGAAGGCGTTCCCGAAAAAGTCTCCTCCACGGCGAAGGCCGCCGCACAGTCCGAACGCGACGCCGCCGTGGCTCGCGCCAAACACAAGATTGCCGACCTCGTGTGGAATCTGGCCAAAACCGCGCCCGACAAGCGCAAGCCCACCGAAGGCAAGCTCTCCGCGGCCCGCACCGAACTCGCCAAGGCCGCGAAGGCCGCCGGTGAAAGCAGCGAGAAATTTGAACCCCTGCCCGGCGCCAAATGGAGCGCCACCCAGTTTGGAAAAGTCTATCAGGAGGACCGGTTCCCGGGCTTCCCCTCCACGAGCACCGGGCGCCGCCTTGCCCTCGCCCGCTGGCTCACCGATTCCCGAAACCCCCTCCCCGCACGGGTGGCCGTGAACCACATCTGGTTGCGCCACATGGGCAAGCCCCTCGTGAATACCGTCTTCGATTTCGGCCGCAAGGGAGCCGCCCCCACCCATCCCGAACTCCTCGATTGGCTCGCCTCCGAACTCGTCGAGGGCGCCCCCAAAGGAGCCCCTTGGGCCATGAAGCATCTCCACCGCCTGATCGTGACCTCCGCCACCTACCGCATGACCTCCTCCATGGCCGGGGCTGAGACTTCCGAGAAGATCGACCCCGACAACCGGCTCCTGTGGCGGCGACACTCCATCCGGATGGAGGCCGAGGCCGTCCGCGACTGCGTGCTCTCGGTTGCCGGGACGCTCGAGCCCCGCATCGGAGGCCCTTCCGTGCCCGCGCAGGGCCGCGAGCAATCCACGCGCCGCAGCCTTTACTTCACCCAAAACTGGGTCGATCGCAGCCTCTTCCTCGCCACCTTCGACGGTCCGGACTCGACCGTGTGCTACCGGCGCGATCAGAGCATCGTCCCCCAGCAGGCCCTGGCCCTCTCCAACGCCGCCATGGTTCAGGACGCCGCACGCACCATCGTGAGCCGACTCACCAAGGAAGCCCCCGCCGAACTCGCGGACCCCGCCTTCCTCGATCGGGCCTTCCTGTCCGTCCTCAACCGGCTTCCCGACGACGTCGAACGCCGACTCTGCCTCGACTCCCTCCAAGCGTTCCGAGCCCTGCCCAAGCCCGCTCCCGTGCCCGCCTCGCCCGACGTGGCGCGCGTCCAAATCGTCGCCGCACTCCTGAACCACGCCGACTTCGTCACCATTCGCTAACCCCCTTCCCCTGTAACTGATGCACTCCCTCTCCCGCCGCCATTTTCTTGCCAGCATGAGCCAGGGCCTCTCCGGCATCGCCCTCGGTTCGCTGCTCCACCGCGACGCCCTCGCCTCCGCCTCCGCCTGGGCCCCGCCCACTGGCATTCCCCATTTCCCGGCCAAAGCCAAAAGCGTGATCTGGCTCTTCATGAACGGCGGCGTCAGCCACCTCGAGAGCTTCGATCCCAAGCCCATGGTCACCAAGTACGCCGGGAAAAACATCTCCGAGACCCCCTTCGCCGATGTCCAAAAAAACGTGGCCAAGCGCTCCTCCGTCATGGCCGGCTTTCAACGCAACCTCCTCTACCCCCTGCAGGTCGGCTTCCAAAAATACGGCCGGAGCGGCATCGAAGTCAGCGACTGGTTCCCCCACATCGGAGCCAATATCGACAAAATCTCCGTCGTCCGCTCGATGTTCACGACCGACAGCAACCACGAGGCCCAGGCCATGTTCCACACCGGACGCAACCTGCTCGATGGCGAGTTCCCCTCCGTCGGCGCCTGGGTCCACTACGGGCTCGGGTCCCTCAATGAGAACCTCCCCCAGTACATCTCCATCGGAAAACGAGAGTACCTCGACAAAAAAGACTCCCTGTATCTCGGCCCGGCTCACAACTCCGTGCCGCTCCGAATTGATCCGAACAACCCCATCGACTTCGGTCGCCCCGAACGCCCCGTCTCGGCGGAAACTCAAAAACTCCACTTCGATCTCGTCCGCTCGCTGAACCAACACGCGGAGGCCGCCTACCCTCGCGACCCCGCCACTGCCGCCCGGGTCGCCTCCTACGAGCTCGCCTACCGGATGCAAATGAGCGTCCCCGAGATCGTGAACTTTTCGAAGGAATCCGAGCACACCAAACAGCTCTACGGCCTTCACCTCCCGCACTGCCGCGACTTCGGGATGCAACTCCTCGCCGCCAGACGCTTCGTCGAAAAAGGCGTGCGCTTCATCCAAATCCAACACGGCGGGGGCGGCGGCGGCGCCTGGGACGCCCACAGCAACCTCAAATCCAACCACGAATCCAACGCCCGTGCCGTCGACCAACCCATCGGCGCCCTCCTCACCGACCTCGACCAACGCGGTCTCCTCGAAGACACCCTCGTCGTCTTCGCCACCGAGTTTGGACGCACCCCCGGCTCCGAAGGCAACGCCGGCCGCGACCATCACCCCTTCGGCTTCTCCATCTGGATGGCCGGTGGCGGCGTCAAGGGAGGCTATGTCCACGGCGCCACCGACGAGCTCGGATTCCACGCCGTCGAGAACCGCCACTTCGTGACCGATGTCCACGCCACCCTCCTCACCCTGCTCGGCCTGGATTCCCGCAAACTCGAACTGCCCGACCGCAAACGCCTCGCCGTCGACCATGGCACCCCCATCCGAGACATCATCGCCTAACCCCGCTCCCCCCATGCTCTCCACCCGCATCCCGCCCTCTGCCCGCTCCCTCGCCCTCGCCACCCTTTCGGCTCTCGCCCCCCTTTTTTCCCTTTCCCCCCTCTCCCACGCCGCCGACTCCCCCATCCGCCACCGCTTCCTCTGCTCCGATTACTCCGGCGGACAGGTCTGCATCGTCGGAACCGACGGCCAAATCGAATGGCGCATCGAGGCCAAAGCCCCTCAGGACTGCTGGCTTCTCCCCAACGGAAACATCCTCTTCTCCCATGCCTCCGGTGCCAGAGAGGTGACCCCCGCCAAGCAGATCGTCTGGGAATACAAGGCTCCCCCGGGAACGGAGGTTCATGCCGCTCAACCCCTGCCTGATGGCAACGTGCTCGTCGGCGAGTGTGGCACCAAACGACTCGTCGAGGTCGACCGCTCCGGCAGCGTCGTTCGCGAGGTCCCCGTGCCCGTACGGCCCAACCTTTCCACCCACACGCAGTTCCGAGGCGCCCGCAAGCTCGCCAGTGGGAACTATCTCGTGGCGATGTGCAGCGATCGCCGCCTCCTCGAACTCACCGCCTCGGGGGAAATCGTCCGCACGTTTCCGGTTCCCGGAACTCCCGTGCAATTGGAAACCCTCGCCAACGGCCACCACCTCGTCACCTGCGGTTATGGCCGCGCATTCCAAGAGCTGGATCCCTCCGGACAGGTGGTCTGGTCCGTCACCGAAAAAGAGCTTCCCAATCCCCCCATCCACTCCATCACCGGAGCCCAACGCCTCCCCAACGGAAACACCATCCTGTGCGACTGGCTTTCCGGCGAGAAACCCCACCTCTACGAACTCACGCCTGAGAAGCAGGTCGTCTGGACTTACGCCGACCACACCCTCTTCAAGTCCATCAATCAGGTCCGGATTCTCGACGCCCCCCATCCGGGGACGGCAACCGCCGACAACCGCTAGCGCCCCCGAGACGCGTCAGGGTCTCATCCGAAAAAGAAGCCGCGGTTGCCAGCCTCCCCCGTTCTCCAAAGCAAAGGTATGCGCGTGATTTGCGCGGCTCACATTTGCTGAGGCGCGACTCAAGCCCGCCAAAAAGCGTCACTGCCCATCCGCCCCGATCCCTCAGCGCCGGAGGCCCGCCCCCTCCGAGCGACTCGCGCTCCGAAAAATACTGTCCACCACGTTGCGCACGTACTGTTCGGAACTCAAACCCTGCTCCGCCTCCTCGGGAAAGCGCACCCGCTTCCGAAAGGTCGCAGCCATCTCCCCAAACACTTCGGCCGCGGCCGCCTCCTCCAGATCCTCCCTGCGGAGCAGAGCCGACACAGCCAGGTTGGCCTCAGCCGCGCTCACCTTCTGACGAAGCCTCGCCTCCAGATGCGGATACTGACGGAAACTATTATATCGAAGCGCCCCAAGCGCGTGTACATCGGGAACTGCCTCCGCCGCGACCGATACCACAACCGTCCCCGCCGCAAGATCCCCCAGACGCTGTCCTCTCCGATTGGCCAAGCAGGCGACGCCCCCGACCGCGTACACGAGGGGAAGCAGATCCACAACCCGCAGGAGATTGCGCAACACCACCTGACTGTGGGTGAGGTGCAACCCCCGCGCATCCATCACCCGCAGCCCCATCACCCGCTTGCCCACGGTCTGTCCTTGGAAGCGCCATTCCAGAGCCATTCCATAGCCGACGGATACCACGAAGTGCAGAATCATCCCAAAGGCAGCTCCGAGATCCGGAAGGGCCGCTTCCAGCGGAGCCAAACCTTTGGACAGCATTCGGGACACCACCAGGACCAGCGCAAAATCCAAGGCTGCGGCCATCCCCCGACTCAAAGGACCGGCAAGCCTGATGGAAAACGTGATTCCCTCGGGGGTTGTGATCTTGAGAGTTCCAAACGCGAGACTCGTGGGATTCATCCTTGTTCCTCCCCATCCCGCTTTTGACGACCACTCCACGCAAGGAACGCAACCAGGAGCACGCACTCGATTCCTCCAAACACGATCTTCACCGAGTACGGAATCACCGGCGCATGATACTGGGAGAAGAAGGCTTCCACCAATCCCGCCCACACCAACATCAACGAAAGTCCTCCCACCAGCGTGGCCACGTCCGGCACCACGGCTCGCAAACGAGTCCGCAATCCTTCACGCGTTCCCCACCCCACCAACGCCCCCGCCAAGACCAGCCCCACCTGCCCGCCCATCAGGATCGCAGGAATCTCAAACGAGCCGTGCGGAAGCAACCACGCCGCGAGAAAAACGGACTGCCCGTCGAGCACGTAATCCAGGCAAACCGCCCCGAGAATCACCCCGTTGTAAAACAGCAAGAGCGCCGTGCCCACTCCCCACGTCATGCCGAAGGCGGCGGCCTTGATACTCACGGAAATGTTGTTCTTCATCAGTTGCGCAGAAAATCGGGAGGCACTCCCCTCCAACGCTTTCCGATGATGCCCGACGTCCTTTTCCTCGCTCGCCACACGCTCCGAGGGAGACTGCAACGCCACATGCGCGAAGGGCGCCGTCGCCACTCGGCGTCCCTCGGGACTGACCACCAAAAGGATCGCCCCGACCAGCATCCCCAGCACCGTGAGCAACACCGAGCATCCAAACGCCCAAGCGTGACGGCGAAAGGCGCGCGGAAATTCGACCACCAGCCACCGCCACGGACGAATCGGACGCCCGCCCCCACTCCCCGAGTGAATCTCCGCATATCCCCGAGCCACCAGAGCCTCCAAATACGCGCGCGCCTGCGGTTCGCTCGTCCCCTCCCCCATCCTCGCCAAATCCGAACAGGCCCGCTCAAAGAGCAACAGCAGACGCTCGCTTTCCTCCAACCGACCCAAATCGAGCGTCTTCGCATCCAATGCGTCCAAAGCACGCTCCAGTTCGTGCCACGAGGGCTCCTCCTTCGCCAAAAAAGCCTTCAGATCCACAATCATAAAATCTGCCGCTTCTTCACCTTCAAATACTCCGACACCACCTCCGCCACCAACCGCTCCTCGTCACTGCGCACCAAGTGCACACCCCACTGCGAAAGCTCCCGCGCCGTCTTCTCCAAGCCGCTCCATACCATGTGCCCAGCCAGTCTCCCGTACAGGGCATCGGCATCCGGCAACCCGTCCTCGCGCCCAAACAAAGGCGACGCCTCCCGCGAACCCAAAAAGTGGACCAGCACCAAATGCTTCCGCGCCAACTCCCGCACCGCTTCGCGAAAGGTCTCCGCCAACCACGCCTCCCCCAGATCCGTCAGCACGATCACCAAAGAGCGCCTCCGGACGCGATTCCCAATCTGCGTAAACAATTCTGCATAATCGGGATTCACCCGCCTCGGATGCAGGGCATACAACGCCTCCCGGCACGCCGCATAATGCGCGCTACCGCCGCTCGCAGGCAGCATGGAGTGGACCTGATCACTGAAGGTCACCAACCCCAGCCGGTCCCCCTGCTGGGATGCCGTTAACGCAAGTACCAGCGCCGCCTGCAGAAACCGATCACATTGGGTCTCCACCATTCCGGTCTGAGCCCCGGAGCCGCTTCCCTCCAGCACCCGAGCGCTCCGACGCGACACATCCACCGCCACATAAATCTCCTGCGTTCGCTCCGTCTGATACACGCGCGTCACCGGGAAGCGCCGTTTTGCCGTCCCCTTCCAATAAATGTCCTCGTACCCATCCCCAGGAACATAGGCGCGCAGCTGTTCGAACTCCCGGCCCCGACCAATCTGCCGGACGGAGTGAATCCCGGGACTCGCACGCCGCAGAAAAAGGGGGGCCAGCACGTCTCGATGCCTGGAAAGGTCCGGATACACCCGAACCTCGCACTGGACTGGCACCTCTCTTCGAATCTCCCAAAGTCCTACCCTCGAGGGCTTTCCAAGGTACACCTGCCGAATCTCAAAAGACCCACGTTCCAAGGCTTGCCCCTCCCAGCGGAAGATCCCACGCGGTTTCCCCGCCTCGAAGCAAACCTCCATCACCTCGGTCTCACACTTCAAAGCCTTGGGAAAAGCGATCCCCAAACGCATCACCCCGCCGCGCACACCGCCCCCCTCCAACTCCAACCTCCAGGCGAAACGCCCCCCTCGCGTCACCCGCACCATCGACTCGGCTTTCACCATCACCCCGTCCAAATCCCGGAGGGACATCAGTGCATCCAAAAGCGCAAAGCACGCGACGCTCCCCAACCCCAGCACCAGGACACCAGAAGACACCCCGGTCATTCCCAGCCAAAGCCAGGCCGGCATCACCCCGACGGCCACCCCCCACAGCAGACGCTTCGAAGGAACGAAAGCCATCGCTAACGCGGCACGGGCACCTGCTCCAAAATCCGCCCCACCAGTTCGCTCACCGTCAGCCCCTCAATCTCAAACTCCGGACGCAACAAAAGACGGTGCCCCAGAATCGGCTCCACGAGCGCACGGACATCGTCGGGCGTCACAAAGTCGCGCTGTTCCAATGCGGCGCGCGCCCGACTCGCAAGCACCAGCGCCAGCGTCGCCCGGGGACCCGCCCCCACGAGCACCGCCTCACTTTCACGACTCGCCCGCACCAAATCCACCGCGTACTCCCGCAACTCCGTGCTCAGAACCACGCCCTCCAAAGCGCGCTGCATCCGAGCAATCTTTTCCGCCGAAAGCACCGCGCGCACCCCTCCCGTGCTCAACACACGCTCCGGGGCTCCCTCCCCCAACAACCTCGCCGCAAGATCCAACTCCTCGCTGCGGCTTGGATAGTCCACGCGCAATTTGAACATGAACCGATCTTTCTGTGCCTCCGGCAGCGGATAGGTTCCCTCGTAGTCCCCAGGATTCTGCGTCGCAAAAACCGTAAACTCCGGAGCGAGCGAGTGCGTTTGATGATCGATCGACACCTGCCGCTCCTGCATCGCCTGCAACAACGCAGCCTGCGTCTTGGCTGGAGCTCGATTGATTTCATCGGCCAGCAGAAAACTGGTGAAAATCGGCCCCTTCACGAGCTGAAACTCGTTTTCTTTCAGATTGAAAACACTCGTCCCCGTGATGTCTGCCGGCATCAGATCCGGGGTAAACTGGACTCGTCCAAAGTCTGCCCCCAACACTCCCGCAAGCGTCCGCACCAGCAGGGTTTTGCCCACCCCAGGCGCCCCTTCAATCAACACGTGGTTGCGTGTGAAAACCGCCATCAGACAGTGATCAACGAGCGCCTGCTGCCCGATGATCACCTTCGCGATCTCCTCCCTCGCTTCCCGCAGCGTACCCTGAAGTTCCTCCAGCATTTCATTCATAACCTATTTTCCATTAAAGTTTTCCATCTCTTCCATGCAGAATATCCCGAACGCGCCCATACGCCTTCACTCCGTCCTCCGCACCGCAGGGCTCTTGGACAAGCTTCCGCGCCGCCTGACGCCGCGTTTCCGGCACCCGACGCGATAGCGCTGCGGAAGACTCCCACACCTCCAAGCACCGTTGCAGAAGGCGTGGAAAGGGAATTCCGCGGCGCAGCAAGAGCTCCAGCCCCGAGTTCATCCCCCGCCCCTCCACCGCACTCACCTCGCCCCCGTCCCCATCCCCGTCCTCGGACCCACCGGCGGGCACCAGGCTCGAGGCATTCCGCCAAAGCATCAGAACGAAGAGCAAAATCCCTCCGAAAATAAGCCCCTCCATCCGGTACGCCCGCACCAAACTCATGACCCCGTCCGCATCCCCCAACCACCCCCATTTATCCAGATGCGTCTCCTCAAAAATCACGTGTCTGGCCGGTCCAATCAGCCAGCTCAAGAGCGCCGGAGCGGGCTCCTTCCAAAGCGCCTCATTACTCAAAAAATAGCGATCCGAGCATACCACCACCGAACCCTTGCCGATCCAACGCTCCGCAATCGCAACACGCCGCTGATGGCGCGCAATCACCTTCCAAGGCCGACCCAACCCCGGACGCCCCTCCGTCACGCCAGGCCCGCTCTCGTGCCTCTCCTCCTCCACGCCTTCCGCTCCGCCCAGATTCACATACCCAAACCAGCGCGGCGCCTTCCCCAAAACCGAAGCAAAAGCCTCCTCCGGCACCAGCACGTCTCCCGAATGGGGCCCCAACAAAAACCGCCTTCCCGAGGCAGGCAGATCCAGCGCCTCCGAAAGGCTCGTGAATTTGCGTCGGCGCGGGGGCTTCTCCTCGGAGGGCCGCGACTTGCCTTCCCGGCGCTGGGAGGCCCCTGAGTCGGAGGGGTTGCTTTTCTCCGTTGCCCCTCCACGCCCCGAGTGGGATGAACCCGACTCCTCCCCCTGCACCGGATCCAGCGCGATCACCAAACGCCCTCCATCCTGGGCGAAACGGAGCAGAGCCGGCGTATCCAAAGATCCTGCATTCCCAAACCTCAGCGTATTGAGCCCCGCCAGGATCAGGGTGCGGCCCGGCTCCCCGCGCAGCTTGGAGAAATCGACATAGAAATTGCGACTCACCTCCAGGCCCTCCTGCCGCTCGAGCGACTCAAACAACACCTGCGTTCCCACCGGATCAGCACGCGCACTCGAGTAGGCCGGGTAGTGATCGCCCAGAGCAAACCGGTCGTGCATCGAGCGCGCCAATCCGACGCAGAAAAACACCAGCATGGCGATCAGAACGATCCACCCCAAACGACTCCCCGCAGGTTGGTTACTTCGCCGTTGCATCGTCCATAATCCGCTGATGATTCGCCCGGAAACGCTCGAAATTTTCCCAACTCACCTCGTGGCATCCATACCATGCCCAGTCGAAAAACCGCACCTCCTCCCGGAACCACTCCCCCAGGCACACCCGATCCCGCGTGCGCGCCGAAAGCTCCCGCAGATAGTCCCCATTCGACTTCGACTTCCCAATCCGCACCAACTTCCGCTCCCCCAAAATCGCCAGCGTCGCCAAAAAAACAGCACGCATCGCAAGCCGCAGTTCGCCCGTCGCCACCTTTGCTTCGGCCAGGCGCAGCCACTCCTCGGAGGGAAATTGCGAGGCGACCAACTCCCCGCTCTCCAGATTGATAAAACTCGCGCCGGAAACCGTCGGCACCACCTCCCCCCGCCGCCGGCGCCGGTACCAAACCACTGCGCCCACCCCAAGCAGGACCACCATCAATCCACTCAAGACTTTCAGCGTCACCGGCACACGTTGGCTCCACCCCTCCCTCCCCGAGCGCCGGTGGGCGGGATCCTTGAAAAGCCGGTCGACCCACTCTTTGAGCCACTGCCAGCCCCTCTTTATCGGCCGCTGCACCGACTCCAAAATCCAGTCGGCGATGTCCGAAAAAAAAGCCCCCACCGCCCCCTTGGCTTCACGCTCCGCACGCGCCGAGCCGGGAACGCGCCAGTGGAATTTCTCCTCCTCCAGCACCCTGCGAATCCCTTGCTCGAGCCGCTCCGGCGCAATCCGGGAAGGAGCCGGGGCCGCCCCGCGCTCAGCCCGCGAACCCGCTGCATCGGCAGCCACAAGCGCTCCCGGAAAACCCAACCACAAGAGTCCGGCCACTCCCGCAATTGCCAAACCAGAACCGGCGCGGCGAAAGGCGATCCGGAGATCCTCCCCGTTTTTCTTCGAAAGACTCCGGAAGCAACGCAACGCATGAACCGCCCGCACCCACGGGCCGACCAGCAAGTAGGAAACGAGCACGGTCCCGGCGAGAACCGGGGTTCCCAGCAGCATCGCCGGATTACGCGTCAGCACGTTTTCTTCCCCTGACACCACGCTGAGCAGCGCCGCGCCGAGCCCCAAGCCCACGTGGAGGTTGAGCCATACGATCAGCGCAAAAATCCCCAAGAATGTGATCACCAGATGGTTTTGAAGCCACCGGTCATGGGACTCCCCGACAGCCAGCCGAACCAGGTCCCGCATCCGCCCCCCTCTCTGGAACACCTCCACCGCCAAAATGGAAGCGTTGTGGTAGGCCGTGAAGGCCCATCCGAAGGGGGCCATCAGGACCAGCGATACTCCCAGCACCCAGGGCAGGGTGCTCGCAATCCACGCGAGCGCACACACCAACCGCACAACGCTTCCCAACGAGAGGGAACCACGCTCGCCCCCACCCCGCAGCGTCCGCAGCAAGGCGGCCCCAAAAAACGCCTGCCCCACCTTCATCGCCCAGTACAAGAGCGCCAACTTCAAGGCGGCCCCCGTGATCCGCTCGGGAGCCGTGGCCGATCGCGCCATGTCGTGAATGAAACGGAATAGACCGATCGCGAACGGCGCCGAACTGGCAACCCACCACACCCAAGGCCAAGGCCCACAGCGCCGCAACAATCCCGTGGCTTCGTCCAGCATCCGGATCGGCTCCATCGAAAGGCCCTCGTCAGCGCGCGCGTTGTTCATCTCCTCACCCGAAATCGCCGCTTCGTTCAGCCGCTAAAACGGCTCCAGATCGTTCCTTCGTGAAAACTCGCGGGAATTCGCATCAGCAACCATCCCAATAGATAAGCACTCCACCAGAGCAACAGACCCCCCGCCACAACCTGCACGATCGAAAAGATCATCCACACGTCTCGCCTCGCCTTGGCCTCCGCCCCCGCGCGGCTCGGATGGCATCCCACGCAGAACATCCGCCTCTCAAAAGGGGTGACACACTCCCGACAAAACCCTTTCCCACACCCCATGCATCGCGCAGCCACCTCACGCCCTGTGTGATTCAGGCAGGCCGCCTTCAGCCCTACCGCAGCCCCTGCAGGCGCAGGACCGTTCACAGGAGCCCCTCCTCCCCAGGTGCCGCTCCTCGTCCCGGTACCCCGTCAGGCAGGGGAGGCGGGATCCGAAGCCCTCCCTCGCCCTCGCCTCCGGAAACCCGGGGCGCTCCAAACCAGAGGGACCCGAGCCCCAGCAAACCCACCACCGCATGCGCCACCCCCAACCCCACTAGAATCCAACCTGCCTTTCCCATTTCCAAAAAAGTCAACCCATGCAGCCGCCGGTAACTTTCCTCCAAGTAGTCAACTCCAACATTCCCGAGAGGCGTCGGCGCTCTGCCCTCGCGTCCGGCCGACACAAACGAGGCCGTCACCATCCACAAGTAGATTACCACGCCGATCACGCCGTGAACCGCAGAGAGCACCGTCCCGGTCCAGAGCGCCCCACGGAGTGTGCGAGGCAATGAAAACCGAGCATTTCGGGCAAGCGCCGCCAACACCAGAATCCCCCCCGCCAAATCCGATACCAGAATACCCCAAAACAAAACCCCGCTCTGGCTAAACGGCTTGGCCACCAGAAGCACCCCGCTCAACACCAACATTGCGAGGGAGAGAACCACCAGCCTCGACCCCGAGAATACAGGGGGCTTGCGCTGACCATCCCGCGCCCATCCCCGCCTAAAATCGGACTCCCCCGAGGCGAGCACGGAGAGCGGCAACTCCTCCCCCCCCTGATGCAGCAAACACAGCTCGCTCAAACGGCGAACAAAAAGCCGAGCCGCCGACACACGGCGCAACGCTCTGATCCGATGCACGCCCACCGCCGTTTGGATCGTACAAACGCACGTCGGCCCCCGGAAGACATGAACCAAAAGGCCCAGAAAAAATGCCCCGCTCAGAATCTGATAAAACGACCGAGCCCCGAAATTCGATGCCGTCATCGCCTTCCATCCGAACCCTGCAAGCGCGAGTCCCAGCCAGGCGGCATGCACCCATCCCCAGCGCGTTTTGGCGTAGGTGACCGCCAGGATATTCCGGTAATCCAGCCGTTTGAGCGTCTCGTGCAAAATCGTCGGGAATCCCGTCCACTCCACATACAACAGGTGGTCGGGCCCCTCCCAGAGCGTACCCCTCGCGCGGCGGCTTCCCGCAAGATACCGATACTCTCCCATTTGTTTTCTCATACGCGAGGGACTCCCTTCAACGACGCGTCCACGCCGCTCCGCCGGCCTTGGTAGTCTGGACGGCTGAATAGATCAGGAAAATCACCGCCAGAATCTGGATCGTTGCCAGAATGAGGCCCACCACCAACCTCCAACGTGAGCGTGACACGATGCTCCGCGGCGCATTCCACTTCCACAATCCTAGGAACACCGCCGCCGGGGCGGTCACAAAGACAGTCCAGTAAAGCACGAGCGTCAAAGGAACCAGGGCAAGCCAAAGCACCAGATGCTCCCACAAAGGCACCCGCGTTTGGAACTGCACGTCCCGCCCCTTCGCTCGCAAGTGCTCCAAGCACTTCAGACACACCACCTTCCGCCCCCAGTGCGCAACCCATGCCAGAGAGATCATGACCCCGCAGTGGCCGCACTCATGGGTCGCACGCCGGTGCGGAGCATAAAAACACACCGCCTCTCCCTCGCCGGGAGGAGGCGCCTCCTCCGAAAGCGCCGGTGGCTGATCGGACGGAAGCCCCCGGAACGCGGGAAAAACCGTCACCCAGGATGTTCTCCGGCAACGCCCACACGTTGCACGATCCGGGGCCAGCTCCGCCTCCAGGAAAAAGGGGCCGCAACAAAAAAAACACTCCACCGGGTGCATGAGCAATCAGGCGCAAATCAGCCGGGACCACCTCCCTTGAAACGCTTCTAGGAGCGCACCACGAACGTGGCGCAAATTCGGTCGTGAAGCCCCCGCTTTTTCGAATCGAAACCAACCATCAAAAAACCAATAAAAAGCAGAAAGGCGCTCAGCATCTCGGCAAAGTAACGCGCCACGGCCCGCCCGATCGAAAGATTCGCTCCATTCTCCGTCACGACGCGTAAACCCAAGGCTTTTTTCCCAAGGGTCGCCCCAAAACGCGCGTTCAATAGCGCGCTGTACAAACACCCCAGAACCAGTCCAACCGACATCTGCACCCCAATCACCATGAACACCTCCGACCCCTGTTCGAGACTCGCCACCGCGGACGGATTCAAACCCCACGCCGAGGCGATGCCTTTGTTGATGAAATACATGGGGATCTGCTGGATCACTCCGTCCAAAATCTTCGCCATGAGACGCAACCAAAAGCCTCCATAACGAACCTCTGTCCCCAAGCCTTCCTCCGCTCCTTCCCGCAATCGCTGCACCATCCGATCCTTGTCGGCATCCGCAACGACCACCCCTCCCACTCGCCGCCCCTCCCCTGCCAAGGTTTGCACTTCCGGCAGAGCCACTGCGAGCGGCTCCCAACCCGACAGCGTCTGGTTCCAAACCAGCGTAGTGCCATTCAATCGTCCTTGCGCCACGAAATCGCGAATCTCGAGCTCGGACACAGGTCCCACCTGCGCGCCGTTTTCTGCGTAATACCAGTCCATATACCCTTATCACACTAAAAAGCCGCGCGCGTAACAGACTTTGTTTCCATGGATTTTCTGAGGAATCCCGATCAACAGACCCGCCCCCCTTCCCGACTTCCTCCCCCCGCGCTTGCCTGCGGACCCTTCAGGATCCTCGCTCTTCTTCCCCGGGACCTTTTGCGCACCGTTTCGGATCTCAGTGGTGGGCAGAGCTGGATTCGAACCAGCGAAGGCGTAAGCCAGCGGATTTACAGTCCGCCCCGTTTGGCCACTTCGGTATCTACCCAAGACTGAAGGGGCGGGACTGTATTCGCCCCGAAACCCCTCCCGCAAGAGGAAAAACGGGACGGAACGAAACCCCGCCCGCGCGCTGGAAAAGCGCCCCCCGCTCCCCTCAGGGCCGCCCGGCGCTGGGCTGATTCCGAATGCACACCACCTCGCGCATGCTGCGATGGTAGAGCCGGTCTCCCGCGCCGCTCAGGGTGTTCAGACTCCACGTCTCCCCGGCCTTGCCCAGATCGTTCACGGAGAGGAGCGCCTTCTCATCCAGCACCGGAGCGAGTCCGTCCAGCACGTACGTCACGCCCAGCATCGTGGTGAAGTACACCCGCCCGCCCAACACCGTCGGATTCCCCAGCATGCACCAGTACCATCCGTCCCGCTTCGAGCGTTTGTCCCCCGCCACATCGATTCCACGCGCATTCACCGTTGAACTCGCCTGCGGCTCCCCCCAGATCCTCGACTCCGCCTCTCCCGGACGGCGCACCACCTGCACCGGCACTTCCAAATACTCCACTTTGCCACTCTCCCCATGCACCCGACCGACGCAATGCGCCGGGCCATACTTCCGCTCCGAGAAGCACAGGAAATACAGAAAATTGCCGCACTGCACATTGGTGAACCATGCCGGGAAAACCTTCTGCTCGGGAAGCACCTGTGCAAGCGCCACCCCCTCCTCCAACTCGTAACGACCCGACTCCGGACGAAACCGCCGCAAATCCACCCGCTCGCTCAGGGAAAGCGTCCTCACCCTCTTGCCCGTGCTGGAATCCAGCACCTCCACGCGATCCGACTCGTTCCACCAGTAAGCGTACCGCCCATCCATCTGCATGGTGTACAGGGCGCGGCCCTCCCCCTCGTAACGCCACACCGTACGCCCCTCCTCGCCCGGCATGAGGCTGGTCGCGCTCATCCCCACCGGGGCCTCCGGAACCCCGTGGTGTCCTCCCCGCCCCTGCAACACCACCCGCATCCCGTCTGGCAGCACCCCCAGCCCCGGCGTGTTGTAGTGGGTCAGCGCGTCGTCGGATACCCACAGGGTCCTGCCCGTGCGCTTATCCAGACCCCGCAGGTAGTTCCAAGGATCCTGCTCCCGCTTCGGGTCGCCCTCGTCCCGAGGCTCCATATTCAGAAGCGTGTCCCCCGCCAGCATCGGCTCGAATTGCTTGTTAAATGGACGCCCCTTGGTCGGAGTCCACGTCCGCAGCCACACCGGCTTGCCCGCATAATCCCAGCATCCCACCGAGCCACTCGCGTTGAAAAACCACACATGCTCACCGTCCGTCACCGGCGTGGGTGAAGAGGAATCGCTGAACCCATACGCGTAGGTGCTTTCCTCCACCCCCGGCAGCTCCACGGTCCACAGGATCGATCCCGAATCCGCATCCAAACAATACCCCACCACCGCGCTTCCCGTGCGCTTTTTGGAGTCCGGCTCAAGCGGCTTCATGGTCGTCAGAAACAACCGGTTGCCCCAGACGGCGATCCCGCTCTGCCCGGTCTCGGGCAGCGTGGTCTTCCAAGCGATGTTTTGATTCAACGCAACGCTCCACGAAACCGGCGCGTCCTTGGAATCCGACGTCCAATCGGCCCGCGGCCCCGCGGCCTGCGGCCAGAAGCCGGGTCCCTCGGCGGCGGAGGCCGGCAGGGGCATGGGCACGGAAAACAGAAACCCAAGGAGGAGGGGAAGGCAGCGGGAGACGGGAGGCATGCCCCACCCCTAAGTCCACCGGGTGGGCGCATTCAACTCCCGAGCCCCGGCAGAGTGAGGCCCCGGGACCTGCGAAGCGGGCATAAAAAGGACCCGCGGAGAGCGATCCGCGGGCCTTGAAAAGGCGTTCTAAAAGCGAACTGAAAGTGGTTGCGGGGGTAGGATTTGAACCTACGACCTTCAGGTTATGAGCCTGACGAGCTACCGGGCTGCTCCACCCCGCGATTGATTGGGTTGCGTACAGTGCACGCTGACCCGCAGGAGGGCAAGCGCTTTTTTATATAAATCCCGGCGCCAGCGCCCGATTTTCGGCCCCTCCCCCCGAACCCTCCGGCATCCCTCCCGTCCAAATCCGTGCGCCGGACGGATTTCCTTGGTATACAGAATACGCCATGGCCTCCCGCCCCTCCGCCTCCCCCTTCCCCTGCCCCCCCATCCTCCGAATCTCCGTCTCCGATCAAGTGCTCGCCGCACTCCGCTCCCAAATCGCCCTCGGCCAAATCCCCCCCCTCTCCCCCGTCCCCGAGTGCCAGCTCGCCCAGGAACTCGGCGTCAGCCGGGTCCCCGTGCGCGAAGCCCTCTTCCAGATGGAACGCGATGGACTCCTCGTTCGCTCCCCGCAGGGCAAGTGGATGGTACGCAGCTTCTCCGCCGAGGATGCCCGCCACCTCGCCTCCCTTCGGATTCAACTCGAGGGCTTCGCCGCCCGCCTCGCTTCGACCTCCGCTCTCGCCTCCGATCTGGAGGCGCTTCGCGAAAATATCGCGGCATTCGATGCGGCCCACTCCCCCGAGGCCCTCGCCCAACGGGACGTGCAATTCCACGAACGGCTCTGCCTGAGCGCCCACCATCCCTGGCTCCTCGCCTCCTGGCAAACCCTCCGCTGGCCGCTCGAAACCCTGCTCGTGCGCAGCTTCCGCGCCTACTGCACCGCAACCTCCCTCGCGGAATCCAAATCCTCCACCGCCGACCACTCCCGCATCGTGGAGGCCATCGCCCAGAAAAAACCGGACGAAGCCGAGCGCCTGCTCCGCCAGCATATTTCCCGCTGGGAGGAGTGGACTTCCCCTGCATAACCCCGCGCTTCGAGGGTTCCCCCCCTTGAAACGAAACCTGACTCCCGGCTGTCGATGCTGGCATCCTCGCCCTCCCTATGTCCCTCCCGCCCCCCTCCCGCGTTTCCCCGCGCATGCCTTTGTGGATCACCTTTTGCTTCTGCGTATCGGGCGCGGCGGGGCTGCTTTACGAGGTCATCTGGTCCAAACAACTCACGCTGGTGCTGGGCAGCTCCCTCCAAGCCGTCGCCGCGGTGGTGGTGGCCTTCCTCGGTGGACTCGCCCTGGGCGCCCGCGTTCTCGGAGTGCCCCTGAGCCGAAGGCCGGATGGGGCGCGCATCTACGCCTTGCTGGAGGTCGGCGTCGCCCTCTTCGGGCTGCTGCTGCTGCCGCTCATCCGCATGTCGGAACCCCTGGTCGGGGCGCTTTACCAGAATCTCGGCGGCCAAAGCAGCGCCTTCGCCTGCGCCCGGTTCGGGCTGCTCACGCTCCTCCTGCTGCCCCCGGCAGCCCTCATGGGAGCCACCCTTCCCGTGCTCGTCGCCCACACAGCGCGGTTGCGCATCGAGGCGGGCCTGGCGGTCCTGTACGGACTCAACACGCTCGGAGCCGTTCTGGGGTCGCTGCTCGCCGGCTTCGCCCTGATCCCCCAGATCGGCCTGAGCAAAAGTACCCTCGTCGCCGCCGCCCTGAATCTCGGCGTCGCAGCCATCGCATGGACCCTGCGAAAGCCCTCCGCCGAGGCGGGCTCGCAACCCGATTCCATCGAGGAAACCGAGGCCTCCTTCGTTCCCTTGGACAAATCCTCCCGCACGATCGTGGCCCTCGTGTTTGTGGCGTCGGGCTTCGGCGCGCTGGCCTTCCAGATGGCTTGGGTGCGCCTTTTCGGGCTGGTGTTGGGCTCCAGCGTCTACTCGTTTTCGGCGGTGCTCGGGGTGTATCTTTTGGGCATCGCCCTCGGCAGCTTCCTGATCGCTCCATGGCTGCCGCGTCTCAGCTCGCTCTCGGGATTGGGACTGCTGCAAATGCTCCTTGCGGCCACCTCCGCGCTGGGCCTGCACCTCTTCCCCAACCTGCCCCGCCGCACGCTCGAGGTCGTGATTGCCACCCAGGGAGATTGGCCCCGCATGCTGGTTTCCGAGTCCACCTTGGTGGCCACGGTCATCGGGCTGCCCTGCCTCCTTCTGGGCGCACTCTTCCCCGTGGGAGGGCGACTGCTCCAGACCCAGGGAAGCGGCCACGCCGCGGGCTTCGCCTACGCGCTGAACACCGTTGGCGCCATCGCGGGGAGCCTGATCTCGAGCTTTGTCCTTCTGCCAGCCCTCGGCGTGCAGGGCACCCACATCCTCGGCATTGCCCTCGCCGCAGCCGGAGCTGTCGCCCTGCTGCTGCAGGCCAGGCTGCGGCATCCCCCCCATTCCTCTGCCCCCTCCCTCCCCCCCGTGGCGCTCCTTTCCGCCGCGATCACCCTCGCCGCCCTGCTCACCGCCCCCGCGTGGGATCCCGCCTCCATGTCAGTCGGACTCTACCGACCCAGCCTCGCCCAACAGGTCCAGAAACTGGACCCCAATTCCCGCACCGCAGTCCAAAAGGCCGCTCAGAAATCCGAGATTCTCCTCTACCACGAGGGACAGAACGCCTCCGTCCTGCTCCAGCGCTACCTCCCCAACCAGACCATCTCACTCCGCATCGGAGGGAAAGTCGAAGCCTCCTCCGATGGAGACATGCAAACCCAGACCCTCTCCGGCCTGCTCCCTGCGGCCTTGGCGCTTCCCGATTCCCGAGCGTTGGTTGTCGGCCATGGTTCGGGAATCACCGCGGCCGCCATGCTCGCCGGAGGCGTGGGTTCGCTCGAAATCGTCGAGATGGAGCGCACCGTCCTCGAGGCGTCCCGCCGCTTCCATGAACCGGGAAAGGATCCCCTCGACGACCCCCGCACCACGACCGTCCTCCAGGATGCGCGCGCTCATCTCCTGCACGCTCCGGGCCGCTACGGACTCATCGTTTCCGAACCCTCCAACCCGTGGATGGCCGGGGTGAACAATCTGTTCACCGTCGACTTTTACCAGCGCGTTCGGGCCAAACTCGAGCCCACCGGCGTGTTTTGTCAGTGGATCCAGCTCTACGAAATTTCCCGGGAAACCCTCGCCTCGCTGCTCCGTTCCTTCTCCGAGGTGTTTCCGCGCGCCCAAGTTTTCTGCGTCGATTACTCGCAGGATTTGCTGCTCATCGCCGCCCCCGAGGATCGCGCACTCGACCTTTCGCGCCTTTCCACCGAACGGGCCCGCCAGCTCCTCACCCAGTCCCGAATTGACGACCCCAAGCATGTCGCCGTGCGCTGGGCCTGCCGCCTGGATTCCTTCGCCTCCCAGTTCCAGAAAGCCGAACTCAACACCGATGACCGACCCATCGTGGAGTACCGAGCTCCCAAGGACATCATCACCACGGCATCGATCCAGCCGGGCAAGACCTCCGAAGCCATCGCGCTCGTCCCCTTCTCCGTCGACTTTCCCGCCGACTCCCTGCTGCGCGACTGGGATCCCCTCGCGTGGTACGACGCCCGGGTCCGACGCTTCATCGACTCCAACGACTTCGCCGCCGCGGGGCGCTGCGTGGCCTCCGCAAAGGCCGCGCTTCCCGCGCAAGGCGAGGCCCTCCGGAAACTGGAAACCCTCTTCGAGGAAAGCGAACGCTACGCGCGAAGCCTCGCGCTCTATGAAAAAGCCGTGGCCTACGTGAATGCCAACCGCAAGGACCTCGCCCGAGCGGCTTTCGAAAACGCAGTCGCCACCGATCCCTCCCACGCCCGCGCGTGGTCGGGGCTCGCCTTTTTCCTCTTCCAGGAGGGCGACCTTCAAGGCGCGGCGAACGCGCTCCCGAAGGCCCGCCTCACCAAGGACTCCGAAGTCCTCGCCAACGCCGACCTGATCGAGGGAATGCTCGCCGCAAAAAAACAGCAGACGGAAGAGGCCGTTCGCTTCTTCCTCAGCGCCCAAAAAAATCTCCCCTCATACGAGGAGGCCTACCTCCTCGAATCCAAGCTGCAGCGCCAACGAAAGAACCTCGCCGCCGCGCGCGAAGCCCTCCGCCGGGGACTCGACGCCATCCCCGGCTCCGCCAACCTCAAAGCTTCGCTCGAGGCCCTCGAAACCGACGAGGAGCCCCCCAAACGCCCCCCAAACGCGCCCCGGGTCCCCTAGGGCGCCAGAGGCTTCAGCCGGATCCGGCGGTACTCCATCTGTCCGCGGTCGCCCTCGAGCCCGATCGGGCCCGTCTCGGGCACCTTGAAGTTGTCCGTGAGCAGCTCGCCGTTGCACGTCGCCACCGCCACCCCGTCCCGCACCGTGACCTCCAGCTCGTTCCAGTCCTGCGGACGGTACTGCTTCAGATCCTTGTACGGTCCCGCCAGCAAATAATCCCGGCACTGCAGCTGCGGCTGCCGGATGAACACGCCGCTGTCCGCGTTCGGCGAGGCCCGAAACTCCAGCCTCAACACAAAGTTGCCGCCAAACTCCTGCGTCGTCGAAATCTGCTGGATCCGGCGCCCCTCCGGTGGAGTCGCCACCACCAAACGCCCGTGGATCGCCCGGTAACGCCCATCGGAACTGACCGTCTTTCCCTCAAACGTCTCCGCCTCCTTCACCTCCACAAACACCGGCGCATCCGGCTTCGGAGGAGTCGCAGAGGGCTTCCTCGGGGGAGTCGGACGAAACCCCCAGCCGCTCAGATCACGCCCATTGAACAGGCTGATGAAGCCCGATTCCGGCACGAAGGAATCCTCGGCCGTGTCGACGAATCCAAGCGTCGCGAAGATGGTGTGCAGCGCGGCGCCCCAACGCTGGTAACCAGCCTCGTTGAGGTGGAGCAGATCGGGGAACCAGGCGGGATCGGCCTCCCCGGACGCATTCGCGAACAGCGTCCAAGTATCGACCACCGTGACCTGCGGGTCGCCTTTCACCGCCGCTTCAAAAAGGGCGTTCACCTTTTTGATAGTCTCCACAGGCCGCTTCTTCGTCTCCGAGCTGGGCAGGATCCGGCAGAGCACGATGGGCACGGCCGGATGCCGCGCCTTGATCGCCTGCAGGATCTTTTGAAAATTGCGTCCGATCGCCTCCGGCTCCACTCCGATTTCGATGTCGTTGGTGCCCATCAACATCACGATCGCCGACGGATTCAGGTCGAGCACGTCCTCCCCGAGCCGGATCAGCATCCCATGGGTTGTGTCCCCGCTGATGCCCCGATTGGCCAGCTTCACCCCGGAAAAACGCCCCTTGAACTGAGGCCCCCACCCCTGCGTGATCGAATCCCCCAAAAACACCACCGCCTTCTGATCGGCCTCCACACGCGTCGCCCAGTCGCTGCGCAGCTTTTGCCATAGCTTGGTGAACCATTCCTGACGCCGCAGCGCCCCCTCGCCGGGCAGAGCACTCCCCTCCGCCGGAAGCGCCCGGTCGTCACGCAGCGCAGCCGCCTCCGCGGCCGTTCCCCGAATCTCCAGCGCCCCAACGCACAGCGCCGCCGCGAGACTCCAAAATGTTCCCGCATGGGTTCGAACCTGACGACCCACCCGGCCTGCGGGCGGAAGCCCCCCAAGCGGGACTTCCCCACGCCCAAAAAGAGAAATAAATGAACGCTTCATAGTGCAACTCCATGGCAAGCAGTCCGCACACCGAAACTTAGAACAATTCGAGCCCTCCGCCCCGGGCGCCCTAGAGCCCCTTGAGAAAGACGTCCATCTGCTGCCCCACGTACACAGGGACCTCCGGCCGATCAAAAAGGAAGATCACCTGCAACACACGGGTGTCGACGCGCTCACTGCTCTCTCCGGAGAGGGAACGTTTGGGCAGGATGTAGGGCTCGATCCGCACGAAGCGGAGGGGAATGGGCTGGTCGCGTTTGCCTTTGATAAACGCCGTCGCCTCGCACTGGGGGCGGACCTCAAAGGCGTTGTCCTCGTCAACGTCCGCTCGAAGCTGGAGCTGACGGGTGTACCCCAAAAGGATCGGCGTTTCCGCCGGATTGAGCGACGCGAATTCGCCGGCGCGCAGGTTGACCTGCAGGATCGTCCCGTCGCGCGGGGCACGCACCACCAAAAGCTCCCGCTGAACCTCCGCCTTGTTCAGAAGCGCCTGCGCCGCAGCAATCTCTGCCTTCCTGGATTCCAGACGGCTTTTCGCGGCCTCCAGGGCAAAAAGGGTGCGCTGCTTTTCATCCACGCTCACGACCTTGCTCTCCCGCAGTTGCTCGATGCGCCCCCACTGGTCCTGCCGATCCGCCAACGCCACCTCCGCCTCGCGCAACGAGGCCTTCAGCGACGCCAGATTGGCGCGCTGCACCTCCACCAAGGCGGACGCATCCCGCGAGTCCTGCTCGATGAGCACCTCCCCCGCCCGAACCTCCTGCCCCACGCGCACCGGAATCTTCGCCACCAGCCCGGGAACGGCCGGCGAGATGCGGACATTCTCGTTCACACTCTCCACAATGCCACGCGCGCCGATGGAATGGGGATACGGTGCGGAGGCGGGTTCCGCCAGGGGGGCAGACGTGGGAAGGGGCGCTTTTTGGCGGAGGACCAACTGGACGGCAAAAGCAATGCCCAGAAACGCGAGCAGAAAGGAGAGTGTCCTAAACATAAGAGGCCTTGTATTCGCCCGGTCCATGGATGGCCTTCAGCACCCCGTCATCCATCTCGGCAATCCGGTCGGCAAACGGAAAAATGCGGCTGTCATGCGTGACCACGATCACGCAGCGCCCGGGATGGCATGCGGTTTGACGGAGCAGCTCCAACACCTTGCGCCCGGAGGCCGCGTCGAGGGCCGCAGTGGGTTCGTCGCAGATGAGAAGCCGCGGCTGATGGACCAGCGCGCGGGCGATGGCAACGCGCTGCTGCTGGCCACCCGAGAGCTGGGAGGGGAGGGACCGGGTGCGTTCCGCGAGACCCACCTGGGCGAGCAGAGCGGCGGCGGCGGCCTCGGCCTCCCTTCGCTTGCGGCCTTGCAGCAACAGGGGGACGGACACGTTCTCCAGCGCGGTCCACGTGGGGATCAGGTTGAACTGTTGAAAAACGAAGCCGATGTGGCTTCCACGAAAGGCGGTGAGTTGGGCGGACGAGAGGTCTGCGAGGTCCTTCTCAAAAACAACGACCGATCCAGAGTCGTAGTGCAGGGTCCCGCAGAGAACGCTGAGGAGGGTGGTTTTACCGCAGCCCGAGGGGCCCACGATCATCATGAGTTCGCCGCAACGGGCCTCAAAGTTGACCCCCTTGAGGGCGTGCACGGTGCCCTCCCCTTGACCGAAGGTTTTGACCAGATCACGCGTCTGAATGGCGAGGGATTGGGCGGAGGCGGTGTTCAAGGGACGTGGCGGGGCCGGAGCGGAGGCGCTGGGAGGAGGCGATTGAAGAGGCTATTTGAAGACCATGGCGGCCTCCGCGCGGGCGATCTTGATCAGCCCGATGAGCGCGGAAAAGCAGCAGATCGCGACAATCACGCCGCCGGTGAAGAGGAGGACCTGCGGAGGCATGTAGAAGGGCGGCTCCCCCCGCTTGAGTACGGCATTGCCAAACAGGGCCGTGAAGCCCACCCCCAGTCCATAGCCGGTGAATCCAACGGTAAACGCCTGAGCAAAAACCATTTTAGCAAGGGTTTCCATGCCCGCACCCATTGCCTTGAGCGCCGCCATGAAGCGCAGGTTCTCATGGATGAACAGGTAGAAGGTCTGGCCGGCTATGGCCACGCCCACCACCGCCCCGAGAATCACCACCACCCCAAAGGCGATGGGAATGCCCGTGTTGGTGAAATACCACCAGATCGTCCGCACCGCGAACTGGTCGGCAACGAATGCGCGCAGGCCGCGCAGCAGGTTGATGCGCTGAGCCACCTCCGAAGCGGGAACGCCTGGCTTGGGCTGGGTGAGGATGAAAGAGAGATTCTTGCGTTGCGGTGGCGCGTACTCGAGCGCGCGCGAGTAGGTGGTGAACACGTAGGGTTGCCCCAAAAATGAACGCGCCGTCTGGCAGATCCCCACCACGCGCGCTTCCTTGTCGTTGATTTCAAAGGTGGACCCGACTTGAAGCCGGATGCCGCGTTTGGCGAACTTCTGGATCGCCACCTGGTCCACAATCACCGCGTTGGGCAGGCGCAAAGCCTCCACCCGCCCGGCCCGCATCTGGGCCGGACGCCCCACAAGCGTGGCGCTATCCAGCCCCGTGATCTGCATGGCCTGAAACGTCCCATCCTGAAGACGGGCTTGCAGGATTCCCCAAAACAGCGGCACCGCCCACTCCACGCCCGGGACCGATCGGACCCGCTGCACGTCAATGTCACGCAGGGGCACCACCTCGTTGACCTGCTCCACTTTGGAGTCCGCCACCCAAATGGGCACGGGAAGATTGCGCACAGTGGCGGTGGTCCAGAGCAGGAGCCCGCAAAAAACGGAGGACTGCTGGGTCATGAGCAGCGCACAGAAGCTCAGACCGCACACGAGCATCATGTACTTGGCCCGGTCGCCAAAAAGCATCTTAAGCGCCAGTCGGAGCATGCCCTTAACCAACCAGCCCGGGACGGGGGCGTCAACGTGCCCCGCCATGCAGGAGATGCGATCCTTGGGCTGGATGCGGCGCGCGTGAAACCGCGCTTCAAAGGTTTCAAGCCGTCGAGGGTTGCCTTCGCGGAGAGCCGGATATTCCTTGAACCCATGAGCATCCCCGCAGCGCCATCCGAGACCGACGGCCCCGAAACGTCTCTTCCCAAAAACTCCGGAGGCGTGTTTTACGGAACGATGGCGGGGCTGCTCCTCCTTGCGGGGCTGGGCTTCGGCGTGGGCCTGCTCCCCAAGCTGCAACGCCATCAGGAGGCGGCGGCCACCGCGCGGGACTTGTCCAAACTGCGCGTACGCACGGCCACGCCCCAGCCCGCGCCGGACGGAAAGCCCCTCTCGCTATCCGGCGAGCTCAAGCCGGCCGTCGAGGCCACCCTCCTCGCACGGGTCAGCGGGTATGTGCGCCATTGGAACGCCGACTTGGGCGACCGGGTGGAAGCGGGCCAAGTCCTCGCGGAACTCGACACCCCGGAGCTGGGCCGCGAGCTATCCCGGGCCCGGGCTCAGCTCTCCCTTGCGGAAGCCGCGCTCGCCCTTTCGGAAATCACCGCCAAACGCTGGCGGGAATTGCTCGCCTCCCGTTCGGCCTCCCAGCAGGAGGCGGACGAGAAGGATGCCGATTTGCATCTCAAACAGGCGGCCCTCGAGGCTGCGCGAGCGGAGGTGCAGCGCCTCGAGGAAATCTCCGGATTCTCAAAAATCACCGCCCCTTTCTCCGGCACGATCACCGCACGCCGCATTGACGTCGGGCAGCTGGTGGAGGCCGGCGGGGCACGGGAACTCTTCCGCCTCGCACAGACCTCGCACCTGCGCGTGTTCGTGCGGGTGCCACAGGCTTACGCGCGCAGCGTGCAAATCGGCGCCCCGGCGGAGATCACGCTTCCCGAGGTGCACGGGAGAACGTTCACCGCCAAGGTCGTGCGCACGGCCGGAGCGCTGGAGGCCGCCTCGCGTACCCTGCTCACCGAACTCGAGGTGGACAATCGCTCCGGCGAGCTTCTGTCCGGAAGCTACGCGCAGGTGCGAATTCAGGGCGCCCGCGAAGAGAAACCCCTGACCGTGCCCGCCAATTCCCTGATCTACCGCTCGGAGGGGGCCCAGATCGCCGTCGTGGGAACGGGAGACCGCGTGCAGTTTCGCAACGTCACCTTGGGCCGCGATTATGGACAGGTCGTGGAACTGGTCTCGGGAGTCACGACGGGCGAACGCGTGGTGCAGAACCCGTCAGACTCGCTGACGGACGGATCCACGGTGGAAGTGGTGCCCTAACCCCCGCGGGCACGCGCGAGCTTTGCGGCGCAAAGTTTTGCTTGCCCAGGAAACTTTGCGCTGCAAAGCTCGCGTCATGACCTCTCAGCTTGAGGCCCTCGAAAGCCTGCGCGTGATTCGTTCCCTCATGGAGCGAGCCCAGATTTACCGGTCCATCTCCGCCCCGGCCGCCCTGGTCGGTGGAGGCCTCGCGGTGACCGCGGGCATCGTCGCATCCCTCACAAGGGCGGGCGGATTCCCCGTCACTCCCCCCGGTTTTCTGGCGACGTGGCTCGTGATCTTGGCCATCACCAGCGCGGCGAATTTCGCGCTCCTTTCCCGCGAAGCATCCCGCCGCAGCCAACCCACCGTGTCCGAGGGAATGCGAATGGCCCTGCGCGCCATTGTTCCTCCCATGGGCGTGGGCGGTCTCCTCGGCGTGGGAGCCGTGGTCTTGCACGGCGACATGATCATGGCGGCCACGTACTGGATGCTCTGCTACGGGCTCGCGCTCTTGGGCACCTCCAGTTTTTCGCCCCGTTCCCTCGTGCGCCTCGGCTGGACCTTCCTCACCATGGGGGCAACCGTCTTTGCCATCCTCGGGCTCGGAAACGAAGCCCTCCAAACGTTCCTGCGCAGCGGACACGGCGCCTCCCTCGTCATGGGGGCGAGTTTCGGAATACTGCACCTGCTCTACGCGGGATGCGTCCTTCTCGGCCCCAAGCCTGACCGCACTCCGCTGCGATGATTGACTTCGACCGACTCGACAAAACGATCCACGAAAAGGCGCGCCTCGCGATCATGACGCTCCTCGCCAGTCGCGCAGGCTGGTCCTTCCAGGAACTGAAATCCGAACTCGCAATGAGCGACGGCAACCTCATCACCCACCTGCGCACCCTCGGCACCGCGGGCTTTGTGCTCGAGGAGAAGGACGACTCCGGAAGCCGTCCGCGCACCACCTACTCCCTGAGCGCGCAGGGCCGTGCGGCATTCCGGAACTACCTCGATGTGTTGGAGAGCATCGTGCAGGCGATGCGCCCCCGGGACTAAAAATTTTTGCCCATTCACTTTGCGCCACAAAGCCAACCCAGCCATCCATCCATGAAACTCCACCTCGCCGCCCATTACGGAATGTGCTTCGGCGTCCGGGACGCCCTCCGGACCGCCGAGCAGACCGCCCACCGCGAACCCGCCACCCTCCTCGGCCCGCTCGTCCACAACCCCACCGTCACCCAAAACCTGGCCGCCCTCGGCCTGCGCGAGGGAGACCTCCACTCCCTCTCCAGCGCCTCCACGCAACGCGTCCTGATCACCGCGCACGGCGCCTCGGACCGGGACCGGCAACGCTGGATCAACGCAGGACACACGCTGACCGACACCACCTGTCCCCTCGTACGCAAGGCACACGGAGCCCTCCACCAGCTGGTGCGCCAGGGCTTTCATCCCGTCGTCATCGGGCAGTCCACCCATGCCGAGGTGCGGGGCCTCACCGGCGATTTTCCAGACGCCAGCATCATCCTCGAGCCCGGGGATATCGCCCGGATCCCGCCCATGCCGCGAATCGGCATCATCGCCCAAACGACCCAGCCCCTGTCCCGGGTCGAGGCCCTCGTCTCGCGCGTGCGGGATGCGCTTCCCCACTCGGAGGTCCGCTACGTGGACACGGTCTGCCAGCCCACCAAACTGCGCCAGGAGGCGGTGGAAACGCTCTGCAAGCGGTGCGAGGTCGTGATCGTGGTTGGAGGCAGAGTCAGTAACAACACCACCCAACTCGCCCACCGCATCCGCCAATGCGGCGCCACTCCGCGACCGGTCGAATTCGCGCACGAAATCGACCCCGGCTGGTTCTCCGGAGTCGAGCACGTCGGGCTGACCGCCGGCACCTCCACCCCGGATGAAACCATCCGGCTCGTGATCGATCGCCTCCGAAGCCTCGGCGCCACCTTGGAGGACCCCCTTCGCGACCCATCTCAACCCCACCCACATCCCCACCCAAACCCATGAATACCCCGTACTGGATCCATCACTTCGAGACGAACACCGAGAAAAACCGCGCACTCGAATTTCCGAAAACCCCCTGCAGCCTTCCCGAGGCGGTAAGGAAACCCTTGGCAAAATCCCTTGCGGTGTTCCAGTTGGGGGAATCGGGAAGCGGCTCTCGCATTCGCCGCTGCTGCCACGATGCGAGGATCGGCGCAGACCTGCGCGGCTATCCGGAGGCTGTGGACCGCTTTATCAAGGAGGAGCAAAGCCACTCGTACCTGCTGGCCCGAGCAGTCGAGCACCTCGGGGGGCGTCTCCTCACCAAGCAGTGGACCAATTCGGTCTTCCAGAGGCTCCGCTTCCTCCTGAATCTGGACTTCACCATTCAGATGCTCCTGACCGCGGAGCTCATCGCCGAGGTGTACTACGGACTCCTCTACCTCCACTGCGACGACCCCGTGGTGCGCTGCCTGGCCCAGAAAATTCTGCAGGACGAGACCCGCCACCTCGCCTTCCAAAGGGACTTCTTCCGCGTGCGCGTCGCGAGGTTATCGCCCGTCGTCCGCTGGTTCTGGCGTCTTCAGTTTCGCGCGGTGCACGCCCTCACGGTCCTCGTCGTCGCCTGGGATCACCGCCACGCCCTCCGCGCCCTTGGCCTATCCCCCGGAGCGTTCCGGACCCGCTGCGGCAAGGCGTGGCAGCGCTTCAGCGCACGGTTGGAACGCGCGTTGGCCCGGGAAGCGCGCGGACCCGCCGGAACCGCGCGCGAGGAACCCTGGAGTCCACGAACGGACTACTGCGGTTTGTAATCTTTCCAAACCCACTCGAGCGCCTGGGGAAGCAGCTGCGGGCGGGCATTTCCCACCCCATGCCCGGAGTTGAGGCAGAAGAGGTACTGGTAGCGATAGCCCTTCTCCCGAAGCACCTTCGCCATGCGATGATTCGCCTCCACCCAATCGTGCATGTCATCCCGCATGACGTTGGGATTCAAATTGTCGCGATCCCCCACGCACATCCAGACACGCAGCGGTTTCGCGGCACTCCGGGGAATGAGCGTCGTGTGGTATCCCCACGCACCATCCGGCGTCTCCGGATTGAAGGGCCACTGCTGGTTCACAAACGTCCCCGAAAACGAAATCACCCGGCGGAAAAGGTCGGGGCGATACCAAGCCATCGTGAACGCCGCGGCCGCACCGGAACTGGTTCCCATCGTGGCTCTGGCCTCCGGATTCTTCGTGAGCCGCACCCCGCATTGCTTCTCCACAAGGGGAAAGACCTCCTCCTCAATGAATTCCGCGAAAAGCGGTGAGAGCGTGTCGTACTCGCGGCCTCGCTCATGCCCCTGTGCATCCCCTCCGCCGTTCTGGATCATCACCGCAACCAGCGCCGGAATGCGCTTGGCGGCAATCAGGTTGTCCAGCACGCGGGCCAGGCCCTTGTCAGGCTTTCCCATCCCGGGTCCGTCGTGGGTGACGAGCACGGGCGCCTCCTGTCCCGCCACGTAACCTGCGGGAACGTACACGGTGATGGTGCGCTTATAATCGATCTCGTGCGTCTGCACGATCAACGTCTTCGGATTGTTCGGATCCACCACACCGAACTCCTTGCGCGCAATGCCCGGGTTGAACCGCTTGCACTCCTTGGAATCCATGACGAACTGCTCCACACGACCCGCCGGAACAGACTCGTCCGCCTTCGTTTCAGGAGCGGGGACGTACTCCGGTCCCACCACAAAATCACCCACCGCATCCAGCGGAGGCACCGCGCCGGGTTTCCCGTCGAGCCGCTCAAAGCGCGGCGCCGTGGGCGCGTCGAAGGGACGGGTCGGAGGCTGCGGTTTCGCAGGGGGCTGCGGCTTCGCCGGAGGCTGCGCGTTGGCGGGAGGCTGCGCCCCCGGGGCTTGGGCGACTGCGGGGGACGTGAGGGCGAGCAAAAGCGCGCCCCACAGGGGGAGGGGTTGGAGTTGCATGCCCCGCCAGTATGCAGGGCACGCGGGGCGGAGACAAACCCTCCACGCACCCCTGCGGAGGTTGCCGCGCGTCAGGCTTCGCGATGGAGTTTGTACGGGTACACCCTGCCGCTGTTCCACTGGCAGACATACAGGTCGCCCGCATCATCCACGCACACATCGTGGCAGTTTTCGAACACCGGCTGCTCCTGCAGCATCAGCTGCAGTCGGCCTTCCTTGTATTCCGGAGCATGGCCCCCGGGATTCGAAACGACGCGTCCCTCAGCGTCGAGGATCGTCACAAAACCCCGCTTTTGCCACATCCGGTAGTCGTCCGGTTTGGCCCCGAAGCAGACCCCGGAATACAGGTGCATCCCGTGAATCACGGGACGGCTCACATACGCGCCGGGAAGATAGACGCCCCGCACATGTGCCCCATCGAGGGTGAACCAATTGAACTCATTCCGGACGCGTTCGGTGCAGACCAACAGCGGCTCCGGTCCGCGCAAATCGAGGGCCACCCCGTGGGCCTGCATGAAGCGGCCGGGGTTGCTCGGCTGGGTGCTTTTCCCCCCGAATTTGGACAGAAATTTGCCATTGGAATCGAAGCGGAGGATGAACTGGGAACCGTACCCATCCGCGACGTACACATCGCCGTTGGGCGCCACCGCGGCCTCGGTGGGGCTGTAGGGATCGTGTTCCTTGTAGGCGCCCACGGAGGCGGGCCGGGGCAACTCCATCAAGATCTGCCCGTCGAGGGAGGTCTTCACCACGCGGCCACCGGTGTCCGTGAGAAAGAGGAATTCGCCTCCATCAGGCTGGCGGTGGTACGTGAGCCCGTGGGCACCCGAAAGACGGAGGGTCCACGATCCCAGCAGCTGGCCCGACTTGGCGTAGATGAGAACGTTGTTCTGCGGGTGGTTGGTGAGGAGGAAAAGACGCCCATCGGCGACCTGAACCATTTCGTGGCAGTCGCGGACGGGATGCGTCTCCGGATCGGCTTGGCTCCAGAGTTTGTCCACGCGGTAACGGAAGGCGCCATGGCCAATCAGCGCGTTGTGAAATGCGGGAGCCGTTTTGCTCTGAGCGCGGATCACGGGGGCGATCAGCGAGGCGGCCGAGGCGAGCAGGAACTGGCGACGGGAAGCGGAAGCGCGAAGCATGGGCGCACTATGGAAAACCAGCATGGGAGGGCAATGGGCGGAATGCGCAGCGGCACTGCAAATTGCGCAGCGGATCCCGCACCGCGACGGCTCACGGGAGGGAGCGCAGTTCCGCAAGCATCTCAAGCAGGTGCTTGGTGAGGATCTCGGAGGCGTCTTCCTGCACGACGTTGGTGCCGAGCCACGTCTCGTATCCGCCAAGCGCATGCTGCTCGGGCGTCGGAAGGTAGCCATGCCGTCCATTGGCGAGTCCGATGACCAGGGTGTGCGGGAAGGGACTGCGCTTTTTGAGCTCGAGTCCGGTTTCGACGAAGGTTTCAAACGGGATTCCGCAGAGCGCCGTGTCGCCGATCCGGATGGCCTGAAGTTGAACGGTGAGCGTGGGCTCGGAGCGTTCCGCCGCGCCGATCGTGCTGCGCGCATAGTTCTGGGCAAGGTGGGGAAGCTGTTCGACGGCCGCCTTGTCCCGGATGGCCACGATGGAGCGCGCCTCGGCCAACTGCTCCTCGCTCGGGCGGCGATAGGCCAGCGCCACCTCGCGCTGGATCATGGCAACCCGCACATCGCTGCGGTGCTTCTCAATTTTGCGAAAGGCGGTCCACGCCGTGTCCGCCGCCTTCTGCGCCACGATGCGGATTTGCTCAAAGGGCTCTCGCGGGGGACGGGTGACCTTGAAGGGAAGGTTGTTGATGTTGCCCGACGCTCCGTTGGACATCATCGCCACAAACTCGGGACCTCCCTGCACCCGGGACGGAAAGAGGCGCGCGAATTCGCCAAAGTAGTCGGCGGAGACCTGGCCCTTCGGCGCACCCCCGACATAGTGCAGGGCGTAATTGGCAAACAGGGCGAGCGGTTTGCGCTTGGGATCCTGCAGGGAAAGGATGGAGAGATCGGGATCCGTGGGGCCTGCGGGGCGGTCAAGGACCTCCGGACTGGTACCGGGATTGGTTTTGACGGCGTCCCATTTGCCGAAGGGATTGGGCGGCATTTTTCCGGGATGCAGGTACCAGCGGCGGTTGAAAACCTCGTCGGGAAGGGGATGGGAGGCGCTTCCAAAGGCGGCGGGCTGCAATGCCGCGTGCGCCTGAATGATGGACTGGGTGATGCCTTCGACGAAGACCTTCCGGTAGGCCACGGCGGCGGGCGGGCCCTGCTTCGAATGCGCGGGACCGGAATGCGTGTGGGTGGAACACACCAGCATCCGCGCGGTCGGAATCCCCGTCCGCTCGGACGCCAGAGCCTTCGCCTCATCGAGCACTTCGGGCCCTGCACCCAGGGTGTCCACCACGACGACGGCGATGCTCGTGGCGCCATCGTCCAGAACCAGGGCCCGCGCATGGAGGGGATCATGCGCGGAGGTGGCGGCGTTGGCCGAGAAGCCGCCCGGCATATTGAGGGGAAATTCCGTGGGCGTGATATCCACGGCAGCCGCCCCCGCGCGGAGTCTGGGCGGGACCTCGGAGGCGGACACGGAGGCGAAGAGAAGCGCGCCGCAGAAGCCGATCCAGGCGAGACGCAAGAGGAGGCTGGTTTTCATGGGGTATGAGGAGGGCACGGGGGAAATGAAAGCCCGATGCTTCCCCCGAGTGACTGCATGAGGCGTGCCGGGAGCCTCCTTCAATCGGATAAAAACGCCCCGAGTTCCCCCGATGCCTCGGAGGAATCAGGCCTCCAGCCCCGCCCAGTTCCAGCCCTCCAGCCAACCCCGGTGCCCCGGGGCGCCGCCGCGCTCACTTCCTCGGCACCTCGCGCACCAGCGAGATCCGCACATCATCCACAAATTGGCCGGGAAATTCGACGGCCCCCTCCCGCTTGGAATTGCGCCCCTCCAGAACGTCCGCCACATGCACGCTCAGCATCAGGTAGCGCGTCCCCGGGGGCACCCGCATTTCGACGCGCAATTTCTCCCACTCCTTGCCCGCATTGCTCAGCACGAGGTCCCGGTGCGCGGAAGCCCTCGACGCGTTCCCTGCGCCGGGGAAACGCTGTTTTTGGGAACTCCAAACGACTCCCTCGCCGTCAAACGCCGGAATCTTGTCCATCGCGCAAAGCCAGAGCGAAGCCCGGTAGCGACCCTTCTCCTGAAAAGGGATGCTTCGGATGCTCCCCTCCGCCACCACCAGGGTCTCCGAGTCGCCCGAGCCCAGATCCTGCCCCTGCAGGTCAATGATTCGATAGAGATCCCCGGTGTAGCTGAACTGGGGAGGCTTCCCCTCGTAGTCCGCCCTCAGAAACTGGAACATCCGCTGCCCCGAGCGCGGTTTGATCCCGGACTGCTCCACCACCGCCGCGCCAAAGTCCCCGCTCCAGACCCCGGGCGTCGTCGGCACGCCGGTCGACTGCGGGTTCTCTCCCGACTCAAAGCTTTCCTCCAAAACCGGCGTGATGCGCTTGGATCCCATCCCCACTTTCGCGAACACGAGCGAGGCTCCAAAAGCGCCCAGCACCAGGCCCGCTGCCGCCGCCCCCAGGGTCCTCCACGCACTGCTCCTCCACAGAGAAACCCGAACCACGTTCGCATGCCCCCCCTGCGGGGCCGTCTCCTGCTGATGGGTGTCGCGGATCGTCGCCTTGGCCAGCGCTTGGGGAAGGGCCCTGTCGATCAGCCACTGGTCGAGCACCCTGCGCCGTGCGTCCTCCGAATCCAAGGCCCGGTTCAGCTCCTCCAGCGCCTCCACCTCAAGGGTCCCCGCCTCCCAGCGCTCCAAGGCATCCCACGTCTGGATCCCATCGTCCTTCATCTCCATTCCTCCCGGGCGAGCTTTTGGCGTACGCACTCGTGCAGACCCGCCCGGATCCGAACCAGCGCCTTTTTGACGGTCTCAAACGACTGCCCCATCTCGGCGGCAATCGCCTCCACGGCCTCGCCCCTCGTGTACTTCAGCGAAAGCAGACGCCGCGACCGTTCCGGCAGCGTCTCCACGCACTCATCCAAGGCCGCAATCCGCGCCGTGGCGTAACTGGGCTCTCCATCGGCGGACTGGAAGCAATGGTCGATACGGTCCAGAAACTCCTCGAGGGCATTGATTTCCCTCGGGCTTCGGCCCCGCTGAATCTTCTCCCAGTGTCTCCGGATCAGGTTCCGCGCCACCCCGCGACACCAGGCCGGCTGGTTCTCAATCACCGTGCCTTTTTCCAGCTCCGCCGCGAGACGGAGCCACACCTCCTGGAGCACGTCCTCGGCCGCATGCGCGTCCCGGAGCAGCCCCCCCACAAAGGCCCCCAGCAGGTGGCGGTCCCGGATGAAGCCGGCAGCCGCCTCATTCAGGCGTTGGGGAAGGGTGGGATCCATGGGGCCGCTCAAATCACCAATCCGGACGGGGCCTAGGCAAGCAACTCCTTGAGCGGTCCCGTGCTGTCCCCATGCCGCTCCACGGGCACGCCGGAGCCCTGCAGCAGGGTGAGCCACGCGTTGCAGAGGGGCGTGTCCTTGGGGAGCACGAGGTTGTGCCCCATCTTCAGTCCGGCCCCGTGCCCGGCGAGGAGCGTGGGGCAATTGTCGCCATTGTGTTCGGTGCGCGTGTTCGTCCCGAAGGCGATCGTGGTGTGGTCAAAGAGGCTCGAACCATCGGGTTCACGCGCCGCCTTGAGCTTGTCGATGAGCCCCGCAAGCAGCTCGCTATTCGCAATATCCCGGCGCTGCGAGGCGTCCAGCTTCTCGCCCATGGTGCTGTGGTAGTGGCTCATGTCGTGCGGAGCCACCTTGATGTCCAAGCTCGTAAGCAGCGTATCCACCGGCTGCCGATAGCCCACCACCCGCGTCGAATCCGTCCGCAGTGCAGCCACCAAGATGTCGTACATCAGCTCGATCTCCTTGTACCCAGCCAACCCCGGCTTGGGCTCGGAGATCGGCGCCTTCGGACGCTCCACCTCCAGCCAGCGCTCGTCCTTGCTCAGCCGCGTCTCGATGTCCCGGATGCCCTCGAAATACTCCTCCAGCTTGGCGTTGTCGTCCTTGCCCAGCCCGCGGCGCATGTCGTGCGCATCCTCCAAAACCGTGTCCAATACACTCTGCCGCCGCTTGAGCAGCGCCTTGCGTTTTTCGAGCGGCATATCGTCCCCGGAGAAGAGCCGGTGAAACGCCTCGACGGGATTCTTGTGGCCCGCAACGGGCTTGCCGGAAGCATCCCACGCCAGCGAAAGCCCCGGGCCGTGTCCGGAATTTCCCGCGTAAGTCCCACAGTCGAGCTGCAGCGAGGTGAAGCGGGTGTCGCGCCCGAAGTGCGCCGCAGCGACCTGATCGGCCGAAATGGTGTTGTGGAAGCTCTTCCCGGGGATGGCGAGCTGGTTGGCGCCGGTGAGCCAGAAGGTACTGCCCTGATGTCCGGCGTTCACCAAACGGTTGGTCAGCCCTTGCAGCACCGAAAAGTCCGCCTTGTGCCGGGCCAGCGGCTCGAGGCCCTTGGGCAGCACGTAGTCGGCCCCGGGCTGCTGCGCGTCGGGAAACCACGTCTCCGTGGTGAGTCCCCAGCCGAGACCGAGAAACACGAGGCGCTTGGGGCGCCCTGCGGCAGCCGCCGCGGAAGCAAAGCGGCGAAATCCGAGGGATTCCAGAAAAGGAAGCGCGATGAGCGCGGTGCTGGAACGGAGGAAATGACGGCGGGAGGAGGGGAGGCTCATGGGGACTGGGTTATTTGTGGTGAAAGGGTTCGCTTTGAATCAGGGCGTGCAAAAATTCCCGGAAGGCGAAGTCCCGTTGCTTGGCGTGAGACACGAGGGATTCGACGAGAGGCTCATCGCTGAAGCCACAAGGCCGCCCCAAACCGTATTCAATAAGAGCAGAGGCCAGGCCACGGGAGAACGCATCGCCCCGGGTCGCAACCACGTCGCGGAGCTCCATGAAATTCTGGAATGCCGGCCCCCGGTGAAAGGCTCCGGAAGGATCAATGGTCCAAGTCTTTTTGGCGTTCGGCACCGGTTTCCCGTGGTCATCCAGCACTTGGTAGGTGTCCTCCGTCCGCCACAGTCCCGCCGCGTCAAAATTCTCCAGTCCGAATCCGATCGGATCAATTTTGCGATGGCAGCTCGCGCACTGCGGAGACTCCTGATGCGCGAGGACGCGTTCCTTGGTGGTGAGCACTTTTCCTGCAAGCCGCGCGAGCGCCGGCACGTTTGCGGGGGCCGGCGGTGGGGGTTCGTTCAGCACCTTCCGCAACACCCACGCTCCGCGCTCGACGGGGCTCGTGTGCTCCCCATTGCTCCCCATCGCCAGGACCGCCGACATCCCCAAGAATCCGCCGCGCGGCGCCCCCGCCGGGACCGGCACTTTCCGGAATGCGTCCCCGTGCACCCCCTCGATCCCGTAGAAGCGGGCGAGGGCACTATTCACCACCACGTAGTCCGCCTTGAGCAGGTTGCGCACACTTCCGTTCTCCCTCAAAAGCAGCGCCAGCGACTCGTACACCTCCTGCTTGACCGAGTGTTGGATGGCGTAATCGAAGCGGGGATACAACACCGGGTTGAACTGAAAGAAGTCGAGCCGATCCAGGTTCAGCCACTGCCGCGCAAAAGGCCGTACAAAATCCATGGAGCGAGGGTCATCCAGGAGCCGGTTCGTCTCCGCGTGGAGCACCTCGGGCTTCAGCAGTTCGCCGCTCCGCCCCTTCTCCACCAGCGTCGCATCCGGCGGCGCGCCCCACAGGAAATACGAGAGCCGCATCGCCAACTCCGGCCCGTGCAGTGGACGGCGAATCTCCGCCGGGGCCGGTTCCGCGCGATACAGGAACTTGGGCGAAGCCAGCACCACCGCGAGCGTGTCCCGAAGCGCCACGCTGTGCTTGGCACCTCCCGCACGCGATTCGGCGTACAGGGCCATCAAACGGTCCACGTACCGCTCCGTCGGCGATACCCCACGAAACGCCTCGAACGCAAACCGCTCCAGGGCCGCCCGCAGAGCCTCCGGCTTCGGCGGCGCCTGCTTGTCGTCGAGTGGAATTTGCAGCGCACGGATCCCCGGCGGCACGGCATCATCGGCCTCTGGAACGCGCTCCACGTCGATCCAGTCCACCCAGATCGCCGGTTCAAGCCCGATCCCGTTCTCCTTCCGACCCTGCCCCTGCTTGAATTTCAGCCGCTCGAAGGTATCCGCCGTGCCGCGCTCCCGAATGTAGAGCGCGTTCTGATTCTGGTCCCGCTGCCTCCAACTGCGGTGAAAGGAGATCTCGATGATCTCAGGCGCCTCCACCGTACCCCGCACCTCGTGCACCGACGTGATCGGACGCCCCCGCCCTTTGAACCCGAAGTCGATGAAACTCCGCTCCGGCGTGGCGTGCGGGGTCAGCCCGGCCCGAATCCGGATCCGATAGTCGCCCGGAGGAAAATCCCCGGGAAACCGGATGAAGAACGAGCCATTGCGGCCGCCATCGATGTCGGTGATGGCTAGGTAGGCACCCGTGTCCAGCGCGGGCAGGTCCAGGTAGCGTTTGGTGTAGGCGTACTCTCCTGGCCACATGGAGTAGGCGCGGTTGGCCTTGTCCGCGTTGTTCTCGTTGGTCTGAAAACCAAACGACTCCGGCGCGGGTGCTCCCGGGATCTTGGCCCATGCCCGGCGGAAGAAGGCGTCGTTTTTGGAATTCTTGCGCAACTCCGCCACAATCTCCGCGTTCTCGGGTTTGGCGGCCGCCTCCTCGACCCCCTTCACCCACGCCTGCGCCCGCTCGTAGGCGTCTTTGGCCTCGCTGTAGTAGTCCGAGATCGCCTTGACGGTCGTCTCCGCCTCGAACCGGAACTGTTTCTGCACCCCCTTCGCCGCGTAAAGCACGGCCGCCTCGTTCAGCGCCTCGCGCGCCACTTCCTCGTACTGCTCGAACTGGTTGCCCGACATGAACAGGTTCGCACCCACCGTGTCGAACCGGTTGGCTTCCACGTCCGACGGCAAATCGCTCACCTCCGCATCCACCCCGAGCAAGGCGCGGAGCGTGTTCTTGAGCTCCCGCTGATTGAGACGGCGCAAGGCGATGCGCCCGTGCTGGTCACTCAGACTCTTCCGGGCCGCCACCAGCGTGTTTGCCAGATCCTCCAGCAAATCGGCCTTCCCCTGCCCGGGCAGCGGCTTTTCCCCCTCCGGCGGCATTTCCCCCGCATTGAGCGCATCCAGCACCTTCTGCCACCGCTCCGCCGTGTGGGCGTCGGCGAGGGAGAAGGAAAGATCATCCACCCGGAACTTGCCCTTCTGCTTCTCCGGCCCGTGGCACTCCTGACAATACGTCTCCAGAAGCTTCCGATGCCGGAGATCCAGCTCCGCCTTGGGAGGAGCCGCCAAAGCCTGCGTCGCCAAAAATCCGACCAACAGGGAGGAAAGGGAGGGGTACCGCATCGGGAGGGGGAGAGTTCATGTCTTCGTCCCGGATTCCTTCCAAACGGGGACAGACTTTTTTTCAAAGGCTCCCCTTTTTCTCGCGATCCCGTCGCTGAACCTTCCTGCGGAAGGCCGCCTGTGCTCGGACCCTCCGCCCGCACCCCCCCCTACTGCCGATCCGTCCGGGGCCCGGCGGGAGCCTCCCCAAACAAAGGGGTTCCGGCATCAATCAGCATCCAACACCCGAAGGACAAGAGGTAGCCCGCCGCCGTACTCAGGATCGGCGCATGCCATGCAAACCACGCATCGCTCCGGCTCCAACGTTCCACGCAGTGCCCTACCACCACGGGACTCAGCGCTCCGCCCAGGTTCCCCAACATATTCATCGCGCCACTCACCACCCCGGCATGCCGCCCCCCCAGATCGAGCGTCGCGGCCCATGCCGACCCCACGGACAGGGAGGCCAGCCCCGCGGCCAGAGAAAGCAAGAGCGCGGCAGCCGGACCGCTTCGCACCCACGCCGCACCCGAAACCGCCAGCGCCGCGAGGGGCAGGGATACAAGCCCCAACGCCCGCCGCCCCCGACGCAGCCCCCAGCGCCGGCACAGCGCATCGCTCCAGTAGCCCCCGCCGAGAACGGCCACAGCCATCGCCACCAACGGCAACGCCGAATAACTCGCCGCCGCATCCTTGCTCAACCCGTGGGCGCGCTGGAGGTAATCCGGCATCCACGTCAGGTAAAAATACCAGCCGTAGATGATCCCGAAATAGACGACGCAAAGGGCCCCCAACGAACGGCTCCGCAGCATCCTCGCCCACGGAACCGATCCCCGGGACGCCTCCCCCGCGGCCTCGCGCTCCCTTCCGAGCGCCTCCCGTTCCGCAACGTTCAACCCGGGATGCGCCGCGGGATCATTCCGAAACCACCGATACCACCCCACCGCCCACACCATCCCCACCGCCCCAAACATCGGAAACGTCCACCTCCAGCTCATCACCCCCAGCAGCCCCACCACCAACTTCTGCGTCAACGCCCCCGACATCAGCGCCGCCGTGATCGAAAGCCCAAACACCGCCCCATGCGAGCGCCCCGGAATCCACGCGGCAAACGCCCGCGCCAGCCCCGGAAACATCCCCGCCTCCCCGATCCCAAACAGCAACCGGACCACCACCAGCGACGCAAAACCCGAGGCCGCCCCCGTCAGCGCCGTCATCAGCGACCACCAAACCACAATCCGCGTCAGCATCAGCCGCGGCCCGAAACGGTCCGCCAGCCAGCCGCTCGGAACCTCAAAAAGCGCGTAGGCAAACGTAAACGCGCTAAAGGCGTACCCCATCTGGATATCACTCAACCCCAACGCCTCCTTCATCGCGGGCTTCGCCGCGGAAATGCACACCCGGTCCAGATACGCGATCGCCGTGAGCGACAGCACAAACCCCATCAGCACCCTCCGGGCTGGCATCGAAGAAACAGGAGAACCCATCGCTCCACTCTGCCCGCGCCCGGCCCGGCTGCAACGCCTGGAATCCGCCCCGCCCCCGAGCGCCACAAGCATCAAAATTTCCGATCCTAGCAATCATAAACCCATTTTTTACAAATACCCAAACCTCCCGCACACTCCCCCCCACACCCACCCGATCCCATGCTCGCCTCGCCTCCCTTCAAACTCACCCGCATCGCCTCCCTCAAATCCCCAGCCGATTTCAGGGCCCACCTCCAGTCCCTCCAAATCGAACTCCCCTGCGACGACTCCATCCTCCAGGCCCCCCACACCCCCCTCCTCGCCCCCCTCCCGCCCGTCTCCATCAACGGCAAAACCCCGGGCAACCGCATCGCCATCCACCCCATGGAGGGCTGGGACGGCACCCCCACCGGCGGCGCGTCCGAGGAAATGCGCCGCCGCTGGAAACGCTTCGGAGAAAGTGGCGCCAAGCTCATCTGCGGCGCCGAAGCCATGGCCGTGCGGGAGGACGGCCGCGCCAATCCCAACCAGCTCATCCTCAACGCAAAAAATCAGCCCGACATCGCCGGACTCGTCACGATCCTCAAGTCCGCCCACCGCGAACGCTACGGCACCGATTCCGACCTCGTCCTCGGTTTCCAACTCACCCACAGCGGCCGTTTCTGCCGGCCCAATGACAAGAAACGCTGGGAGTCCCGCATCGCCTTCCGTCACCCGATCTTGGACGCGAAATTCAACGTCACCTGCGACTCGCAGGTTTTCACCGACACCGAACTCGAGGAGTTGGTCCGGTGCTACGTGCGAGCGGCGCGCCTGGCCTGGGAATCCGGCGCGGACTTTGTGGATCTCAAGCACTGCCACGGCTACCTCCTCCATGAGTTCCTCGGCGCCCACACCCGCCCTGGCAAATACGGAGGATCCTTTGAAAACCGCACCCGGCTGCTGCGGGAGATCGTGGAGGGCATCCGTGCCGATCGGAACCCGATCGATCTGGGCATCCGCCTGAGCCTCTTTGACACCATCCCCCACCGGCCCGATCCCGCCCTCTCCCAACCCGGGAAACTGGGCCCGGGCATTCCCGAGGAGTTTTCCCACTGCCTGCCCTATCGCTTCGGATTTGGACTGAACCCCGACAACCCGCTCGAGGCCGACCTCACCGAAACCCTGCGCTTCGTGCAACTGGCCGCGGATTTGGGGGTGAAGATCCTCAACACCAGCGCCGGTTCCCCCTACTACACCCCGCACATCCAGCGTCCGGCGGCCTACCCGCCCAGCGACGGCTACCAGCCCGCCCACGATCCGCTGATCGACGTCGCCCGCCAGATCCACGCGGTGCGGACCGTCCGCCAGGCCGCGCCCCGCAGCCTGCTCGTGGTCGGTTCCGCCTACAGCTACCTGCAGGAGTACCTGCCGCATGTAGCCCAGGCCGTCCTGCGCGAGGGCTGGGTCGACCTCATCGGCATGGGCCGGATGGTCCTGTCCTACCCGGCCTTCCTCCAAGCCGCCGCCACCACCGGCTCCGTCGAAACCAAATTCATCTGCCGCACCTTCAGCGAATGCACCACGGCTCCCCGAAACGGGATTCTGAGCGGCTGCTACCCGCTCGATGAGTATTACAAAAACCGCCCCGAATTCGCACGGCTCAAGGAAATCAAGAAGGGGGTGGGCGCATGAACCCCGATGCCCTCATCCGCAACCCCGCCGACCTCCGCCCGGACACCCCTTGGTCCCAAACCATCTGGGCATGGACCCCGGAGGAATCGCTCGTCAACCATACCCGCACCGCACGGCTCTGCGGCGCCGCCCTCCTGCCCTTCCGCGACCGGCAGCCCGACTGGGACGGCTTCCTCGCCAGCATCCGCTGGATGGACGCGGCGGCCGCCCGCTACGGAGTCGAGTTCGTCCCCGTCCTCAATGCCGACACCGGCTACCTCTTCGACCTGAGCGAAGCCGAATACGCCGAGGTGCTGCGGCGCTTCCGGGACGCCTTCCCCGAACGCCGCTTCATTGCGGGCGTCACCGCCCGCCCCAACGCGGGCGCAACCGCCTTCGATCCCGACCACTACCGGCCCCTGCTCGACCTCGTCCAGGTCTACGACCGCTGCGAGGTCATGCTCATGACCTCCCCCCTCCTCAACGCACTCGAACCGCAGTCCCGCCGGGACGCCTACTACCAGCTCGCGGAGCTGTTGGTGCGCCCCGGAATCGTGCACGCGCTCGAACCGGCCTTCGTCCCCTGGGCCACCCCCTTCGAGCCCTGGCTCCTCCACCAACTCGCCCTGCACCCCAAGTTTGTCGGCGGCAAAATCAGCACCCTCGACGAGCCCCACTTCCTGTACTGGGCGGCCATGTGTCACGATCTCCAGCTCGATTTCGCCCCCCACAGCGGGGACGACTTCGGGATCGCCACCGCTATCAAGCTCGGGCTGCCCCTGCTGATCGGGGCGGCGGTCAGCGGCGCCCCGCTCATTTGCGCGGCCAAGGACATGTGGCTGCTCGATTCGGTGGAACAAAAACGGTTCAAAACCGGCACCGGCCTTTTCGACACCCGCGTCTACAAGCTCTTCGAGGCCATGCAATCCCTCGAGGACCAGGTCTTCCGGCTCGACGAGCGCTCCAGCGCCAGCGCCTACAAGCACAGCACCGCCCACGTCCTCGCCGAACTGGGTCTCCTCCACTCGCCGGAAACCCATCCCGCCTGCCGGGACCAACGTCCCCCCGGCGAATCCCTCCGCATGCAGGACGCCCTCCGCCGCCCCCGCCGCATGGCCGCCAAGCTCCAAATCCCGGGCCTCTCCTGAGCCCGCCCCTTTTCCAGCGTGCGCCCGTTGGGCTTCCCGTTACTCTGGAGGCCTCATGAAACTCCGTGCCTTCCTCCTCAGTCTCCCCCTCCTCGCCCTGCCCCTCCTCTGCCCCGCACTCCACGCGGCTTCCGCCCCGGACCTGCTCGGCATCCCCGTCAAGGACATCCACGGAAAAGACACCACCCTCGGCGCCTTCTCCGGCAAGGTCCTCCTCGTCGTGAACGTCGCCAGCAAATGCGGTTACACCAAGCAGTACGCGGGACTCGAAGCCCTCTACCAAACGTACAAGGACAAGGGGCTCGTCATCGTCGGGTTCCCCTCCAATGATTTCGGCGGCCAGGAGCCCGGAACGGAGGCGGAAATCCTCCAGTTCTGCACCACCAAGTACCAGGTCACCTTCCCGCTCTTCAGCAAAGTCACCATCAAAGGCGAAGGCGCCCACCCCCTCTTTGCCGCCCTCACCGGCGCCGCCGCCGGCCGCCCGGGACCGGTGGCGTGGAATTTCAACAAATTCCTGATCGGGAAGGATGGAGCCCTCGCAGAGCGCTTCGACTCCAAAACCACGCCGGAATCCGAGGTGCTCAAAGCCGCCATCGAAGCCGCACTGAAAAAATCCTAGCCTCTTCATCTCTCCAAGGCCGTTCCCACGCCCGCGCGGCGGGGAACGGCCTTCGTTTTTCCGAGGGGACGGCCCGGCAGAAGGTCTATCCCTTGCAGACTTCCGCAGACGCTCCGGGAGCACTTTGGCCCGCCGCCTGCTCTTAGAAGCCCCCTATGCCTCGCTGGTCCCTCTCTCAGCAAGGATCCGACGGACCGGTCCGGGTCTGGGATCTCGAGGAGGGCGTGTACACGCTGGGCTCGGATGCCACCTGCCCGATCCAACTCGAGGAACCCGGCATCGCCCCCCGACACGCCCAGATCAGCCTCCTGCCCACCCATCTCGAGGTGCAGGAACTCCACCCCGACGGGGAGATCCTCGTGGAGGGCTATCCCATTTCCGGCATCGTGGAGGTCCCCTACCCCGCCACACTCCAACTGGGCTCAGTGCTTCTGGGACTCGAGCAGATCGAATCCCCCTCCCCCAGCGAAAGCTCCTTCGACGCCGCCGTCACCGTCCCGGTGCCAAGGCGACCGCCGCCAACCTCCGCCCCCCAGACTCCCAAGCCTCCGGTCGCCGACCTCGGAGCCACCATCCCCATGGCGCGCGTGGGCCCAAAGCCAAAGACCACCCTCCCCCTTGCCCCCGGTCCGTCCGAGGAGCAGGCCGGCGAGACGGCCCCCGTCCACATGGAGTACCGTCTCCGGGGCGAAATTGCCCGGGGAGGCATGGGCCGCATTTTTGAGGGGGAAGATCCGATGCTGCACCGGCAGGTGGCGGTCAAGGTAAGCAGTGCGGGCCTGGGGAGGAGCGATCTGCGCTTCGCGCGGGAGGCCGAGGTGCTCGCTCTCTTGGCACACCCCAACATCGTTCCCGTCTACAACCTGGGAAACGATTCGCACGGGCGCCCCTTCTACAGCATGAAGCTCGTGAAGGGACGCACCCTCCAGGCCATCATCCTCGCCCTGCGCGACGGCGACCTCGAAACCTGCACCCACTTCTCCCTCGACCGCCTCCTCACCATCTTCCGCAAAGTCTGCGACGCGCTCGCTTTCGCCCACTCCAAACACATTCTGCACCGCGACCTGAAGCCGGAGAACGTCATGGTCGGCGAATTCGGGGAGGTGCTCGTCATGGACTGGGGGCTCGCCAAGGTCATCGGCGAAGAATCCCACGATCCCGTCCCCACCGCATCGCCAGGGCTCGCGGCCTCCGCGGATCTGGGCATGACGCTGGAAGGCGATGTCATGGGGACCCCTCAGTACATGTCTCCAGAGCAGGCGGAAGGCCGTATTTCCGACCTCGATCACCGCTCCGACCTCTATTCGCTCGGAGCCATTCTCTACGCCATCCTCACCCTGCGCGCCCCCGTCGAGGGCAGCTCCCTCGAGGAAGTCCTCACCAAAGTCCGAAACGGCACCATCACCTCCATGACCGAAGTCCGCGGGCCCAGCCCCCGGAAAAACGGCGAGATGCCTGTCCCTTTCCTCGGCAATGAAGTTCCAAGCGCCCTGCGGGCCGTCACGCTCAAGGCCATGGCCCTCCGGCGCGAGGACCGCTACCAAAGCGTTGGAGCGCTCATGGCCGATATCGAGGCCTACCAAACCGGGTTTGCCACCGGCGCCGAAAAGGCGGGCCTTGCCAAACAACTCCTGCTCCTGATCCGCAGAAACAAGGGCGCTTTCTCCACCGCCGCCGCCGCCGCGCTTTTGTTATGCTCCAGCGCCGTCTGGTTCATCTCGCACCTGCGCATCAGCGAACGCAAAGCCCTCGAAAGCGAAAAGGTCGCCCGCAAAAACGCGATCCAAGCCACCGCAAACGAAAACAAAGCCCTCCAGGAAAAGGAGTCCGCCCGGCGCTCTGCCGCAAGGGCCCAGATCGCGCTCGCAGAGGCTGCCGAGCAGGAACTCAATGCCGAAGGCGCCCTCCGGATCCTCAACGAGGTGCCCGGAGACCTCCGTCCTGCGGACTGGAAATACCTCCGCAACCGCATCGACGCCGCTGACGTCACCGTGACCGCCACGGACCGCTCCGCCTTCTTGTGCGCCGTCCCGAGCCCTGTCCCCAAATCCAACGGGCTCGTCACGCTCCAGCGAAACGGCGTCGTGAGCGAGGTCGACACGGAAACAGGCGCCATCCGGAAACTCTTCCAAGGCGACGCCTCCAATTACCAGGGGCTCGCCGTGAGCAAAAAGGGCCCGAAGCTCGTCTTCACCGCGACCCGGACTACCGCAGGCAAGACCTTGGAAACCTTCGCCGATGTCCGCAGCTTCCCCTCCGGCGAGAAGCTCGCCCAGATTCCCCTGGCCAGCCCCCCCCGCGACGTCCGGCGGATCAGCCTGAACCACGATGGCAGCCTGCTGCTCCTCGAAGGCAAGCAAAAGGATCGAGAGTCCCTGCAACTCTGGAACCTCGCCTCCGGACAGATGGTCTGGGAAATCGACAACCCCTTCGACCCCAGCAACCCCTTGACGGGCGAGCTGTCCGATTCCGGAAAAACCGCGCGCATCTTTTGCCGCAAGGGCCTCTCCAACAGCACGGCCGCGACCGGCGAGTTCTTTGATGTCGACCTGCTCACGGGTGCCCCAACGGGAGAAGTCGCCGAATTGCCCTTCCCCTTCACCGGCCCCCGGCCCGTCGCCAATGGCCACCTTTATCTCACCTCGGGCGACGGCGGCTCCCTTTTCACCTGGAATGGCAGCCGCATTCGCAAAATCAACAAGCCCTCCTGGAACACCGAGTGTGAAATCCCTACCCCGCAACAGCTTCTAGCCATGGCTTTCGCAGGCAAGGAACAGCGCCTCATGACCCTCTGCGCCACCTCCGGCACCGGTGCCGCCCTCCAGTTCTGGGATGCTTCCCGAGGCCGCCTCCTCCGCTCCGTCCCCCTGACCCGCCCCTATGGCGGACTCTGGATCCTCGCCTACCACCCTCAGGCCAATGCCGTCGCTCTCCTCAAAAGCTACGGCATCCGGATCTGGAAACTCTCTCCCCCGCCCCGCCCCGCCACCGCCGCCCCGTCGAGCTTCTCCAAAATCCGGATCCTGGACGACGCGTCGAATCTCCTTTTCTCAAGTTCCAGCGGCCTCTCACACGGCCGCGCCAAAGTCCTCATTCAGAAACTCGGCGAGCCCACCCCCGTGACCACCGAGGGCGAAACCGAACCTCCCGGTCAAATCGCCTCCACCAACCGCGACGCCTCCCGCATCGCCTGCGCAGGGTCCTTCAATCAGCGCATCCGCTTCTTCCAACGATCCGGCCTTTCCCTCGCTCCCCTCCCGACCGGCAAAGAGCTCACCAAACTCCACCCCCTCTCCCTCTCCCCCGCTCATCATCCCATCCTCAGCCCCTCCGGGAACGAGGTCTGGCAGTATGGCAAAATCTACCGCGTTCCCGAAGGCAACCTCATTGCAACCACCCAGCGCTCCGGCTGGGAACCCTCCACCGAGGATGCAGACAACCGCAACATGGTCTCGTGGGTGAACTCCCGATGCGTCGCGGAAATCGTCAACAAATCTTTCTCCGCCAATCAGAACGCCGCCGACCAGGAAACCCGTTTCATCATCCTCTGGGACGCCTCCTCCGGCGCCATCCTCAAACAGGTCGCCGCCCCCGCCGCCTACACCCTCTCCACCTCCCCCGATGGACGCTGGATCGCCGAGGCCGGACGCGACAAGCGCATCCGCATCCGCGACGCCCAGACCCTCGTCGTCCGCTACGATTTCCGAGCCCATGAAAGCCTCGTCAACGCGCTCGAGTGGCACGCCTCCAAGCCCTACCTCGTGAGCGCCTCCGAGGACGGCACCGTGAAAATCTGGGAAATGGAAGAGAAGACCATCTCCCTCAAAGAGGAAATCCCCTGGACCCTCTGCATCCCCGAGGCTCTTAGCCTCAGCCCCTCCGGAGCGATAATCTACCTGAGGCGCGCGGGGAGCACCGAAGGCCTCATGCTCACGTCCACGTTTTTCTCCTCCCCGCGCCCCTGACGCCGGGGTGCGCACGTTTGCGCTTCGCTGACGCGTGTTTGGAAACCTGCACTCCCGCAGAAACGCGCCTCCGCGCTATCCTGCCCACTCCCTCCATGCACTTCCTCCCCACCCGAACGCTTCCCGCCCTGCTCCTGCTCGCCCTCCCCCTCGCCGCCCTCGCTGAGCCTCCCCCCCAAACGCCCCTCCCCGGCTGGCCTCCCGCAGTCTCCGAACAGCACTACCGCAGCCGCGCCGACCAGACCCTCCAACCCACCCTCTTCTACCGACCCCAAGCCTCCACGCCCGCACCCCTCCTCGTCGCCCTTCACACCTGGGGCGGCACCCATCTCCAGGCCGAACCCGCTTACGCCGAATGGTGCATCCGCAAAGGCTGGGTCTTGGTCCACCCCCACTTCCGCGGCCCCAATAAAACCCCCGAAGCCTGCGGCTCCGATCTCGTCGTCCAAGACATCCTCAGCGTCGTGGAATGGGCGCAATCCCAAGCCCCCGTCGATCCCAATCGCATCTATCTCATCGGCTGCTCCGGGGGCGGCTTCGCGTCCATGCTCCTCGCCGGAAGAGCCCCGCACCTCTGGGCGGGCGTGTCGCAATGGTGCGGCATTTTTGATCTGCGCGACTGGCATTCCGAACGCTCCCGGAATCCCAGCGACCCCTACGCACGCATGATGGAGGCCGCCTGCGGAGGCCCTCCGGGTTCCTCCCCCGAAGTCGATGCCCAATACCGCCACCGCTCCGCTTCCACCTGGTTCGCCTCCGCCGCCGGCATCCCCATGGACCTCAACACCGGCATCTGGGACGGACACAAAGGCAGCGTGCCCGTCAGCCACTCCCTCAAGGCATTCAACGCCCTGGCCGCCCCGGAAAAACGCATCCCGGACGAGGACCTCCGCTCCATGACCACCCTCGCCCAAGTGCCCGAGGCCCTCCGCTTCGACGGCGGCGATCCCCTGTACTCGAAACGCCCCGTGCTGCTGCGCCGAATTTCCGGCCAGACCCGGGTCACCGTGTTCGAAGGCGGGCACGAGAGCGTTCTCGGAGCAGGCCTCGCATGGCTCGAGCTCCAGAGAAAGGGCCAGCCGGCCGTGTGGAATGTCCCGGCCCCCAGCCCCGCGGGCGGATCCTCCGCCGGATCCCTCGGAGGCGCGGCCGAGGTGGGGCGGTAGCCGCTCTGTTCTTCCCCCGGCTTCCGGCGTAGAGAGGAGCATGACCGCTTCCCCATTGCCGCCCGCCCCGCCCGCACCGGAAGCCGGCTGGAAACTGGAGCACTCCTACGCCTCGCTTCCCGCCCCCCTGCACCGCCCCTGGGAACCCACCCCGGTCGAGGCCCCGAGCCTCCTCGTGTTCAACCGCACGCTCGCATGCGCCCTCGGACTGAATCCCGAGGCCCTCGACTCGCCCGAGGGCGCCGCGATTTTCGCAGGCAATCTCCTGCCTCCCGGCGCCTCCCCCCTCGTCCAGGCCTACGCAGGCCACCAGTTCGGCCACCTCAGCATCCTCGGCGACGGGCGCGCCCTGCTTTTGGGAGAACAGATCACCCCCGGCGGCGCCCGCTTCGATATCCAACTCAAGGGCTCGGGCCCCACCCCCTTCTCGCGCGGAGGCGACGGCCGCGCCGCCCTCGGCCCGATGCTTCGCGAATACCTCATCAGCGAGGCCATGCATGCGCTCGGCATCCCCACCACCCGCAGCCTCGCCGTCGTCGCCACCGGACAGCCCGTCTTCCGCAACGAACCCCTCGCGGGGGCGGTGCTCACCCGGGTCGCCGCCAGCCATCTGCGCATCGGCACCTTCGAATGGGCGGCCGCCAAGGGCGAACGCCCCCTGCTCGAGGCCCTCACCACCTACGCCCTGCAACGCCACTACCCCAGCGCCCATCCCCAGGAAACGCCCGCCCTCACCCTGCTCCGCGCCGTCGCCGAGGCACACGCCTCGCTCCTCGCCCGCTGGATGCAGGTGGGCTTCGTCCACGGGGTCATGAACACCGATAACGCCGCCATCTCCGGCGAAACCATCGACTACGGCCCCTGCGCGTTCATCGACCGCTACGATCCGCAGGCCACCTTCAGCTCCATCGACCGCTCCGGCCGCTACGCCTTCGCCCATCAGCCCTTCATCGCCCAGTGGAACCTCGCGCGCTTCGCCGAGGCGCTCCTCCCCCTGCTCCACTCCGAAGAAAAGCACGCCATCGAACTCGCCAACGCCCAACTGCAGCATTTCCACACCCAATTCGAAACCCACTGGGCCGACACGCTCCGCGCCAAACTCGGCCTCCCGGGCGCCGAACCCGACGACACCGCGCTCGCCCAGGAACTGCTCGATTGGATGGCCGCCTCCCGGGCCGATTACACCCGCACCTTCCGCGCCCTCAGCTCCGAGGAAGCCCTCCTCCAGCCCCCCTTCGAGGACCCCGCCTTCCGCGCATGGCACGCCCGCTGGCTGAGCCGCAGAAACCGACCCGGCCATCCCTTCCACATTCCCGAAATCGCCGCCCAGCAGATGCGCCGCCACAACCCCGCACTCATCCCGCGCAACCACCTCGTCGAGGAAGCCCTCAACGCCGCCACCGAGAACGACCAACTCGCTCCCCTCCACCAGTTGCTTGAAGTCCTCGCCTCCCCTTGGGACCCGCTGCCCGGAATCCCGCCGCGCTACCTTGAGCCCGCCCCAACCGACGCGCCGCCCTACCGCACCTTCTGCGGGACCTGAAAACGGACGAGCCCCCCGACCGCACGGCAGATCCCCAAAGCCCCCAAACCCCAAGCGATGAGCCTCCCCGCCCGGGGTCACCCCACGAAACTTTCGCCACCCCGCTGGCGAATGCGACCGCGGTTCAGCATCTCGCGCTGACGTGGTCTGCCTGAAACCTCGTTCGGCTCGCGCTCCTGACCCTCGCACTTTGGACGCTGCGCGAGATCCCAAACAAAAGATCCCGCGCGAGGAATGAATGCGGATGAGGCGCCGCTCCGGCGCGCCAACTGCTCCGCCGTCCGCGGATCCATCCCATGAAACCCTCCCTCCTTTTCCCCTCCCTTTGCGTCGGCGCGTTCCTCGGCTTGATGTGCTGCCCGCTTCCCGCGGCATCCCCGGGCAATCCCGAATCGTTCCCGCTCTGGCCAGGCGAGGCGCCCGTGGGCGGCGGAGCCACCGCCCCATCCAAGGCCACGCTGACAATCCATGTTCCTACGAAGCCCACCGGGGTCGCCATGGTGATCTGTCCCGGCGGCGGGTACCGGGGAAAGGTCACGGGCCCCGAGGGACACGGAATCGCCCAGTGGTTGAACCAGAACGGGATCGTGGGAGCGGTGCTCGAGTACCGGCTCCCAAACGGGAATTCGTTTCTTCCGCTCGCCGATGCGCAGCGCGCCATTCGCACCCTCCGCTCGATGGCCCCGGCGTTGAAGGTGGATCCCGCCAAGATTGGCATCATCGGATTCTCCGCCGGAGGCCATCTCGCCAGCACGGCAGGGACGCATTTTGAGGAGGGGGTTGCAGCTGCCTCGGATCCCTTGGAACGCCTCTCCTCACGCCCGGATTTCATGGTGCTCGTGTATCCCGTGGTCACGATGGGCCCCGGGGGACACGCAGGTTCCACCACGAGCCTGCTCGGGAGCGCGCCCACGCCGGAGGCGATTCACCAGTTTTCAAACGAGAAACACGTGACGAGCAAGACGCCCCCGGCATTCCTCGCGCATGCGTTGGACGACAAACTGGTCCCCGCTCAAAACAGCGCGGATTTTTACCGGGCGCTGAAGGCGGCTCAGGTCCCGGCGGAGTATCTCGAACTTCCCTCGGGCGGACACGGGCTCCATGGGTACAAGGG
>JBEBAG010000287.1:0-3870 GCA_041159065.1 Verrucomicrobiota bacterium | reverse complement strand
AAAAGGAGGGGGACGCCCCCTCCGGCCCGCTCGCCAAAGCCCTCAACGCCGAATTTGGCTCCCGTGCCGCGTTTGAAGAGAAACTGCAGGCCGCGGCCCTCAAGGTCTTCGGAAGTGGATGGGCATGGCTGGTTCTGAGGGAGGGCCGCCTCACGGTGGAGTCCACCCCGAACCAGGACTCCCCGCTGTTCACCGGCGGAATTCCCCTGCTGGGAATCGATGTCTGGGAACACGCCTACTACCTGAAGTACCAGAATCGGCGCGCAGACTACCTCAAGGCGTTCACCCAGATCATCAACTGGGACTTCGTCGGAGAACGCTACCGCCGATTCAAGGCCTAACCCGCCCGCCCCTTCAAACCGGTTGACCGGGCCTTCGCCGGAGCCTCCAAAGGCTCCCGGCCAGGCCCGGTTTCTCCTCCCCACGCATGCGCCAGACTCCCTCCCGCTTGCACACCTGGCTGCAACTGCTGCGCGCACCGAATCTTTTCACGGTCCCGGGCGACCCCATTGCGGGTTACCTCGTCGCAAACTCCGGGTTTGTGGACGCCTCTCTCGCACTCGTCCCGGCCGCCAGCCTCTGCTTTTACGCAGCGGGCCTTCTCCTCAACGACCTCGCCGATCTGCGCGAGGACGCCCTCGAGCGCCCAAACCGGCCCCTACCCGCAGGTCTGGCAAGCCCCGCCTCGGTGCGCGCGGCGCTGCTCGCCCTCAACGCCCTCGGGCTCTTGCTGCTTTTTGCCACCGGCAGCTCCCGCTGTCTCATGGCCGGAATCGCCACCATCGCCGCCGTGGCTTCCTATAATCTGCTCACCAAAAAAATCCCCGTCCTCGGCGCGCTCAACATGGGACTCTGCCGTTCCCTGAGCATCCTAGTGGGCGCCTTCGCCGGCCCAAGTCCGAGCGCCTACCCCATTTCCGCCGTCTTCGCTCTGGTGGCCGGCCTTTTCATCGCCGCCGTCACGCACCTCGCCCGCTTCGAAACCAAACCCCTCGTCCCCCGCTCGGCCCGAATCCTCCCCCTGATCTCGCTCGTTCCAGGAGTCCTGTTCGGCGCCCAGAACGCCCTGTTCTCCCCGGAAAAAGTCCCGGCGTTCGGCCTCTTCCTCCTGCCCCTCGTCGCCGCGTCGCGCCTCGCCTTCCAGCTCTTTCAACCCAACCCCTTTCTTCCCCCCCTCATCGGAGCGCACATCCGGCTCCGGCTTCCACTCCAGGCCGCCCTGTGCTGGGTTGGCGCTTCCCAAGGAACCGGCCCCCTCTTCGCCGCCGGACTGCTCCTCCTCTGGCCCGTGAGCCGCATGGTCTCCAAGCGCTTCTACGCAAGCTAACCCGTGTTTCCGGCTTCCCTCCGGTTCCTTTCCTCCTCCCGCCCCTCCCACGCCCTTTCGCCTTTCCCATGCGCTCCCCCCTGCCCCTCCTGTTCGCTTTGATCCTCAGCCCCTGGTGCCTCGCCGCCGATTCCTTGCCGCCGCTCCAGGACGGCAGGGTGCCCGAGAACCTCTCGCAGCTCTGGGGCACCTATGACCCGCGCGCCGAGCCCTTGGAAGCCGAGGTGACCACGGAGTGGGAACAGGACGGCGTCGTCTGCCGGGTCGTCCGCTACCGCATCGGCACTTTCAAGGAGAAGCCGGCGACCATGGCGGCATTCTACGCCTTCCCCAAAGGCGCGAAATCCCTGCCGGCAATCCTCCAAATCCACGGCGGCGGGCAGTCCGCCAGCCTCTCTGCCGTCGTCACCTACGCCAAGCTCGGCTACGTCGGCCTCTCCCTCAACTGGGGCGGCAACAAGATGAGCCTCCCCGAGGGCAAAACGTACGACGGCCCCAACACAGACTGGGGCGCGCTGGACGCGACTCACCCGCCCCAACGGAACAAGGCCAACCATTTCGCCGGCGGCACCGAGCCCGACGCATACACCCTCGACGCCGTGGATTCGCCCCGAAACGACAACTGGTTCCTCGTGACCCTCGCGGCGAGACGCGCCCTGACGTTCCTCGAGCAACAGCCCGAGGTCGACCCAACCAAACTCGGAGCGACCGGGCATTCCATGGGCGGACGGCTCACCGTCCAACTGACGGGCATGGACGACCGGGTGAAGGCCGCGGTGCCTTCCTGTGGCGGCTCGGGCGACTTCACGGCCGACCCCGCTCGTTTCCCGGGCGGATCGCCGAGCAAACGCTCCCCGCGCGACCTCGCCACGCGGTCCGAGAACCCGTACATCGCCCGCCTCAAGGTGCCGACCTTGTGGTTCTCGCCAACGAACGACTTCCATGCCCACCTCTACCACTTCGCCTCCACGTGGCGCGAAGTTCCGGATGCCCTCCTCGGCTGCAGCATCTCCCCGCACTTCAACCACCGCAGTTCGGACGACCACAGCCTGACCGCGACGCTCTGGTTTGAACAGCACCTCAAGGGCGCCTACCACCTCCCCCGCACCCCGCAGCTCCGCTGGGAACGCTCTGTGGCCGGCGGCGAGGCCACCTTCACGGTCACGCCGGATGCCGGCCGCGCCGTGAAAGCGGTTCGCGTTTACGCCACCGCCGATGCCCACGCACTGACCGCCTTCTGGCGCACCGTGCCTGCCACCCAAGCAGGCAAGGAGTGGAAAGCCACCGTGCCGGTGCTGGACGCGCGTGACCCCCTCTTTGTCTACGCCGACGTCAGCTACGAAACCCCGGAGGCCTACCGGAACATCCCGACCACCCCGGGCGTGGGGCGCAGCGATACCTTCGCGCTCAGTTCACGCGTCCTCACGTTGACCGGAGCCGAGCTGGCTGCGGCTGGCGTCCGCGCCTCCGCGCAGCGGGACCGTTCGATCGATGCCGGCCTGCAAGGATGGCAGGACTGGTTCCGTCTCAACTGGGGCAACCCCACCCTGTGGACGGCCACGACCCGCAAGGTCAAGGATCCCCTCTGGCGGGGTCCGCTGGGCGCGCGGCTGGCCTTCGAGATCCACCCCGAAAACGATACCGTCCTCTATGTGTCCGTCACCCGCAACGCCTGGGGTGCCTTCGGGGGCGGGAGCGGGGAATACTACGCGGCCGTGCCGCTCAAAGCCAACGGGAGCTGGGTCGAGGTCCGTCTGGGAGTCGAGGACTTCCAACCCACCGACCCCCGAGGGGCCACGCCCTTGGCGGATTGGTCGACCCTGACCGAACTCACCTTGAGCGGGCATGCCACCGTGGTGAAGGAGGGCGCGAAGACGCCCATGCCAAGCACCCCCTGGAAGAACGCGGCGGCGATCCGCGTTCGCCAACTCCGCTGGGTCGGCGGGCAGTATCAGGGTGAGGCGCCAAGCGCGAAGGAACTCTCCGACGCAGAGCGCACCAAGGCGTTCAACGACGCGATCAAAGCCTCCCTCGAACAGGAACGCAAAGATCGCGAGGGAAAGTAGAAGGGAGACAGGCCGCCAAGTAGGGGCTGGCCCTGCGCATCTCGATGCGCTCTCCGCGATCCACAAAGCAACAGGGCAATGCCTCCAAGACACTGCACGTCCCGCGTCGGAGCACCAGCCTCTCTTTCGGAATCGAGATTTCCGAGCACGTCCCCCCGCCCGCTGCGACCCCAGTGCGCCCGGACGCGTCCGTCGCAAGGCCGGTTCATGCACTGAGCCGGAAAGCCCTCGAAGAAATTCCTCTCTCCAGCCGCCCTCCCTCATCCGCCCCTAGCACCGTGTCCAGAACCCTCCCCCTTCGCCTCGCCCTGCTCGCCCTCGCCCTCGCCCTTCGATTTCTCTCGATCGAATCCCCCGCCACGCCCCCCGTCGTCATCAACGAAATCCATTTCCATCCCGCCGAAAAACGCACGACCGAGTTCATCGAAATCCACAACCCGGGCACCGATCCCGTCGACCTTTCCCGCTGGACCCTCG
>JBEBAG010000286.1:0-7208 GCA_041159065.1 Verrucomicrobiota bacterium | reverse complement strand
CGCGGCCACGGTGGGGAGCAGTTTGGGGAATTGCATGGGGAGAGAAGGGCGTGGGGTGGGGGGGGAGGGATGTGGGGCGGGGTTACTTGGATACCGGAAGGGGGAAGCGGAGGGTGAAACGTCCGGAGTCGGTGAAGTACTGTTTGGCGACGCGTTGGAGGTCGGCGCGGGAGACGGCGAGGTAGCGGTCGAGTTCGGTGTTGATGAGGGAGGTGTTGCCGTAAAAGACGTGGTAATGGGCGAGGGCGCTGGCGCGGTCGTGCATGGTGCCGCCCGATTCGGCGAATTGGGATTCCATGTTATTGCGGGCTTTTTGGAACTCTTCTTCGGTGACGCCCTGTTCGATGACCTTGGCGATTTCGGCTTTGAGGAGTTGGTCGAGTTGCTCGAGGGAGACCCCGGACTGGCCGGTAACGGAGAGGGCGAGGACGCCGGCTTTCTCGAGGAGGTAACAGTAGGGCATGGCGCTCATGGCGACGCCTTCCTGTTCGACGAGGCGTTGGTAGAGGCGGGAGGAGCGGCCGTTTCCGAGGATGTTGGTGAGCATCTCGAGGGGGTAGGCGTCGGGATGGGTTTCTGAGGGGCCGCGCCAGGCATGGACGATGGCGGGGAGGGGGGTGTTTTTCTTCACGACCTCCTTGGATTTGCCCGGGGCGGCGAGGTCCCAGGTGAATTCCGGGCGGGAGATGGGGGCGCCCTTGGGGATGGTGGCGAAGTAGTCGTGGATGAGTTTTTTGGCTTCCTCGGGCTGGAAATCGCCGGCGACGACGAGGGTGGCGTTTTCGGGGCGGTAGAAGGTGCGGTGGAAGTCGCGGAACTCCTCGATGGTGGCTTTATCGATGTACTGGAAGGAGCCGATGGGGACCCATTGGTAGGGGGTGCCTTCGAAGACGAGGGAGGCGAGTTCTTCGAAGAGGCTTCCGTAGGGTTGGTTGTCGTAGGAGCGGCGGCGCTCCTCTTTCACGACGGAGCGTTGGGTTTCGACGCCGGTCTCGTCGATGCGCGCGTGCAGGAGGCGTTCGGATTCGATCCAGAGGGCGAGGGGGAGTTGGTGGGAGGGGAGGTTGAAATAGTAGTCGGTGCGGTCGAAGGAGGTGGAGGCGTTGAGGTTGCCTCCGGCGCCGGAGATGTATTTGTCGATGGTGCCGCGGGGGATGAATTCGGAGCCTTCGAACATGAGGTGTTCGAAGAAGTGGGCGAATCCGGTGCGGTCGGGCCGCTCGTTTTTGCTGCCGACCTTGTAGAGGACGTAGGTGGAGACGACGGGGGCGGAGTGGTTTTCGTGGAGGATGACGTGCAGACCGTTGGGGAGGTCGAACTCGGAAAACGCGATGGGTTTGCGGACGCTGCGGGCCTCGGCGGGGGTGGGGGAGGGGGTGGACTGGGCCAAGCCGAGGAGGGGGCAGGAGGCGAGGCTGAGGGCGAGGGCCGCGGGGAGCAGGGCGGGAGATTTCATGGTTCGGGGAAGGTTAGACTCCGGGAGGGGCGCTTTGTTCAGCGTGGGGAACTTCCGGTGGGAGCCATGCTGTAGCGGCTTCGGGGGACTTTCGGAAGGAAGTCTTTGTGGGGGAGGGAAGAGGCGCTAAGGGGTGGGGATGCGCGTTTGGGAGAGGAATCCTTTGAGAGCCGTGTGGCTGGGGGTGTGGTGGATCGGGGCGGTGTGCGGCGTGGGGGGGGAGGTGCGGGCTGCGGAGCGGTATGCGTTTGAGCGGGCGGAGATGGGGGTGCCGTTTCGGGTGACGCTCTATGCGGGGAGCGAGGCCGAGGCGTTGGCGGCGGCGGAGGCGGCTTTTGCGCGGGTGGCGGAGTTGAACGCGGTGCTGAGCGACTACGACAGTGACTCTGAGTTGAGCCGTTTGTCCGAGAGCAGCGGGCAGGGTCGGGCGGTGGAAGTGGGCGCGGACTTGTGGCGGGTGCTGGAATTTGGGCAGCGGATGGCGGTGCGTTCGGAGGGAGCCTTTGACATGACGGTGGGGCCTCTGGTGAACCTGTGGAGGACGGCGCGCCGCAAGAAGGCGCTGCCTTCGCCGGAGCGGTTGCGGGAGGCGCTCGGGCGGGTGGGCTATCGGTTTGTGCGTTTGGAGGCGGAGGGGCACCGGGTGGAGCTGCTCCGGGGGCGGATGCGCTTGGATGCGGGAGGGATTGCGAAGGGGTATGCGGCGGAGGAAGCCTTGGGGGTGCTGGAAAAGCGGGGGTATGCGCAGGCGATGGTGGTGGGAGGGGGGGATATGGCGCTGGGCGAGGCGCCTCCGGGACAGAAGGGGTGGCGGATCGAGGTGCCGGCTCTGGATCAGGAGGGGGCCCCTGCGGCACGGCGTCTGGAGCTGAGCCGGGTGCGGGTTTCGACGAGTGGCGATTTGTATCAGCGCCTGGAGTTGGAGGGGAAACGCTACTCCCACCTGGTGGATCCGCGGACGGGGATGGGTTTGACCGACCACAGTCTGGTGACCGTGGTGGCGTCCCGGGGGATGGAGGCGGAGGTGCTCGCGAAAATTCTGAGCGTCCTCGGGGTGGAGCGGGGCATGCCCATCGTGGAAGAGGTGGAGGGGGCTGCGGCGCATGTGGTGCGGGCGCCCGAGGGGCGTGTGGAGGAGGCGTTCTCCCGGCGCTGGAAGGCCCTCGAGGAACGCTAAGCCTCCCCGGCCGGGGCGTGGGCTTTTCAAGGGCGGCGGCATGACCCAGAATGGGAGTCTGCCGGCGGACTGCCCGCCGTTTGCGAATCTTCCCTATTCTATGCGCGTCTTCCCCTCCTCCCCGCTCCGCTCGTTTCTCTGCCTCGCCGCCCTCTCTCTGGTTCCTGCGTTTTCGGCGCGGGCGGAGTCCCTGCTGTTTTACGGAGGCGGGTTGGTGGAGCGGTTGATGGAGGGGGGAGAACTGGAGGCGCATTTGCAGCTGGCGCATCCCCGGGGCGATTTGCGGGTGCGGAGTCTGGCGTGGACGGGGGACGAGGTGGGGAACCGGCTGCGGCCGGAGGGGTATGTGGAACATTTGAAGGAGCTTTTGGCCCGGTGGCCTGCGGACACGGTGGTGCTGGGATTTGGGGGGAACGAGTCGTTTGCGGGGGAGGCGGGTTTGGCCTCGTTTCAGCGGGATGCGGAGGGGTACCTGAGGGAGATCCGGCGTTTGCATCCGAAGGCGCGGCTGGTGTTTCTCTCGCCGATTGCGGTGCAGAACGGGGGCGACCAGGAGGTGGCGGTGCGCAACCGGGAGGTGCTGGGGTATTCGCGGGTGCTGGAGGGGATGGCGAAGGCGGAGGGGGCGTTGTTTGTGGACTTGTTTAGCGCAAGTCAGGAGGCGTATGCGCGCAGCAAGGAGCCGCTGACGGTGCAGGGGGTGCATTTGAATGCGCTGGGGGTGCGGGAGATGGCGAAGGTGATTGCGGGGGCGCTGCTGGGGGATGCCGTGGTGCGTGCGCAGGAACCGGCTCGGGTGGAGGAGGTTGCGAAGGCGGCGGCGCAAAAGGCGGGCTATGTGGCGGAGGTGGTGCGTCCGAAGAACGGGGTGGTGTACTACGGGGTGCGCAAGCGGCCCGAGGAGTACGCGGCGGAAATTCCCCGCTACCATCAGTTGGTGGAGCAGGCGGAGTCGCTCGTACACGAGTTGGTGCGTTTTCCAGAGAAGCGGTTTTCCGATCTGGCGCGTCCCACGCTGCCGCCCTTGGCGGAGGGCAAGAGTGTGCCGGACCGCTACAGCGGGGGGATTTTGAAGGAGCCGCAGGAGCAGCAGAAGGATCTCACCGTCGCGGAGGGGTATGCGCTCAATCTGTTCGCGTCCGAGGCGGACTTTCCCGATCTGAAGAATCCGGTCCAGATCGCCTTCGATGCGCGCGGACGGTTGTGGGTGGTCACGATGCCCTCCTTTCCCCACACGCTTCCCGGGGAGAAACCCAACGACAAGATCCTGATTTTGGAGGACACCCAGCGGCGCGGGAAGGCCGACAAATGCACGGTGTTTGCGGAGGGGTTTGACGCGCTGGACGGCGTGGCCTTTCACGAAAAGGGAGTCATCGTCTCGGCGCAACCCCGGTTGCTCCTGCTCAAGGACACCGATGGCGACGGGCGGGCGGATGCGCAGGAGGAGCTCCTGCGAGGGGTGGATGTGACCGATTCGCACCATGGCGGGATGATTGGAACGGATGCATTCGGGCAGTTGATTTTTTCCGACGGGGTGTTTCACCGTTCGCAATTCGAAACGCCCTTTGGCGTGGTGCGTTCCATCGATTCGACCACCTACCGCCTGAACGTCCACTCGGGGCGGATGGTTTCCGAATGGCAGGCGATGACGCCCAATCCGTGGAAGCCGACTTTTGATCGGTACGGGAACCTGTTCCAGCGGTTTGGCGGGGGGCAGGTGCTGGATGGGCTGGCGATGCCGTGGACGCCCTTGGGGGTCTATCACGGGTACGGGACGGGCACGGTGGTGAACTACGGCAAGGGCTGCGCGGCGTGTGTGGTGTCGAGTCCGAATTTTCCCGAGCGCTTCCAGCAGGGGGTGGTTTCCGCGAGTTTGCTCGGCAATTACACGGTCACGATGACGGCGGTGGATGTGGGCCAAGGGCCGGCGGTGGGCACCGAGCGGGTGGATCTGTTGACCTCGCAGAACTCGGCGTTTCGTCCGGTGGATGCGGCCTTTGGGATGGATGGGGCCCTGTATGTGTCGGACTTTGCGAGCCGGATCATCGGGCACGCGCAGCATCCGATGCGGGACCCGCAGTGGAACCATACCCGGGGCCGGATTTGGCGGGTGGTGGCGAAGGATCGTCCCGTGGTGCAGGACTGGCCGCGGATTGAGGGGGCGGGGGTGCCGGAGTTGTTGGGGCTTTTACGGCATTCGCAGGACGGGGTGCGCGAGCATGCCCGGATTGAGTTGCGCAAGCAGGGGGCGTCGGTGGTGGGGGCGGTGGATGCGTGGATGGGGGCTTTGGAGCAGGGCTCGGCGGGAGAGCAGGGGGTATTGGAGGCGCTCTGGGTGTTGCACACGCAGGGCGAGGTGCGTCCCGCGGCGATTGCGCGTTTGATGCGCTCGGAAGATCCCCGGATGCGTGCTGCGGGGGTGGAGTTGGTGCGGTTTGAGGCGGATCGGTTGCCGAACGCGGAGGGGCTTTTGGCGGGCGCGGCGGGGGACGCGCATCCGCGGGTGCGTTTGGCGGTGGTGAAGGCCGTCGCGCATCTGCGTGGCAACGGGGTGGTGCCGGCTGCGGAGGGAGTGGCGTCCAATGTGGGGGGGGCCTCCAAGCCGCATGAGACGCATCCCGCCGGGGTGCGTGTGGGGGGCGGTTTTGCCTGGGACAAGGTGCTGCAGGGGATGAACGCGGGGGAGGCTCCGGTGAAGCAGGCGGTGGAGAGTTTGAAGGTGGGGGTGAAGCCAGCCAAGGGGCGTTCGGTGCCCGTGCTGGAGGTGAATCCGGCCAGTCAGGTGGAGCACTGGGCGGTGGTGGGCGAGGTCAAAGGGGGGGTGAAAAAGGTGCGGACGTTCGTGGAATCCGAGGCCGCGCAGACGGTCCTGCTCAGCGTGAAGCACGGGTATTTGGATGTGTCTGCCAACGGGGTGCAGTTGCTCAGCTCGGACAACAACTACAGCTCCCAGCAGCAGATCCCGGTGGATCTGCAGCCCGGGCTGAACCTCCTCGAGATCGAGTTCCGCAAGCTCAAGCCGAAGGGGACGACCCCGCCGGTGTACGTGTACGATCCGCTTGGTCAGCTTCCCTCGGGCGCCCGGGTTCCGAAGACGGAGGCGGATTTGGCGGGGTTCGCGGCGGCGTGGGACAAGGCCCATGAGTCGGAACGCAACGCGCTCAAGGTGCAGGCGGTGCCGAATCTTTTGCAGTTTGCTCCGAAAGAATTGCGGGTGAAGGCGGGCGCGCCGGTGCGGCTGCTTTTTGAAAACCCGGATTTGATGCAGCACAACCTGGTGCTGGTCGCGCCGGGTGCGGAGGAGGAGGTCGGGCTGCTGGCGGACCAGATGGCGACGAAGCCGGATGGCTTGACGAAGCATTTCGTTCCGGAATCGCCGAAGGTGCTGCACGCAACGGCGCTGGTGAATCCCGCGGGGCGCGCGGAGCTTTCCTTCACGGCGCCCAAACAACCGGGGAGTTACCCGTTCCTGTGCACCTTCCCCGGGCATTGGCGGGTGATGAAGGGCGTGTTGGTGGTGGAGTAATCGGACCGCGCGCAGGGGGATGGGATCGGGGAGGGCTTGAACAGAGCCCGCCCGGGGAGGGAGCATCTGGTGTATGGAATCCGCCCTCAGCGCCCGGAACAGCCTCGGTTTTTGGAAGGCGCGCGGGGTGGCGCTGGGGGGGGTGGCGCTGGTGGTGGGGGGGAGGCTAAGTGCGTTGCTGGCGGAGTGGCGGCGGGAGTGGGCAGCGCTGGGAGGCGATCGGGGTTGGTTGGATTTGGTGCGTGTCGGATGCGTTGCGGAGGGGGATGCCTTGCGGGCGGAAGGGCTGCTCGCGGTGCCGGGCATGGATCGGTTGAGTTGGGACGCCGAGCGCGTGCGGTTGACGCTGGCGCGGGGGGACGAGGCAACGGTGCTGGCGCGTCTGGCGGTGCGCGCGGATTGGATCGGGGTGGGGGCGGAGCGGGGCGGATGGTCGCTGCGGCTTCTGGCACGGGTGGCAGCGCCGGGGGCGGTGCTGGAGGCGGAGGGCTTGAATGCGGGGGAAGTGGGGGAGTTGCGGAGGTGCGGGTTCGAAATCGAATCGGAGCTCGGTGGGCGGATTCGCGGACGTTTCCGGGTGGAAAGGGAGCGAACTCGGGAGCGGACTCCGGGAGGGGACGATTGCCGGGGGGGCGAGTTGGGGCGTGCGGTGGTGGTGGGCGGGGGGCTTGCGGGCACTTCGGTGGTGCGGGCCCTGGGGCGCAGAGGATGGGCGGTGACGCTGGTGGAGCGGCACGGAGGGGTGGCGCAGGAGGCGTCGGGCAACCGGGCCGGGGTGCTGGCGCCGATGATGTCCCGGGATGACGGGCGCGCGGCGCGGCTTTCGCGGGCGTGTTTTGGGTGGTTGCTGCGGGAGTTGCGGGGACTGGAGGCGCGCGGGGCGGCGGTGGCCTGGGGGGACTGCGGGGTGCTGCAGATTGCCAAAAACGCGAGGGAACAGGCTGCGATGGAAGCGGTGGCGGCGGACGGCGGGTGGGATCCCGAGTATGTGCGCGTCCTGAGCGCCTCGGAGGTCGGGCGCAGGTTGGGGGGGGCGTTTTGATGCGAGC
>JBEBAG010000285.1:0-6886 GCA_041159065.1 Verrucomicrobiota bacterium | reverse complement strand
TCCTCTCCTCCGCAAACCATCCCATCCGGCCCGTCTACTACGCCGACCCCCAAGGAAACTACTGGACCGCCTCCGAACTCCTCCCCGGAAAACCCACTCCGCTCGCCCCCTGCAAAAAAGGCGACTTCGAGTCGTGGGTCGCCTCCGCCATCTCCGAGCCCAGCCCCAACCTCTCCGCGCGCATCGCTCAATCCAAAGCCAAACGCGGCTGGTTTTTCGGGGGCGCCCAGGAGGCTCCCGGAATCTGGATCCCCACCTCCCCCCAAGTCCGCTGGGTCCGCGATGAAATGCTCTGCCTCGGGCCCGTCTCCCGCGAAGTCACGCCATGAATTCCTCCGAACCCCTCCTTCAAGTGCGCGAGCTGCGCAAGACCTTCGTCCAATTCGAAGCCGTACGCGGCGTCTCCTTTGACCTCCATGCAGGGAGCGTCGTGGGTTTCATCGGAGCCAATGGGGCCGGGAAAACCACCACCATGCGCATGCTCGCCACCCTCGAGTCCCCCGACTCCGGCTCCATCCAAATCGGCCCGTGGAACGCACTCGATCACCCCGCCCAGGTCCGAAGGCTCATCGGTTGGATGCCCGACGCCTTCGGCACCTACGCGCACATGTCCGTCCTCGATTACCTCGATTTCTTCGCACGCGTCCACGGACTCCACGGCGCCGAACGCGAGGAGCGCATCCGCGAAGTGCTCGACTTTTCCGGACTCACCGACCTCGCCTCGCGTCCCATGGACGGACTCTCCAAGGGCATGGCGCAGCGCCTCTGCCTCGGACGCGCCCTGCTGCATCAGCCCGCGCTTCTGCTCATGGATGAACCCGCGGCCGGACTGGACCCCAAGGCCCGCGTCGAATTCAAAAACGCCGTGGCCCTCCTCAAAAAACAGGGCGCCACCCTGCTCATCTCCTCCCACATCCTCTCCGAACTCGAGGAGATGTGCGACTCCCTCCTCTTCATCGACCAAGGCCGCATCGTGCACCAAGGCGCCAGCGCCTCGCTCCGCAGCCACTCCTCCCCCGGCGCCGCGGTGGACGTGGACATCCGCCTCGCAGGCCCCGAGGAGGCCCTCGTCCAGTGGCTCGCCCTCCAACCCCTCTGGACCCTCAAAACCCGCTCCCAACACTCGGTCCTCGCCACCCTCGCCTCCTCCGCTCCCGAAACCCTCGCCTCGGAACTCCAGCGCATGATCCACGCCGGCATCCCCGTCTGCGGCTTCCATCCCCACCAACAGCGCCTCGAGGAAATCTTCGTCCAAATGCTCCGCTCCCAACCCACCCCATGACCGCCCCGCACCCCGCTTCCCGCTCCACCTCCCCGCTGCCCGCGATCCGGGATTTTCCCGATTGGGTGCCCCCCATGCTCGTCAAGGAGCTCCGGCAAGCCCTCAAAACACGCGGGTTCGTGCTCTCCATGGTGACCATTCAACTGGTCCTGATGGCCGTTTTCGCCTCGGGACTGGCGGCCGCCGCCGCGGAGAAGAGCACCGCCTTTGTGGGCGCTATCTTCTGGATCGCTCTTTTCGCCCTGTTCCTGGTCATCTCCCCCACGCGCGCCCTGGGCGATCTCCACGGGGAGCGCCAGGCGAAAACCCTCGAACTGCTCGCCGCCTCCGGCATCTCGGGAACCCGCGTCGCCCTCGGAAAGTGGCTGTGCATTCACTTCCAAAACCTCCTCATCCTCGCCTCCCTCCTCCCCTACTTCGTCCTCCGCCACTCCCTCGGCAGCCTCGATCTGCGCGCCGAACTGCTCCTGCTCTTTCTTTGCATCGCCTGCTCCTCCGTGTGGTCAGCCGGAGCCATCGCCGCCTCCGGCACCGCAACCCTGACCCAGCGCGTGGGCCGCGGGCTCCTCGGCGTGCAGGCCCTTGTCCTGTTTACCATTCTGATGAACGCGATGGGCAGCGGCAGCGTGACAAGCTTCCTCTCCCTCTCCCTCAACGCAGTTCTCGTCATTTCCACAGCCACCATCGTCCTCACCGTCCTCTTCCTCCGCCTCGCCGGCGATTGCATTGACAGCCCCTCCGAAAATGCCGCGGCACTCCCCCGAATCCTCCTGCTCCTCGCATGGATTCCCTCCGCTTTTTTGAGCCAGCTCCACGCGTCCACGGCCACCACCTACGCCTACCTTCTCATCGCAACCTTCATCACCCTCGTGGTGTTCCTCTGGTTCCTTAAATCAGACCGCCCCGTCCAAGGCTCCCACCTGAGCCCCTTCCACCGATTCGGCCCTCTCGCACGCGCGATCGCACTCCCCCTGCTTCCCAACTGGGCCGGCTCCCTCTGGCTCCCGCTCCTTCCCGTCGCCGGGTTCGCTGTCGCCGTCACGGGACACCGCAACGAGATGCTCCCCGCAGTCTCCCTGTGCGCCGCCTCCCTCTACCTGGGCGTGCTCCTGTGGCGCCTCTTTTTCCCGCGCATTCGCGATCCCCGCATCGTCCTCATCCTGACCTTCCTTCTCGGCATCCTCCTCGCCTCCCTCAACCACTCCCTGCAGGCCCTTCCCCCCAGCGTCGGGTTCTGCCTCCTCCCTCCCGCCGCCCTCTTGGCCTACCTCAAGCTCATGCCAAACACCTCGTCCCAAACCGACTGGCTTCTTGCCTCCAGTTTGGCCCTTCTCGTCCTCGCCTCGCTCTGCCTCCTCCTCGCCTTCCTCTGGCTGCGCGCCTCTCCCGTCTGGCGGCCACGCCCCCGCCAGGAGTCGGGCCCCGCCCCCCAACCCTCCTCTCCCTCCCCGCTCCCCCAATGATCCCTGGCCTCCCCGAGGCGCACGCCGCCGCCCAACGCTGGTCCCTCCCCTTCCGGCTCAAACGCTGGAATGGCCTCTCCGGCGCCCGCGCAGGAATCGGCACCGGCAACTCCCTCGAGTTCGAAGACCATCGCGCCTATCTCCCGGGCGACGACCTGCGCCACCTCAACTGGAGCGCCTTCGCCCGCACCGGCTCGCTCACCATGAAAGTCTTCCGTCAGGAGGTCTCCCCCGGAGTCGACCTGGCCTTCGATGGCTCCGCCTCCATGGCGCTGACTCCGCAGAAGGAAATCCTCTCCCGCCAGCTCCTGCTCTGGGCAACCGAAGCCGCCTCCCACAGCTCCGCCTCCCTTCGCCTCTGGCAGGTCGGCGGCCCCCACTCCCAGCCTCGCCCCCTCAGCCGCGACTCCCTCCCCGCGCTCGCCTTCCCCCAACCAGCTCCCACCCCCCAACCCGCACCCCCGCTCCATGCCATCCCCTGGCGGCGCGGTTCCCTGCGCGTTTTCATCTCCGATCTCCTCTGGCCAGGCGATCCCGCCCCCTTCCTCGATCCCCTCGCTCGCGACGCCGGACACGCCCTCATCCTCGCCCCATTCGCCCCCGAAGAGGCCCAACCCGCATGGACCGGATCCGTCGAACTGCGCGACTGCGAATCCGGATCCCAACGACTCCAGCGCTTCGACTCCACCCAACTCCGCCACTACCGCGACGCCTACCAGGCTCACTTCGCGCTCTGGATTCAGGAAACCCAACGCCGCCGCATTCCGCTCGCCCGGCTGCCCGCTGGCCTTCCCCTGGAAGAAGCCCTCGCCCACCACGCCCTGCCCGTCGGCGCCGTCGAACCCCGCGTCTGACCCGCTCCCCCCATGGCCCCCACCTTCGCCAACCCCGCCGGCTTCTTCGCGCTCCTCGCCGTCCCCGCCCTCGTCGCCATCCATTGCCTGCGCGAAAAGGCCCGCAAATTCCCCGCCAGCACCCTCTTCCTCCTCCCCCCCGCCGCACTCGCCTCCCCCAGGGGCACCGCATGGCACCGCCTCCAAAACTCCCTCGCCTTCTGGCTCCAACTCCTCGCCCTCCTCCTCCTCTGCTGGATCCTCCTCCAGCCCCGCTGGCCCAGCCTCGGTTCCTGGCGCCAGGTCACCCTCCTCCTCGATGACTCCGCCTCCATGCGCGCCTGCCAGAAACGCGTCCTCGCCGAACTTCCTGCAAAACTCCGCCCCCTCCTCCGCGGCACCGTCCCCACCGAGTGGACCGTCCTCGCCGCCTCCGCCCCCTCCAACCCGCTCTACCGCGGCACCGATGCCCAAAAAGCCCTCGCCTCCCTCTCCCGCTGGGATCCGCTCCTCCCGGACGCCGATCCCGCCAGGGTCCTCGCCTCCCTGCCCCTCGCCTCCCCCCAATCCCGCCCCATCCTCCTCTGGATTTCCGACCGCCTTCCCGAGGCCATCCCCCCGGGAATCACCCCGATCGCCTTCGGCTCCCCCCTCCCCAACTGCGGCTGGGTCGGCTGCCGCGTCTGGATCGAAAACGACACCCCGCACTGGGAAGCCCTCGTTCGCAACGCCAGTCCCTCCCCCCAAACCCGCCAGTGGTGGTGGCAGGATCCCCGGGGCCGGTCCGAACCCGCCTCCCTCACTCTGCAACCGGGCGAAATCCGAACCCTCCGCGGCACCTTCCCCGAAAACACCCCCCGCGGCACCCTGCACCTCAGCGAAGACGATTTCCCATTCGACGACCCACTGCCCGTGGTCCGCCCCCAACCCCGCCCGCTGCGCATCCACTGCGCCCTCCCAGACCCCACCCAGAGCCTCGTCCAGCGCGTGGCCGCCACCCTCCCCGGAGCACGCCTGGTCCCCGACGGACCGTCCGATCTGCACGTCGGCTTCTCCGAAACCGACGCCCTTCCCTCCCTCGTCTTCCCGCCCCAGACCCAGCCCGCACCGGCGGAACTCGTTTTTGCGGAAAATCATCCCCTCGTCAGCGACGCCGGCTGGGAAAGCCTCGTCGCCACCGACTCCGGGAACCTCACCCCCTCCGAACAGGACGAACCCCTCGTGTGGCGCGGATCCCGCCCGCTGGTCTGGCTCTCCCCCCACCCCTCCGCACCCCGTTTGGTCTTCAACTTCCATCTGGAAAACTCCAACGCCCCCCGCCTGCCCGCGATGGTCCTGCTCCTCAGCCGCTTCCTCGGCCAAATCCAGTCCCAGCTCCCGGGAACTTCCGCCGCCAACTTCGCCACCGGCGAATCCCTCCCGATCCCCATCGGCCACGGCTGGACCCTCCGCGGAGAATCCCTCCCCGCTCTGACCCTTCCGTCCAAGCTTTCCGCCCGCGCCCCCCTGCGGCCCGGAGGGTTCTCGGTCCACTCCGAGTCGGGAGCGATTCAGCTCGAAGGGGCGGCCCAATTTCTCAACCCGCTCGAATCCGACTTCGGCCAGGCCGGCTCGGGCGGAGAGGTGCTCTCCCTTGCCCAGGCCCTGGATGCGGCACAAACCCTTCCCGACCCCTACACCGAGGTGTGGCTCAGCCTCGCGGGAGCCGCTTTGATCGCGGCCTGGGTGTCGATCGCCGCGCGCACAAACCGTCCGTCCCAAACTCCCGATGCACTTTGAAGCTCCCGGCTGGATTCTGGCCGCCCTCCCCCTCGCCTTTGCCGCATGGCGCTGGGAAAAACTGCGCCTCCTCTCCCCGCTGCGCGCCGCCTGTACAGGACTCCTCCTCCTGGCCCTCATGCGCCCCACCCGCCACTCCCTTTCCAAGGAACTGGAGCTCTGGGCCCTCATGGACCGATCCCTCTCCGCCGCTCCGCAGGAGGAACGCCAGGGAGAGGAAATCCTCACGCTCCTGCGCCATTCCAAACCCCGCGATGCCCGCCTGCGCATCGCCGATTTCGCCGCGGAAATGCGCGAACGCGAGTCCACCCGCCTCGAACTGGATCCGCATGAATCCCGCCTCGCCGATGGCATCCGCTGGGTCCTCCAGCACCGCTCCCCCACCCACCCCAGCCGGATCCTGCTCGTCACTGACGGCCTCTCCACCCAACCCCTCACCGGCGTCGCCGAAGAAGCCCGCGCCGCAGGCGTCCCCATCGACATCCGCTGGCTCCTCGATCCCCCGGCCCCAGACGCCCAAGTCGACCTCCTCGAAGCCCCAACCCGCTCCGCCCCGGGCGAAGGCTTCCTCCTCCAGGCTCGCCTGAGTGCCAACTTCGACGGCCAGGTTCCCTACCAACTCCTGCGCGATGGCGTCCCCATCGATTCCGGCTCCCTCACCCTCTCCCGCGGACGCGCCGCCGCGCGCTTCGCCGACGTCCTCCGCACCCCCGGCACCCATCGCTACGAACTCCTCCTCCAGCCCCCCAACGACAGCCGCCCCGAAAACAACCGCGCCGAAACGTGGATCCTCTGCGAGGGCAAAGGAAACATCCTCCTCCTCAGCCCCTTCCCCTCCGATCCCCTCCTCCCCGTGCTCGAATCCGGCGGCTTCACCGTCCGCCACCTCCGCGACCCCGCCCCCCTTCAACCCGGAATCCTCGCCGCCGCCCGCCTGGTCATCCTCCATAACTTCCCCGCGGAAAGCCTCCCCCAAGCTTTCCGCAAAGCCCTCCCCTTCTACGTGCAGGAACAAGGCGGCGGACTCCTCATGCTCGGCGGAAAAAACAGCTTCGGCTCCGGCGGCTATTATCGGTCCGAAATCGACCCCCTCCTCCCCGTATCCCTCGACGTCCAGCGCCGCGAAAAAAAACTCCTCGCCGCCGTCGCCATCCTCATGGACCGCTCGGGAAGCATGGGCTCCAGCCCAAGCGGCACCCAAAGCGCCGGCCTCACCAAAATGGACCTCGCCAACGAAGGGGCCGCGGCCTCCCTCGAACTCCTCGGCGATCAGGACCTCGCCGCCGTCTACGCCGTCGATACCAAAGCCCACGAAATCCTCCCGCTCTCCCCCCTCGGCAAAAACCGAGCCCCCCTCCTCGACTCCGTCCGCCGGGTCCGCTCCGCGGGAGGCGGCATCAACATCCACGAAGCCCTCGAGGCCGGATGCGAGGCCCTCTCCAAAATCCGGGTCGGCACCCGCCATATCATCCTTTTCGCCGATGCCCGGGACTCCAGGCAGCACCCGGGCGACTACCGCCAGATCGTCC
>JBEBAG010000284.1:0-5122 GCA_041159065.1 Verrucomicrobiota bacterium | reverse complement strand
GGGAGGCGCCGCGCGGGTGATTGGCAGAGCCCGCGAGCTCAAGGGGCACCTTCGGGTGTTGAGTTGCGAGCGCAGCGGACTGCACGATAGGGTCTTGCAAAAGCGGGACGTGCCCGGGGTGTTCAAAGCCTTGCGCAAGGAGCAGGGGGTTCCGCTCTACCGGTGGGACCTGCGCGAGGAGCGCATCGTGGGGGGGGAGCGTCTCTTCGAGGGCGAGGCCTAGGGGACTGCTGCTCGGGCGCGCACGCTTTCTTAGTAAATTCCTTTTTGATTCCGCATTCGCCTTGCGGTTCCTTGGGAGCCGTGAAGCCCCCCCTGACTGATCCCGAAAACGAATCTCCCGCCGGAGCTTTACCCGCCCCCTCGAAAGAACGAGGGGAACAGGGGCGGATCGAGGCGGGGAAATCCGCAGGCTCGGAAGACTCCCTCCGGAACCTTGTGCTTGGTTGGTTGTGTTTGCTTCTCCCGATCCCGGTGGCCGGTGTGGCTTTGGGCTGGGCGGGTCGGGAGAGCTTCATTGCGCTGACCACGGCGTCGGTGCTCGGGTTGGTATGGTTCATCGCCTCCCAGACCCGCGTGTTCAGCCAGCGGAATGGGACCTTTTTCGTACTCGCCCTCGGACTCTTTGCCTCGATGGCCATTCCGGTCGGCATCAAATTGGTCCTGAGCGGCTCCGAGTTCGCCAGGTCCACCGCCGAATTGGTTCGGGTACTCAAGGAAAAGGGGGGAGTGGCTTCCGTCCAACCGACCCCAACGACGCCCAGCCTTCCCTCGCCGCTGCTCCCCACGGCTCCGGAGCGTCCCGCAGAGCCGCTCGCACCGGCCGGGGAACGTTCCAAACCCGCTCCGCCGGTGGAACCCTCCGTGACGCAGGCACCGGCCAAGGCCCCGGCCTCCGAGGAAATTCCGGATGAGGATCCGAAGGAAAAGGCCACGCGCCTCGCCAAGGCGGAGGCCTACCGCCGCTATCCCGGTCTGGAGACCACGGGTTCGCCCGAGTACATCGCGTTCATGAACGCCTACCGGGAGTTGGAGCGGTTCCGTAAGTTTGAGTTTTTCAAGGATCCCCAATGGCCGCTCAAACTGGCCGAACTGGTCGCCAAGCAGGAGGGATGGAAGCGAGCCGATGCGCCCGAAGCCCCCAAGCCCACCGCTCCGCTATCCGCGTCTGCACCCGCGATGCTGCCCGCTCCGACTTCGCCTCAACCCAAGGCTCCCGCCAAAGGGAACCCGCCCAATGCAGGGAGCCTTCTGCCCGGGGAGGAGATTGCGCTGGATGGACCCAACGCCGCCGTGCCGGCGGATCCCTCGGCCCGCGAGAACAACCGGGCTCTCATCGAGGCCAGAAGGCGTTATCCCGCCCTCGGAAACAAGGATTCCATGGAGAACCAGAAGTTCTTGGAGGCTTACAACGATCTGCTGCGGCGGAACCCGGCGTTTTTTGAGAATCCCGAGTGGCCGCTGCGTCTGGCGGATTTGATTGCGCGGAGGGAGGGTTGGAAACCTTCCAAAGGGGAGGAGCCGCCGCTGCCCCGATAGCGCCCAGAAGCCCAAAATTCCGAGCTTTGCGCGCCTCCGTTCTTGCAACGTTCTTTTTGAAAACAGGTTGCGTTGCGCCCCGTCCGCTGTGCCCCTGAAATCGGCCTCCTTGTCTTGACGCTCCATGGGGCGGGAATAGTCTTTTCGGACCACCCCTTTGTGAAAAATCACCGCCCTACCCATGAATGCGGCGTCTTCGCCGTTTTCGGTCATCCTAACGCTGCAGTCCTCACCTATTACGGGCTTTACGCGCTCCAGCACCGCGGACAGGAGAGTGCAGGAATCGTGACCGCAGACGGTCCGAACACCCCCTTCGTGCGCCATGTAGACATGGGGCTGGTTTCCCAAGTGTTTTCTCCGCCCGATCTGGAGCGTCTCAAGGGCACCCGGGCCGTCGGCCACGTGCGGTATTCGACGAGCGGTTCGAGCAAGTTGATCAACGCCCAGCCTTTTGTGGTGAACACAGCGCGGGGACAGATCGCCATCGCGCACAATGGCAATCTGGTGAACGCTTCGATGCTCCGCGAAGAGCTCGAGGAGAATGGGTCCATTTTCCAAACCAGCGTCGATAGCGAGGTCATCCTGCACCTGCTTGCCCAGCCCGCCGGTCCCGAAGGGGTTTTCTCCTCACTGCGCAAGGTGCATGGCGCTTTCTCCCTCGTGCTCATGAGCGAACGCGAGGTCATCGGGGTTCGCGATCCCTTCGGTTTCCGCCCCCTTTCGATTGGAAAGCTCGACGGGGCGTGGGTGCTCTCCAGTGAAACCTGCGCATTCGATCTCATCCACGCCGAGTTTGTGCGCGATGTGGAACCCGGCGAGGTCGTGATTATTGACGAAAATGGCATCCGCTCGGAGTGGCCTTTCCAGAAAGAAAGGCGTTCTTTCTGCGTGTTCGAGTACGTGTATTTCGCCCGCCCGGATTCGATCTTGTCCGATATCAACGTCGCCCGGGTCCGGACGGAAATGGGACGCGAACTCGCTCGCCTGCACCCCACGGAGGCTGACGTGGTCGTTCCCGTGCCCGACTCGGGCAACTACGCGGCGCTTGGGTTTGCCGAGGAGTTGGGCATTCCCTACAGCCACGCCTTTGTGCGCAATCACTACATCGGACGCACCTTCCTCCAACCAAGCCAGCTGATCCGTGACTTCAACGTCCGCGTAAAGCTCAACCTCATCAAGGAGGCTGTGGAAGGGAAACGCGTCGTGGTCGTGGACGACAGCATCGTGCGCGGAACGACGGCCCGCGCCCGCGTTGTGAATCTGCGCGAGGCGGGAGCGAAAGAGGTGCACATGCGCATCTCCTGTCCCCCCCACAAGCACTCCTGCTTCTACGGCATCGATTTTCCAGACCCGGAGAAGCTGCTGGCCAATCAGCTCACCCTCGATCAGATCCGCGATTATCTGGGGTGTGATTCCATCGGTTATCTGGACGTTCCCGCCATGGTCCGAGCGACCGGCCAGCGGGAGGATCAGTTCTGTCTGGCCTGTTTCAACGCCGACTATCCCGTGCCGGTCGATCCCAACCTCGACAAGTACGTCATGGAGCGACGCAGCCACCGCCCGAATCTGCTCGGAGCCGCTCCCTCTTCGCCCAATCTCTTCGATCAGAACCCCCGTTCCTAGCCCTCTCTCTTCCACGGCTCCCACGAACCCCTCGCCGTTTTTCCGCTCTCACGCCATGGCCAAACCCTCTGCTTCCCGATCCTCCTCCAAAGCGGCTCCCGCAAAACGCTCCAAAGCCGCCAGCGTCCCTGCAAAGACCGCTTCCAAAAAAGCCTACGCCGCCGCCGGTGTGGATGTGGATCTGGGCAACCGCGTCAAAAGCAAAATCCACGGCATGGTTCAGGGCACCCACGGCCCGGAGGTGTTGGGGAAAATCGGTGGGTTCGGCGGGCTCTTCCGCCCCAACTTCCGTGGAATGAAAGACCCCGTGCTGGTTTCCAGCGTCGATGGGGTGGGAACCAAGCTCAAAATCGCCTTCGCGGCGCAACGGCACGACACCGTGGGACAGGACCTAGTCAACCACTGCGTCAACGATATCGCGGTCATCGGTGCAAAGCCGCTCTTCTTCCTTGATTACATTGGCGCAGAACGCCTTGAGCCTGAGGTGTTCCGCGAGATTCTCAAGGGGTTTGCCAAAGCCTGCAAGGAGGCGGGCTGCGCCTTGATCGGAGGGGAAACGGCCCAGATGCCCGGCATGTACCAGCGCGGCGAGTATGATCTGGCAGGAACGATCGTGGGGGTGGTCGATCGGCCCAAGCTCATCGATGGAAGCGGGATCCGCCCGGGGGATGTCATCCTTGGGATGCCGTCCAACGGCCTGCACACCAACGGGTACTCTCTGGCCAGAAAGGTGTTGCTGGACCAGATGGAGCTGAAGCTTTCCGCCAAACCCGAGGGGTTCTCCAAGCCGCTCGGCGAGGAACTTTTGCGCGTGCACCGCAACTATCAGCCCGCCCTTGCGAAGGTCGCTCCCGGCGTCCTCAAGGGCCTCGCCCACATCACCGGAGGAGGACTCGTGGACAATCTGCCCCGCGTCCTTCCCAATTCCTGCGATGCGGTGATTCAGATGAATTCATGGAAGGTGCCGGCCCTGTTCACGTTGATTGAGAAGGGGGGGAAGGTGGACCGGGAAGAGATGTACCAAGTGTTCAACATGGGCATCGGCATGGCCGTGGTGGTGCGCCCGGCCGACGCCGAGGCAGTCGGCAAGCAGCTCAAGGCCAAGCCCATCGGCCGCATCGAAAAAGGCTCTGGCGTCGTGCGGCTCGCCTGATCGTTCCGCAAGTTTGCTTTCAAAGTCCGGCGTGGACCGGACTTTATTCCCATGCGCTGCGGCGGGGCAGGGGAGTCTGTTTCTCGATTTCCGCTTTTCCGCAGTGTCGCGCGCCGGATCGGAATCAGATCCCGACAATCGAGATGCGGTGCTTTTCCGCAAGGGCGGCCAGTTTCTCTCTCTCGAGGAGAAGCGTTTTTCCTGCTTCCACTCCGATGGCTGCGATTTTGGCGGTGGCGGCCGTTTCCAAAGTCAGGGGGCCGATCACAGGCACGTCAAAACGGAGATCCTGATTGGGCTTGGACACCTTCACCATGATGGCGTCCTTTTTGCCAAGCTCTCCTCCGCGCAAAATGGCGGCGTTGGTCCCCTCAAAGCCCTCCACGGCGAGCACGGTTCCCGCCTTGACCACCACCGTCTGACCGATGTCGAGCCGGCTGATTTCCTTGGCAATGCGCAGACCAAACTCGAGGTCCGCTTTTTCGCGGCGCCCCAAGGAAGGTCCGGCGAGCACCCCGGAGAGCGCCAGGTGTTCCTCCATGAAGGTGGTTGCAAGCAGCAACTCCACTCCCGCATCAGCCATGGCCTGGGCGATGGCCCCAAAAATCGTCTCGGCATTGCGCTCCTTCAGCCGGCTCAACAGCAGGAGCGCTTTGATATCCGGACGCAGATCGAACAGGTTCTTCGGCGCAATCTGTCCGCTCATCACCGCGTGCCGGACCCCGGACTCCTTGAGAAAGGCGATCAGTTTGCCCAGTTGCCCCACGCGCATCCACTCGATGTGATCCACGAGCTCCGCCAGCGCGG
>JBEBAG010000283.1:0-11202 GCA_041159065.1 Verrucomicrobiota bacterium | reverse complement strand
TGGATGCGCCGGGATTCCCTTGCGAGCTGGGTTTCGAGTTGGTCGGCGCTGGTGGGATCTCCCGAGGCGATGGCCTTGGAGATTTGTTCGCGTAAAAAGAGTTCTTTTTCAGCGAGTTTTGCTTTGGCGATGGAATCGATCTCGGCGATTTGGGCTTTCTGGTTTTCGGAGAGCTTGGAGGTGGGCGATTGTTTTTCCAACCGTTCCATGGCGAGTTCGTAGGCGCTTTTCATCGGGGAAGTTCGTGAAAAAAGTCGGGCTTGGCGTCAACCTTGGGGGCGTATGATTCGACTTTTGAGCACGGACTTTGACGGGACTTTGGTCGACCATTTTGCGAATCCGCCGGTGGATCCCGCGCTTTTTGGGATGTTTGAAGAGTTGAGAGCGCGCGGGGTGCATTGGGCGATCAACACGGGAAGGGACCTTCGGTTTGTGGATGAGGGGTTGCGGGAGTTTGGTTTTCCTGTGGAGCCGGACTTTGTTTTAACGGCCGAACGGGAGGTGTTTCACCGGGGGCCGGGAGGGCAGTGGCAGGATTTCGGGGATTGGAATCGGCGTTGTTATGAGGCGCACGACGCGCTGTTTTTGCAGGCGTCGGATTTGATTGGGGACATTGAGCGGTTTGTGGAGGGGACGATGGAGGCGGAGCGGATCTACGAGGGGGGGAGGATGGTGGGGTTGGCGGCGAAGACGGAGGAGGAGATGGATCGGTTGTGTGATTTTCTGGAGCAGGAGCGGCGGCGCGTGCCCGGCTTTGGGTACATGCGGAACACGATTTACGTGCGGTTTTGTCACGAGGCCTACAGCAAGGGGACGGCATTGGCGGAGCTTGGGCGGTTGACGGGGATTGGGCCGGAGGAGACCTTTGCAGCGGGGGATCATTACAATGATTTGCCGATGTTGGACGGGGTGCATGCGCGCTGGGTGATGTGTCCATCGAATGCGGTGGGGGTGGTGCAGGAGATGGTGCGTCGGGCGGGCGGATATGTGGCCCGTGGGCGTTGTAGCACGGGGGTTGTGGAGGCGCTGGAGCACTTTGGGGTGTGGGTTCAGGGATGAGCGTGCCGGGGTCGGGCGGGCGTTTGCGGGTGGTGCGCGGGCCGTTTTGTCCGCGTGGCCTGCGTTGGGAGTCGTTGGCGCTGGGCTCGACCAATGCGTTGTGGCTGGGTCGGGGCGAAGGGGGGGACTGGTTGTGTAAATGGTACCGGTATCCGCAGGTGGGGGTGCATCCAGAGGCGGAGGTTGCCGAGTTTCTGCATCGGCAAGGGGTGTGTGGAGTGGCCGGATTCGGGGCGCGGGTGGACCGGGAGACTGCTGAGGGGCGGATGACCGTTGGGTTGATTCAGCGTTGGGTGGAGGGCGTTTCGGGTTGGGAAAAAGTGCTCGACGGATTTCGAGGGGGCGCGGCGGATGCGGCACTTGCGAGGCGTTGGGGGAAATCGGTGGGGGAATTGCACCGGGCTCTGGCGTCGGGGGAAGGGGGGAGCGAGTTTGGGGAGGAGCCTCTGGGCGTCGCGGATTTGCAGGCTTGGAGTTGGCGGGTGGAAAGGCTGGGGGAACGGCTATGGGAGCGACTGGAAGGTGTGCCTCCGGAAGGGGTCACGCCTGCGGCGTGGGCGCGTGCCCGCCTCCTTTGGGTGGATAGGGAGGAGGAATGGCGGGCGCGGGCGCGGGCATTGGCGGGGTGCCGTGTTTTTGGATGCAAAAGTCGGATCCATGGCGATTTGCATTTGGGGCAGGTCCTGGATTGCGGTGTTGGCGGAGCCGTGGTGGTGGATTTTGAAGGGGAACCCCTGCGGGCACTGGAGGAGCGGCGACTGAAGGAATCGCCCTTGAGGGATGTGGCGGGAATGTGGCGTTCCTGGGCGTACGCGGGGGTGGTAGGCGGGGGAGCTCGGGAGGCGGTATGCCGGATGCAGGAGTCTTTTCTGGAGGGGTGGCAGGAATCCATGGATTTGCCTGGGGGAGATTGGCGGGGGTTTTTGGAGGGGTTGATCTGGGAGAAGGCGATTTACGAGGTGCTGTACGAGATTCAGCAGAGGCCGCATTGGCTGGAGGTTCCGCTGGCGGCGCTTTGAGGAGAGCCCTTCCGGAAAACCGTTGCGGGGAGGGGAGGCACCGGGGTTTGTTAGGCGGGTGAGTTTTTACAGCCGCTGCCTGCGTCCTTTGTTGTTTCTGATCGACCCTGAAACGGTTCATCACCTTGCCATCGACAGCCTGGAGGTGTTCGGGCCGCACTGGCGCTCGTTGGCATCGCCGCTGGATTCGCGTCTGGCGCGGACGGTGTTTGGGGTGCGTTTTCCGAGTCCGGTGGGGTTGGCAGCTGGATTTGACAAGAATGCGGTTGCTCTCCCGGCCTGGGAGGCGATGGGGTTTGGATTTGCGGAGATTGGGACGGTGACGGCGCTGGCGCAGCCAGGGAATCCTCAGCCCCGACTTTTCCGGGTGCCGGAGTTGAGGGCGGTGATCAACCGTCTGGGATTCAACAATCAGGGATCGGAGGTGGTGGCGGCGCGTCTGCGGGCGTTGAAGGCGAGGGGCGGCTGGCCGCGGATTCCGGTGGGGGTGAACTTGGGCAAATCAAAGGTGACTCCGCTCGAGGAGGCCAATGAGGACTATGTGGCTTCTTTCCGGCGTCTGCGGGAATTCGGGGATTATTTTGTGTTGAACGTGTCTTCGCCGAACACGCCAGGGCTGAGGAAGTTGCAGGATAAGGAGTCTTTGGAGGGGTTGCTTGCGGCGGTGCAGGCGGAGAACCGGGAAAAGAGGCCTTTGCTGTTAAAGATTGCGCCCGATTTGGAGTGGAGTGCTGTGGAGGAGATTATTGCGCTGGTGGAAGCGCATGGGCTCTCGGGGATTATTGCGACCAATACGACGGTGGATCATTCGCAGGTGCCGGAGGGGCGACGGCAGCAGGGCGGGCTTAGTGGAGGGCCGCTGCGGGCGCGGGCTTTGGAGATGCTGCGTTTTGTGTGCGCGCGGACGTCGCTGCCGGTGATTGGGGTGGGAGGCATTGAGAGTGCGGACGACGCGCTCGAGCGTTTGGATGCGGGTGCGGCGTTGGTTCAGATTTACACCGGTCTGATTTACGAGGGGCCTGCGTTGATCCGGCGGATTCACCGGGCTTTGCTCGCAAGGTGATTCAGCGGACATCGGGAGGATTTTGTGAGGATCAAAATTTGCATGGTGGGGTTGGCGGTTCTCGGGCTCCTGAGTTCCGCACCGAGGGCCGAGGACGCAGCACTTTCCGGGATCACACGTTTTTCGGTGGGGCAAATGGACGGCAGTGTGTCGGCGGGGCGTGACTTTTACCGTTACGCGTGCGGAGGATGGCTCAAGCGGGCGCGGATTCCCGGGGACGAGACTTCGTGGAGTCCGACGGTGGAATTGATGCGGCGCAATGGGGAATGGTTGCGGGAGATTTTGGAGGGGTGTCGGGAGGAGCGGCCGACGCGGAGTGATCGGGAGCGGTTGGTGGGGGATTGGTATGCAGCGGCGATGGATGAAGCTCAAATGGAGGCGCTTGGGTTTGAGGCCGTGCGGGGGGATTTGGAGCGGGTGGAGGCGATGCGTTCGCTGGAAGATTTGGCGGATTTGTTGGCGGAGCTGCACATGCGCGGGGTGGGGGGGCTTTTTTCCGTGGGGGTGGAGGCGGATGCGCGGCGGAGCGAGGTGTATGCCTTGGCGCTTTCGCAGGGCGGGCTGAACTTGCCGGATCGCGAGTATTACGAAGAGGGACGTTTTGCGAAGGAGCGTGCCGCGTACAAGGAGTACATGCGGGGGCTGCTGCGGATGGCGGGGCGTCCGGAGGAGGGGCTTCGGGGTGAGGTGGAGGGCGTGTGGGCGGTGGAATGGGCGCTGGCGAAGGCGAGCCGGAAGCTGGAGGATTTGGGGGATCCGGAGGCCAATTATCACAAGCTTTCGAAAGGGGAGATTGAGGCGCTTGCGCCTTCGTTTCCGTGGAAGCGGTACTGGAGCGGTGTGGGGTTGGGGGAAGTGGAGTGGGTGATTGTGGGTCAGCCCGAATTTCTGGGAGCCGTGGAGAAACAGATGCGGGAGCGCACGATCGAGCAGTGGCGGGCGTATCTGCGATGGAATGTGTTGAACGGCAACGCACCGCTGCTCCACTCGGCCGCCGATGCGGCGCATTTTGCGTTTTATGGAAAAGTACTGGAGGGGCAGCCGCAACAGGGTCCCCGGTGGAAGCGTGCGGTGTCGCAGGTGAACCGGTGTGTGGGCGAGGCGTTGGGACAGATGTATGTGGAGCGCCATTTTTCGGAGGACTCCCGCCGCCGGGTGGAGGAAATGGTGCAAGAGCTCAAGACGGTGTTTCGCGAGAGGTTGGAGCATTCGTCGTGGATGAGCCCGGAAACCAAAAAGGAGGCGCTGGCGAAGCTGAGTCGTTTTCGGGCGAAGATTGGTTCGCCGCAAAATCCGCGGACGTATGGGGGGCTGGAGGTGCGCCGTGACGATGCGCTGGGGAATGTACAGCGTGCGGTGAAAAGCGAGTGGCTGAGGGATGTGGCTCGCGTGGGGAAGCCGGTGGACAAAAGCGAATGGCACATGAGTGCGCCCACGGTGAATGCGTACTTTTTGCCCACGGCGAATGAGATCGTTTTCCCTGCGGGTATTCTGCAGCCGCCCTTTTTTGATCCGGCGATGGATGATGCGGTCAACTACGGGGCCATCGGAGCGACCATTGGCCACGAGATGACGCATGGATACGACAACGAGGGGCGGAAGTATGATGCTGAGGGCAATTTGCGGGATTGGTGGAGTCGGTCGGATGCGCGTGCGTTTGAGAAGCGTGCCCGGGGGTTGGTGACGCACTTCAGCGGGGTGCAGGTTCTTCCGAAGTGGTTTGTGAATGGAAAGCTGACCCTGGCGGAAAACATCGCCGACCTTGGCGGCCTGCGGATGGCTTACCTTGCTATGCAGCGCGCCTTGGAGGCGGATCCTTCCAAGCGCAGGCCTGTGGACGGGCTTGCGCCGGAGCAGCGCTTTTTTATCGCGTATGCTCAAAGTTGGGCCGCGCTGAACCGGCCTGAATCGCTCCGGGCTGCGTTGACGACGGATTCTCATGCGCCGGACCAGATTCGGGGATACGCGCCGCTGCAGCATCTACCCGAATTTTACGAGGCGTTTGGGATTCGGCCGGGGATGCCCATGTATCTTCCGAAGAAGCGGCGCGTGGAGATTTGGTAGGGGTACTTTGCAAGTCCGGGTTGCGGCTTGAGGGAATGCCCTTTTGGATAAGAGCGCCGCGTGTGTGCTGCGGTTTTTGAAAATGAATGAGCTTCCTCCTTCCATAGTTCCGCCATCGACCGAGAGTCCCAAAAGGGGGCGCGGTTTTCTCGGGGTGTTGGGCATGATTGGGCTGGCGGTGTTTCAGTTCGGGGCGAAGTTGAAGTTGCTGCTGGGTTTGTTTCCGAAGGTCCTGGTGATTTTGAAATCGGGCGGTTCGATGGTGTTTACGATTGCCGTGTACGGGGCGTTTTGGGGGTGGAAATACGCGCTGGGTTTCGTGTTGTTGCTGCTGGTGCACGAATGCGGTCATTTGGTTGCGGCGCGGCAGTTTGGGCTGAATGCGAGTGCGCCGGTGTTTATTCCATTCATGGGCGCTTTCATTTTGTTGAGGGATCAGCCGCAGAACGCTTGGGTGGAGGCTTGGGTCGGGATTGGCGGGCCGCTTTTGGGGGCGGCGGCCGCGGCTTTTTGCCATGGGCTGGGGGTGTGGTGGCATCAGCCCCTGTTGATCGCGCTTGCGTGGACGGGATACTGGCTGAACTTGTTTAACCTGATTCCGGTTGGGCAGTTGGACGGTGGCCGGATTGTGACGGCGATCTCTCCCTGGTTGTGGGTTCCCGGGGTGGGTATTTTGGGCTGGTTGTTGTGGAGGCAGCCTCAGCACCTGATTTTGTGGCTGGTGTTCCTGAGCGCCCTTCCGCGGCTCTTTTCGCTTTTCCGGAGACGGACCGGGGAATGGGCGGTGGAGATGACACGTTTTTACGAAATCAGCTCTTTGCAGCGTTGGACGATGGCCGCGCTGTATTTCGCGTTGATCGGGGTGTTGGTGGTGGGGATGCAGCGGACGGAGAGGCATCCGAAACCGTCCCGGGCGTTGTATTCTGGTGTTTCGGAAGGCCCTCTCTAGGGGTAGTTTGCGTGCGCTGCGCGTTGCTTGTGGCGCGGTGTGGCGCGGTGTGCGGTGCTTGGTGTGCGGTGCGGTGCGGTGCGGTGCGGTGCGGTGCGGTGCGGTGCGGTGCGGGGCGGTGCGGTGCGGTGCGGTGCGGTGCGGTGCGGTGCGGTGCGGTGCGGTGCGGTGCGGTGCGGTGCGGTGCGGTGCGGTGCGTGCGGTGCGTGCGGTGCGTGCGGTGCGTGCGGTGCGTGCGGTGCGTGCGGTGCGTGCGGTGCGTGGGGCGCGTGGGGCGCGTGGGGCGCGTGGGGCGCGTGCGCCGGGATCGATGAACCCGGAGGGTTCACGGCCATTAGCCGGGTGGTCGCGCGGAGCGCGCGACCCCCGGGGACCCACGTGTAGAAAGCGACGCATCCTGAAGGGATGCAGGCCCGCGTCGGACCCACGGCGGATCCCTTGGCAAGACGTGCGCCCCCACCGGAAAGGGTGGCGCCCGTCTTGGAAACCGCTACTTCCCGAGTTGGAAGAGATAACGGAGCAGATGGAGTTGCTGCGTTTCGCTCAGACTGGCCATGAGGCCATCGGGCATCAGGGTGCCGGAGTCGCTGCGGGTGGCGATTTTGTTTTTGGGAATGGGGCTGGTGGGATTGCCCGCGAGATCCTTGAGTGTGACCGAATCGGGTGTTTCGGAGGCTTTATAGCCCTGGTGAGACTGGCCGTCTTTGGTGGTGATTTGGGTGAGCATGTAGCCCTCTTTGACCTGACGTTTGGGCCACCACACGGACTCGACGATGGCTTCGGGGGTCATGGCGCGCCCGATCGCAGAGAGGTCCGGGCCGAGGATGCCTCCGGCATTACCGACTTTGTGGCAGGACATGCAGGTGGTCTGTGCGGCTCGAAAAATGGACTCGCCCTCGGTGGCGCTGCCTTGGGCGAGGGCATTGGCGACGAGGCGCTTGACGAGGGATTCGCTGTATTCGGTGTTCGGGGAGCGTAGTCCGGCAGCCTCCTGGAGGGCTTCTCTGAGCGACTGGTCGTCCCGGCCGCTCTCGGCCATCCATTGCAGCGTGAGCTTCGCGCAATCGGGGGATAAACGGGCAACACGGATTGCACGGGCGAGATGGTTGCCTCCTTCATTGCGGTTGAGAATGGGCGCGATTAATCCGGCGACTTCTTTGGTCGAATGGACTCCCGCGAGGAGCCGTGCGGCGGGGGCGCTGACGGCTTCGGAGTCGATGGACGCAGCGGCCGCGAGGGCGCCGTTGCGGAGGTCGGCATCTGGCGAGTCCGCGAAGGCGAGGAGAGTGGGGAGCGCTTCTTTGGAGCGGAGTTTGGCGAGCGCGGCCATGGCGATGGAGCGTTCTGCGGTCGGGGCGGACGTATGGGCCACCAGGGCGGATATCTCCGGGAGAGGGCCCCACTTTTCACCGGAGGTGGTGGCGACGATTTGACAACCAGCGATACGGGCGGCTCCGTGTGGACTCTGGAGGAGTTGTTCGACGAGTCGGGCGTATCCCTTGCCGTTTTTGAGGCTGGCCTGAGCACTGATCACTTTGAGGACGGGCTGGGAATCCGGGGCGAGGGCGAGGGCGTACTCCGCCTCGGTCGGCCCTCCGGTTGCTGCGAGGGTCTCGAGCAGGCGAATGCGTTGAGCGGGAGGCAGGTTTGGTGACTCGACCAATTTCCGGAGGTGCGGCAGGAGGGAGGCGTCACCGAGAGTGGTCAGGATGTGAGTGAGGGCATGGGGACGGCCCTCGAACTGGAGTTTTCCCTGATCCAATGCGGGGCGCCAGTGAGGGGCGAGGGCGTGGATGCACTGGGTGAGGGCGTATTGGATTGGGGGATCGATGGGGTGGTCCAGTGCGAGGCTTGCGATTTGGAGGGCTTCTGGCGCCCAACGGGCGGGCATCCACGCAGCGGCGACGATTGCCTCCAGGCGTACGCGGGGGTGATCGTCGGTGGCCGCGCGCTGGAGAAGGGGGAGTGGGTTTTCCAGGTGATTGGCCCAGAGGCCGAGGAGGCGGGTGGCCCAGGCGCGTTCGCGGAAATCCGGGGAGCGCAGGAGGTGCTCCACCAGGGGGAGGCTGCTGGATTCGTGGGCGGCCAGGACGCCGCTCAACTCGTACAGGAGCCGGGTGTGATTGCTTGAGAGGGCTGAGGTGAGGGCGGTACGGGTTGCTGCCAGGACACTGGGGGAGTCCAGGCGGTAGAGCGTGAATTTGGCGGTATCGCGTTCCCAGCGTTCAGGGGAGGCGAGGTGGGGGAGGAGTTCGGCGGCGGTTTTTCCTCCGAGTGCAGGTCTGGGCACGAGGGGGCGTTGGTTGGCGGTGATGCGCCAAATTCTGCCGTGGGACAGGTCGCGTCGGGGATCGCGGTAGCTGGCCTGGTAATGGCCAATCACCGGGTTGAGCCAGTCGCAAACGTAGATGGCGCCGTCGGGGCCGCCCCGGGTTTCGACGGGTCGGAATTCATTGCCTCCGGAGAGCAAATCGCCGAGGTCCTTACTGACGAATGAGGACCCGGAGTCCTTGAGGCGGTAAAGCTGGATCTGGCTCGTGTAGAAGGTGCTTTTGAGGAGGGCGCCCTGGAGTTCTTCGGGGAGATGGGAGCTGCTGAGGAACTCGGGTTCCATGCTTTTGCCGCGGGAGTTCGCCATGCTGGTGGGAAGAGCCAGTGGGTGCAGGGTGGGAATAAGGGCCGGGGTGGAGTGCCAGATTTGGGTGTTGGCACCGCTGCCGTGGAACATTTGGCCGTAATCGTCCCACGCGGTGCCCCAGCAGTTGAGGCCCGCACCACTTTCATTCAGGAAAGAGTCGAGTCGATGGGTGCGGGGGTTGAACCGCCACAAACCGCTGCGGTTCAGTTCGGCGAGACCGTAGGGGGTTTCGACATAAGACCAGATGTGGAAGCCCTGGGAAAACCAGAGGCAGCCGTCGGGGCCCCAGCGCAGTGAATTGGCGTCCTGATGGGTGTCGCCAGTGCCGAAACCGCTCAGAACCACCGATCGGCCGTCGGCTTGGTCGTCCTGGTTGGAATCGGGCAGGTGGACGAGTTGGGTGCTTTCGCAGACGTAGAGGCCGCCGCCCGCGGATTGGGGGGCGAACTCAAAGCCCATGGGCATGGTGAGGTGTTCGGCAAATCGGGTGGATTTGTCGGCTCGCCCGTCCCCATTGGTGTCTTCGAGAATGAGGATGTAATCGTGCCCATGTTCGCCGGGTTGAAGTTGGGGATAGGCCGGGGTGCAGGCCACCCAGAGGCGCCCGCGTGCGTCCCAGCGGATCTGAATCGGACGCACGACGCCGAGAGATTCGTCCGCGAAGAGGTTGACGGAAAAGCCGTCGCGGATTTTGAAGCGGCTCATTTGTTCGTCTGGGGAGGGGGCGGGAGGATCGGCGCGAGGGACCTGAACGCTGAGGGGGGCGGGGGTGGTTTTGCCCTGGGAAAGAGCGTGGACGGTGGACTCTGCATGTTGGAGCAGTGGCTGAAATTTTTGGAGTTCGTCGACCAGGGAGGGGTGGGCCCCCTGGGCTTTGGCGAACGATTGGTTGGTCCGGTCGCCGTAGGCGAATGCCCAGTTCATGCAGCGCCAGGTGTCGAACCAGAGGCGGTTTTTTTCCACGATGGCCGCCTGCAGCGGTTGGGTGGCCGGCGTGGTGGCACCAAGGGTGTTGGCAATGATGGCGCCGACCGCTTCGAGACCGCTTTCGGTGAAGTGCATTCCGTTCCGGGTCAATGTTTTGCCGGTGTGGATGGAGAGCGCTTGAGTCAGGTCCACAAAGGGGAGTCCGCGTTGGCTGGCGAGTTGGCGTACGGCTTCGTTGAGTTGGGCAATCCGGGGATTCAGTCGGGTGTTATCGGGAACCAGCGAGCTGGCCGGTTTTTCGAAGGGAGGCGGTCCGATCAGGACAATGCGCGGGGTCTGTTTGGTAAATTCATCCAGGAGCACTCCGTAGCTCCGGGAAAAATCCGCGACGGATTTGGTCGGGTCGAGCGCCTCGACCTGGCCGAACCATGCGACGACCACGGTGGCGCCGGCGGCCTCAAGGTTGGCGGGCCAGGAGCCCCATTGCATCATGCGGTTTTGCCGGAAAACGGTGTCGCCTTCCCAACTCATGTGACGGAATCGGGGCGTCATTGCCTGCCAGTGTTGTGCAAGGCGCCCTTCGAGAGCCCCCACGTGCTGTTCCTGCACCATGTTCTCGGAGCCCGCGAAGACCACGACGTCGTCCTTGAGGATTTCGAATTTTGCGTTTGGGAATGGGGCGGGCGTGGGGCGAGCGGGAATGCTCTGTGCGATTCGGGAGGTGGCGCCCTGGGGGTGCGCTTGGGATTGCGGGGCTGGAGTGGCGGGAGGCGGGGTGGACGCTTTGGGGGAAGTGGGAGTGGGTGTTTCGGGAGCGGGGCTCGGGGGGAGTTCTTCGAGAACCAGGTTTTTGTATCGGACAATGGAGGTGGCGCCGCCGTGGATTTGGATCGCGATCATTCCCGAGCGTGGGATGCCTGGATCCTTTTCGAGGTAGTCTGCGGTGAGAACGCCATTGAGCCAGATTTGGATGCGCGCTCCCTCGGCGCGGATCCGGTAATCGTTCCATTCGCCGAGGGGTTTGCGGGCTTTTTCGTAAACTTCCTTTGACGGCTTTTGGAGCATGCCCCGGCGGCTTTCGTCGTAGAGTGCGCCGTCGTAGCCGGCGCCGAGGTCGGCCTGATAGCCGCGGACTTCGTGGTTGTTGGGGATGCGTTGGCTGCGGAATTGCACCCCGCCGTTGACGAAGCCCTGGGTGCCTTCGAGTTTCCACTGAAGGGAGAGATCGAAGTTTTCGAATTCTCTCACGGTGGCGAGGAAGTCGTTTTTGGCCTGCTTTTTTTCCAGAGTGCCTGCGGTGAGGGCTCCGTCCTCGACGCGCCAGGTTTGGGTGGTGTCGCCCTCCCAGCCGGCGGTGGTTTTCCCGTCGAAGAGGGGGATTGGCGGGGCGGCGTGGGCGAGGGGGATGAGGGCGGCGAGGCCAGTCCAGGCCGCGAGCGGAAGGATCCAGTGGCGAAGGGAGAGGGGGGCACGCATGGTCCGA
>JBEBAG010000282.1:0-10606 GCA_041159065.1 Verrucomicrobiota bacterium | reverse complement strand
ACCAACCGGAGCCATGCCCCGCGCCCCCTGCGCCCCTCCGTCAGCACCGAGGCCAAAAGCACGCCGCCCGCCAGCACCACGCCCGTCCGCAGCACCCAGGGAAGATCGAAACTCAGCGTGGATTCCATCACTTCCCTTCAGGCTTCTCCGACAGCTTTTGAAAATAACGCTCCACGCGACCTCGAAAGGCCGGCGGCACCGTCGTCGTGTCCATGTTCCGAATCCGCGTCTTCTCCTGCTCCTCCGGAAACTCCGCAACCTCCGCCGCAGCATTCTCCAGACGCGAGATCAGCGAACGGACCAGCTCCACCGTTACCCGGTCCGGCGTCTCGAGCGCTGCACGCACCTCGCGCACCAGCGCCATCGTCCCCTCGCTCTTGCCGTTCTCCGACGACAAACCAAACTCCACATTCTCCGCCGCCTCCTTGGCCTGCTGCGCCTGATCCGCCGGCCCCATCGCCTTGCCCGACTCCATACGCCGCATGAGCCCCTTGAGCTGCCGCATCCCCTGCTCAAGGCTCGCCTGCCGGTCGCGGGCCTGCCCCTCCTTCCCGTGCGCCCTGCGGAGAGCCTCCGGATGCCCCTGCTCCATCGCGCGCTTCACCCCTGCCAGAGCCTCCTTCGCCGAACCCGCGGCCTGCGCGCGACCCGCCCCGTCAGGCGCCTGCTCCAATTCCTGCAGCTTCTTCTCAATCTCGCCCACCTTCTGCTCACTCAAAGCCTCCTTCGCCTTCGCTCCCAAAGTTCCCTGGGCGCCCGCTCCCCCTCCCGCACACTGCTTGAGCTCATCCACGAGTTCCTTCGACCGCTTCGCCTCCTTCTGTGCCGCGTCCCTCGTGGGGCCTTGGGGCGTCTTCTCCAAATTTCCAAGGCTCTCGATCTGTTTCTCCAACGCACGCTCGAGCGCCTTCGCCTGCTGCAGCTCCTGCTTCTGGGATCGCTTCGCATGCGCCTTCCGCAACTCCTCAAGACGCGCCACCGCCTCCCGAGCCAACGCCCCAGAGCCCGCCCCGGGTTTCGCCGCCTCCGCCTGCGTCTGGGCCAGACCTTCGCCCGCCTTCTGGCACAGCCCTCCCAACTCCGGAATCGAGTCCAGATGTTCCCTGCGAATCGCCTCAAACTGCCGAATCACCTCCGCCTGCGCCTTCTCAATCCGCTGCCTTTTTTCCTCCCGCTTGGCGTCCGGGTTCGCATTCGATTCGCCGCCCGCCCCGCCCGCCTTCTGGGTCTCGGCCGCGAGCTGGTCCAGATCCCTTCCCACCAGCTGTTCGCGAGCCACCGCCAAGTTCAACGCACGCTGCACCGCGGAAACCGCATCCCGGAACTCCGCGACTTTTTGCGGAAGCTCCACCTTCGACTCCGAGGTCCCCTCGTTCGACTGACTCGGCTCGCCCTGGCCCAGGCGGAGGCCCTGCGTATAGGCCTTGCGCGCCAAAACCAGATGCTGCAGGGCATCGCGCTCCAACTCGGAGCCTTCGTGAATGCGTCCTTTTTGAAGCGCGCCCGCAGCCTCTTCGGCGGATTGCTCCGCGCGCTCCAAGGGCTTCTCCGCCGGACTCGCCGCGCCGTAGCCCGCCTCCGCGGCGATCTCCGCAAAAAGATGCGCCATCGCCTTCGCAAGATCGCCCTCCGCGAATACGAGTTTCCCCAAGTCCTCGGCAGGAAGCGGGGTGCGCCCGGCAATGTCCCGCGTTTGTTTGATCAAGTTTCTCTGATCTTCAATCAGTGCATTCAACGCACCCAGGAACCGGGGGCTCTTGCCGCCCCCGCCGCCTCCCATCATCTCCTCCCGAAATGGAAGCACCTCAATGAAATACACCTGGGATGTAAACACCTTGCCCGACTCCGTCCGGGCCCGGGCGTAGTATGAGAGAACATCCCAATCTCCCAACCCAAAGTCCTCGAGAAAAATAGTCGGACGGTGGATCGCAAACCGAGGCTCTCCCGAGGGAGGGAGCCCATGGATTTTTTCCGACACCCCATTCACCTCGGTCACCCACTCCACCGACTGCAGCGTTTCGCTCGTGGCCGCCTCGATTTGCAAGGGCACCACATCCACCCTCGTCACCTGCAAGTCCCGCGCAGGCTCGGTGAAAACGACCTCCCCCCATCGCTTCGCCTCCGCGGACTCTCTCGGCTCGGAAGCCCCCTCCACCCTCTCCTCCAACGCGGCTTGGGCAGGGGCAGTCCCCTCGGTCCCGGCTGCAGCGGACTCGGGAAACGTGAAATGGCGAGGCATCCATGCCACGAGGCCGAGTACCAGCAGCGCGCCGCCGAACCACCGCCAGAAATCAGCACGCAACCTCGGCCATCTGGCCCGATACCCCATCAGCAACCTCTCGGTCTGCGCGTGGATCCGGTCCTCAAAACCCTCGCGATGCGGTTCCCCCCGATTTTGGCGCAGATACAGCAGCGTGTGGAGACGGTCCATCAAGCGGGGTTCGCTCCGCTCCAATTCCTCTGCCAAAACGCGACGGTCTGCCGCTTTCAACGCCGCCACGGCAACCCATGCGCCCCCCCCCAGCACGGCACACACCACGGCAAGACCCCTCGCCGTATCATGACCCGACCGGGTCGAAATCCACCCAGCCTGCGCCGCGAAATCCGCTCCAAGAACGAGCGTCCCCCACACCAAAACCGCCGCACACACCGCCTTCGCGTACTGAACCCAGCGCGCGCGGCTCTCCACCTCGCGCATTGAACGACCCAAAGAGGTTCCTCTCATACGATTCTCCTTCGCCACAGGTTTCTTACACTCAACCACAGGCTCTCGGCCACCAACACTCCGGCGGCCGCCAGCAAGAACATCCACGCCCAGGTCTGTTTGCGCGCCGCCGATTCCCTCGCCTCCCGCCCCCCCGTCCCTTCCCCAGCGTGCCCCCCCTTCACCAGACTGCTCTCCTCCGTGCGCGATCCCTTGATCCATCCCGCCTCGGGCCCCTTCTCCAAGATCGACTCTTTGGGCGACCCATTGACGCACACCCGGCTGACCACCTCCGGGCTTGTCCCGTAGCCCACCTCATAGCACCCCGGCTCCACAGGCATCGCCACGCGCGCCATCCCTCCAACCACGGGCACCCGGGACAACTCGCGTCCCTCCGCCGCGATCCACAACGTCTCGGCCCCCCGGCCCTCCGGCACCTTCATCACCACGGTGTCCCCCGGAGCTGCCTCCGCGGGAATCCGGCCCGCAGGCCGCGCATTTTGGAGACACAAATCCACAAACGGAACAAAGCTCACGTGCAGCGGCCAGTTGCTGTCCGCGCGCTCAAGCCCGAAACTCAGCGCGAAGAAACGCCCGGGATAACCCCCGTTCTCCAGCAGCAGCGCCTCCCCCCGGTCGGAGACCATCAACGGCACCGCATTCCTTCCCATCAAAGCGTGCGTACGGCGGATCACCAACTCCCCGAGACTGCCGTAATCCTGGCCCGTAAAAGGCTTCAAAACAGGATGCTGCGAAAACACGTACCGAACTCGTGAGGGAACGGGCTCCCCAGTTCCGGCAACCGCCACCGACTCCAACCCCAGTTCCCGGAGCGCCCCGGCCACCACGGGGCTCCACTTGTTGCAAAGCAAAAGAACCCCGCACCCATTGCTCAAAAAGGCTCCCACCAAGGTCCGGGCCTCCAGGGACTGCAGGTACAAGGCGTCCACCACCAACACCTCGGCCCCGGATTCCAAGGGGCCCGCTTTCCCCAACTGCGCAGGATCCAACACGAGGGTATTCCAACGCCCGCGCATCACCTCCTGCGAAAGAGCCGTGCGCACAAAGGCCGATTTGGTCAGCAACGCCACCCGCCCCTCGCGCACCGGCTCCAACGCAAAATACACGCGGTCGTCTCCCGCCAGACCGTCCCCCGTCGTTTCCACACGCACCTCCCCCCGGACCCACTCCTTGGGGTCCGCCTCCCACTGCAATTCAAACACTCTCTGATCCTCTCCCTGTGCGAACTCCAACGCCCGCTTCGCAACCACACGCCCCCCATCACTCACCACCACCTGCGTCCGGTCCACCCGCCCCTGACGCCCCACCTTCACCGCAAGTTGCACCACCCACTTCTCTCCAAACACCACCCGCTGCACCTCGGGCTCCGCCACCCACGCATTTCCCGTCACCCCCCACTCCGAGGTAAACACCGACAACTCAACCCCCTTCAAAAAAGCCGATCCCCCCGTGCTCTCCGTCCACTGGTTGGCCTGGCCGTCCGTGAAAAACAGGATCCGCCGCCGCTCGCCCAGCGCGCGACTCAAGAGCGCATTGGATTGACGCAAGCCATCCAAAAACGACCCGCGAGCGCTGCCTGCGCGCAACCCCTCCACCATGGCAGCCGCCGCCCCCTTGTCCCCCCCAAGGGCCGAAAGCACTCTCGGCACCGCCCCCAACTCCACCACGGCCAACTGCACCTCCCGACCCGTTCCGCGAATCTCCGCCGCCACCCGCTCGCGCATCCGCTCAAACGCTCCTCCCGCCTGATGGCTGAGCGTGTTGTCGAGCAGGTACACCCTGCTCTCCTTCACCATAAACTCATCCGCACCCGGAAAATAGGGCCATGCAAACGCCGTCACCGCAAGCACCAGGGCCAAGGCGCGCAAAACAAAAAGCGGCCACTCCTGGAGACGCCTCGGGTTGGGAAGCACCACCGGGGGATCCTCCAAGAAACGCAGCGTCGGAAAACGCCTCGGCTGCGGCGGCTTTTTGCGCCGCAGATGCAGCCACAAGGGAGCGCCGACCGCCACCAATCCCGCAAAAAACCAAGGCTGGAGGAAACTCACACTCACCGCAAACGCCTCCTCTCCGAAAGAAACTGCGCCATCGCATCCCAGGGGGAACGGTCGGTGCGGACCAGACACCGCGTGACTTCCAAGCCCCGGAATACGCGGTCCTGTTGCGCCTCAAAAGCCGCGTAACGCTGGAGGTACCGCTCCCGCGCACGCTGCGCATCCACCACACGCACCTCGCCCGTTTCCGAGTCCATCCAAGTTTGAATCCCCTCGAAGGGGAACTCCTCCTCGTCCCGGTCACGCACTTGAAACAGCACGCATTCATGGCCGCTGTGACGCAACCGTTTGAGCGCGACTTCATACTGCTCCGCAGGCTCCAGAAAGTCGGAGACGAGCACGACCATGCCCCGTCGCGGCATCAGCCGGACCGCGTTCGAAAGCAACGCCTCCAGGCATTCGCCGCCCTCCGCCCGCAGACCCTCCAGATGCCGAAGCAAAACACCCAGCTGCGACGAACGCTGGGCGGGCCGCACATACCGCGGAGCCACCGCGCCCACCTCCTGCGCGAGCGCGCCGACCGCGTCATTCTGTCGGAGCATGAGCCACCCCATCGCCGCCGCGATCCCCTTGGCGACCTCCATCTTGGACCCCCACGCGGCACTTCCGCGGTAGTCCATCGAGGCACTCGTGTCGCACAGAAACAAAACGCTGAGGTTGGTGTCCTGATGATAGCGCTTCATGCACAGCCGGTCGCTGCGCGCATACAAGTGCCAGTCCAGACGACGCAGGTCGTCCCCCGGCTGGTAGGGGCGGTAGTCAGAGAACTCCAAGCTCACCCCGTGCGCAGGGCTCCGGTGGAGCCCACTGAGGAACCCCTCCATGAGATAGCGCGCGCGCAGCTCGATTCCGGCGAGGCCCGCGAGCGCGGCGGGATCAAAGACCGCCGCGCGTGGACCGCCAGTGGCTGAATGGGCCGTGGACACGGTGCGTTTCTCTACTAACGGGACACCGCCCGCAGGAGCGTATCGAGAATCGAGTCCATCGTCTGGCCCTCGGCATCCGCCTGAAAGGAACGCATCAACCGGTGCCGCAGCACCGGCCTCGCCACGGCCAGAATGTCCTCACAGGACACATGGAAACGCCCCTCGCACGCAGCCCGGGAACGCCCCGCCAAAATCAGATTCAAGCTCGCCCGCGGACTGGCCCCCCAGCGCACCCACCGCTTGATCGCCTCCGGAGCCTCCGGACTCTCCGGACGCGTCGCCCGTACCAGGCGCACCGCGTAGTCCACCACATTCGGCGCTGCCGGGACCCATGCCACCGCCTCGCGCAGTTCCAGGATTTCCGCCCGCGTTACCACCCGTTGCAACTGTTCCAAGGGCTTGAACGAGTGACGACTGACGATCTGCAATTCCTCTTCGTATCCCGGATAGCCCACCTGCAACTCGAACAAAAACCGATCCAACTGCGCCTCTGGCAGCGGATACGTCCCTTCTTGCTCAATGGGATTCTGCGTCGCCAGCACCGTGAACGGCTCCGGCAGAGCGTACCCTTTGCCCGCGACAGTCACCGTCTTCTCTTGCATCGCCTCGAGCAGAGCGGCCTGCGTCTTGGGCGGCGTCCGGTTGATCTCGTCGGCCAAAAGCACATGCGCAAAAACGGGCCCGGGCCGAAACACAAAACTCCGGCGACCCGACTCGGCATCCTCCTGCAAAATTTCGGTGCCTGTGATGTCTGCGGGCATGAGGTCCGGGGTGAACTGCACCCTGGAAAAGGCGAGCTCCAGCGTGCGTGCGATCGCATGCACCATGAGCGTCTTGGCCACCCCTGGCATGCCCACCAGCAAACAGTGCCCCCGGGCCAGAATCGCATAGAACATGAGATCCAGCGTCTCCCGCTGCCCCACCAGCACCTTCGAAAGCTCCTGATGCACGCGCTCCCGAATGGCTGGCAGACGAGCAATCACATCAGCGGGATCTTTGGGAAGGGGGGGCGGCTCACTCATAAAAAAAAAGAATTGGAACGCTTCCAGGCAGGGGCAGGACCCCCGTGAGCGAGGCGAAAGATCTACCGGAAGAGCACGCCCCAGTCCATGGCCCACTCGGGCCAGCGGGCTGGCTTCCTGAATTCGGGCCGGGGAACGGTGACTCACCCAGCGGATTCACCTCACTGACATCCAAAACTACAACCCCCTCTCCCATTTCCCTATCCCCCAAACGGGTGGTTTTCCCATTCCCCCTTTCCTCACCGCTCCGGCCTTTTTTCCTCCGCTTTGCCAACGCAAAAATCCACCCTGCCTCGCATGCTGGACCTGCTCTCTCTCTCCCGGCTCCTTGAGCGCCACGCCCCCTGCCTCGACGCGAAAGTTCAATCTTTCGAACTCCGGGGCATCCCCTTCACCCCATGGCCCCAAGTCGCGCTCATGGGCGTGGTGAATCTTTCCGCCGATTCCTGGTACCGCGAAAGCGTCGTACTCAATCCGGAGGCCGCCATTCGACGGGGCCGCCGCCTGGCCACCGAGGGGGCGCGCCTCATCGACCTCGGTGCCGAGTCCACCCTGCTGCACGCCCAACGCATCTCCCCCGCCGAACAAGCCGCGCGCCTCACCCCCGTCATCCAGGCGCTCTGCGCCCACGAAATTCTCGTGTCCGTCGAAAGCTACCACATCGAGCTCACCCAACACTGCCTCGCCGCGGGCGCCGCCGTCGTCAACCTCACCGCAGGACGCCACACCGAACCCTTCTACCGGGCCGCCGCAGAACACGAGGCGGGCGTCATCCTTTGCTACATCCAGGAAGCCGACAACGCCCGTGATGCCGGGGACTTCCGCCTGCACGCGGATCACACCAGCATCCTGCTCCGCTACTTCGAACGGGAAATCCAACGCGCCGTGGACTGCGGGGTCAAACGCCTCTGGATCGATCCCGGCCTCGGCTTCTACTACAAGAACCTCACCGACAGCGCACAACGCGTGCGCTATCAAATCGAGACCTTCCTCAACGCATTCCGTCTCCGCACCCTCGGCTGGCCTGTCTGCCAGGCCCTCCCCCACGCCTTCGAGTTTTTCGAGGAGGAAGTCCGCTCCGCAGAACCCTTTTTCGGAATGCTCGCCCTGCTCGCACGCACCGACCTCTTGCGTACCCACGAGGTCGCGAAACTGCGCGGCGTGGTCGGTTCCATGGGGGTGATCGCGTGAACCGCTCCCCCCAAACACGCCCCGTAGCCCTCGTCACCGGCGCCGGAACCGGTCTCGGGAGCGCCTTGGCCATCGGACTTGCCGCCCAGGGTTTTGACGTCGCCATTCATTTCCGCCGCAGCGCCGAGGGCGCACAGGACGCGGCACACCGGGCCCGGTCGCTCGGCGCGGAGGCGGAGGTTTTCAAGGCGGATCTCAGCCAAGAACCCGAGGCGCTGCGTCTGGCTGATGCGGTTGCAAACCGCTTCCAAAGACTCGACCTCCTCGTCAACAACGCCGGAGTTTACTGCGAAAAGCACGGGCTCGATCTCAGCGCCGCAGAGTGGATGGAGGGCCTCCATTCCACGGTGACCCAAACCTTCTTCACCACCCGGGCCCTGCTTCCCCTCCTCCGTTCCAAGCCCGCGGGACGCATCATCAACCTCGGAGACTCCAGCGCCGACCGACCCGGGGCCCGCGATTTGGCGTGGAGCTATCACATCGGCAAAACCGGCGTCTGGATGCTCACCCGGAGCCTCGCGGCCTCAGAAGCCCCTTACGGAATCCCCGTGAACATGGTTTCCCCGGGATTCCTCGAAAACAGCGTCGGAATACTCCCCGCGGACGCCGTTCCCGCGGGGCGTCTGGGCACGTTTGCAGACCTCGAATCCGCCGTGCGTTACCTCGCGCAGGAGGCGCCAGCCTACCTGACCGGATCCAATCTCATGGTGGGCGGAGGCTGGAACCTGCGATGAACTCCCTGCATCCCCTTTGGATCCACGACTCCCTGCGCGCCGCCGCGTTGCGGCAAAAACGCATCGCCTCGCTCACCTCGGGTCAAATCGATCCCGCCCTCCACTACCTCAGTCCCCGCCAAGCGGAACTGTGGCTCGCGGTGCACCGCGCCCACGCCCCGCGATTTGCGACGCAGAAAACGCCCACTCTTTACGAAAGCGCCTCTCTCCATCTCGCGCACTCGCTGGCGGGAAAACCGCTGCACGTCATCGGCCTCGGCGCCGGAGGCGGTACCAAGGAGTCCCTGCTCCTCTCCACCCTCCAGCGCGCAGGCTGCCCGATCCGCTACACGCCGCTCGATGCAAGCGTTGAGCTTGCAATCGTTTCCGCGGAAGCCGCGGCTCCATTCGTGAGCGAGCCCTCCACCCCCGTGGCGGCAGACCTCCAGATCCTCGCCGCGGGCCCCTCCTGGATCGGTTCCCCCGAGGACCCCGTGCCGCGCGTCTATACGGCCTTCGGTCTCACTCCTAACCTCGACCCAGCCACGCTCTTCCCCCTGCTCCGCTCCGCGCTTCGCCCGGGCGACCGACTGCTCCTGAGCGCAAACCTCGCCCCTTGGACGGATCCGCCCGGCGACGTCCTCGAGGCACCGCTCGCAACCGGCTATCGCCAGGCCTGCGAGCGCATCCTTCCCCAATACGAGAACCCCGAAACGCGCCTCTGGTTACGCCAAGCCCTGTTGGACTGGGGCCTTCACGAGCGTCTTGGACCCCTCGAGTTTTCCATCGAACCACGCGGACCGCTCTTCGCCATCACGGTGTCCGCCACTTGGCTCGAGAACGCAGCATTTTTGTGGGAAGGATCCCCGCGGGAGGTTTCTGCAGGCGATAGACTGGGGGTGTTTTTCAGCCTGCGTTACACACCCGCCAGAATGGAGCGGATTGCTCGCGAGTACGGGCTCCGCCCGGAGAAGGAATTTCTGACCGAATGCGCCCAAGAGGGCGTGTGGAGCCTCGTCGCCGGGCAGGGCTAGGGCCTTCTCCCCCAAAAAAAGGCTCGCCCGGAGCCTGTCAGCCCCGGGCGAGGAAGCCCTTGGGGCAGCCGGCCGCCGCCCCAAAGGCCCGTCCCCTGACCTCAAAGGGTCTTGAGAAACTCCAGAAGCGCATTGCGTTGCGCAGCGGGCAGGGCGATGTAGCGATTTTTCACGACCCGCGCCTCTCCATCGTGGGTCCGAATCGCCAAATCCACCGTCGAGGCCCGCCCGTCATGCAAAAGGCGATCCCTCAGGCGCAGTCCCCACAGCGGAGCGGTGCGCATCTCCTTGCCCGTCGCAGGCGGCTGCGCAATCCCGTCCCCGAGCAACCCCATGTCGTGCAGGAGCAGGTCCGAGTACAGGTTGACCGCCACGTTGCGCAGCCCCTGCGGCGCGTCCGGCCCCGTCTGCATGGAGGGCACATGACAGCTCTCGCACCCCACCTGCGTAAACACCGCCGCCCCCAACTTGGCCTGCTCATTCATCGGCGCCTGCGGTACCGGCGCCAAATACCGCATGAAGTCCGCCGCGGCATCCACATCCGCCTTGTTGGTGGCCGGATCCACCACGTCCTCCGGATCCGAAAACTTGTCGAACTTCGCCAGCAGTGCGGCATTTCCATTAGGAGCGTTCTCCTTGGGGAAAAACCGGTTTGTGATCCCCATCTCATTGAGATAGGCGTCGGCCGAGAATCCCAAAAGGCTCGCATGCTGCGCTTTCCATCCAAAGCGCCCCACTCGGGTCTGGCCGCTGACCGGATCCACCACCTTCGCCGCGCGGCCTTTGATCCCGTCCGGCTTGGTCGCCGCTTCATACTGCAGAATCGTGGCATCGGGAATCGCCTCCACCAACCCCGCCCCAAACAGGGGGGTGGTCACCCGCAGCGACATCACATTGGCCTCCCGAGGAACCCGCTCTAAAGCTTCGGGATGAATGGAACG
>JBEBAG010000281.1:0-6423 GCA_041159065.1 Verrucomicrobiota bacterium | reverse complement strand
GTGTGGGTTTGTGGGGGCGTTGAGCACGCGGGTGGTGCGCAAGCGGGCGGATTTGATCCGGGCGGGGGTTGGCGTCGTCGAAGTTTCGGCGGCGTTTGACGCAGCGGGAGTGGGTGGAGACGTTGATGCATGGGGGGGCTGCGAAGGGGGCGCTGATCGTGGGGATTGGGGTGTTGATTTTGTGGTTGGTGGCGGAGGGGCGCGGGGGGGAGTGGGTTCCGGAGCGGATGGTGGTGGGGGGACTGATTTACGGGCTGTCGCTGGCGGTGCTGTGGTTGAATCACCCGGGGACATGGCGGGACAACCGGTTGCTGTTGTTGTTGTTTGGGACGCTCCTCGTCCATTTGCAGGGGGTGAGCTGGATTCACGAGGCGGCGACGCATGCCTCGGTGTTTGGTCCGGAGCGCTGGAGTGCGTTGGATCGGCGGATTCTGGTGGATTTGCTACGGCCGTATGCGCTGGGGCCGCTGCTCATTTCGGTGCTTTTGGGGCAGCGCCTCTCGGTGGTGCTTACCATTTTTGCGAGTCTGCTCGGGGCCCTGATGCACGGGGGGATGGACTCGCGGTTTTTGACGGAGAGCATGCTGTGTGGGTTTGTGGGGGCGTTGAGCACGCGGGTGGTGCGCAAGCGGGCGGATTTGATCCGGGCGGGGGTTGCGGTGGGGCTGACGACGTGGGCGCTGGGGGTGGTCATGGGGGACATAGGGCCGCTTTTGTGGGACAATCTGGGGCTGACCCATTGGAGGATGATTGGCTGGCAGAGTCTTGCGGCGGTGGGGAGCGGGGTGGGGGCGGCCCTGCTGATTTCGTTTGCGCTTCCGGTGATTGAGGGGCTGTTCCGGATCACGACGCCCATCACCTGGCTGGAGTTGGCGGATTTGAATCACCCGTTGCTGAAGCGGATGACGATGGAGGCGCCGGGCACCTATCATCACAGTCTGATCGTGGCCCAGTTGGCGGAGGCGGCTTCGGAGGCGATTGGAGCCAACGCGGGGATGGCGCGGGTGTGCTCCTACTTTCACGACATCGGGAAGTTGGTGAAGCCGGAGTACTTTGTGGAAAATGCGAGGCACGGTCGGGATGCGCACGAGGATCTGGCTCCGACGATGAGTGCGCTGGTGATCATCGCCCATGTGAAGGAGGGGGTGGATTTGGCGCTCAAACACCGCCTGAACCGGGAGATCATCGAGGTCATCCAGCGGCATCACGGCACCTCGCTGGTGTATTATTTCTACAAGCGCGCGTTGAAGCTCCAGGAGGAGGCGCGCGAGCGTCTGGGGGCGAGTTCGGGAGAGGCCCAGTACGAGGAGGACGTTCCGGAGGTGCGCGAGGAATCCTTCCGGTATCCGGGTCCCTTGCCCGAGACGCGCGAGTGCGCGGTGATCAGCCTGGCGGATTCGGTGGAGAGCGCCTCGCGGACCTTGGAGAAGGTGACGCCGCAGAAGATTGACCAGCTGGTGGACGACTTGCTGCAGCGGCGGTTGATGGAGGGGCAGTTGAAAGAGTGCGAGCTCACGCTGAGGGAGCTGCAGGTGGTGGGCGAAAGTTTCAAGCGGACGCTTCGGAGCATGCTGCACAGCCGCATTGCATATCCGAAGGGGCCGGACAAGAAGGAGATGCATGCACGGACTCTCGGGCGTCCGTTGTCGGCGTCGGATACCGTTTAAGGAGAAGCAGGAAATGAATGCATCGGGAGACCAGAGACGAGCCGAGGGGGAAGGAGCGGGAGTTCCGGAGGTGGTGGTGGTGAACCGGCAACGGGTCACGTCGGTGGATTTGGAGTGGGTGTCGCGTTTTGCGGGGGAGGCGGTGGTGCGCTGCGTGCGGCACTCGGGGGATGGCGCGTATGCCTTGCGCGGCATGGGGGAGGTGGAGGTGACGTTGGTGAGCGACCGGAGGATTGCCCAGATTCACCGTGACTTCATGGGGGTGCCCGGGGCGACCGATGTGATCACCTTTCAGCATGGGGAGGTGATTGTGAGCGTGGAGACGGCGGCGATGTACGCGCGCGAGCACGGGCATGGGTTGGAGGAGGAGATCGGGTTGTACATCGTGCACGGGTTGCTCCACCTCAATGGGTTTGAGGATACGACGCCTGAACTCCGGTCCCGGATGTTTGCGGTGCAGGACCCGATTTGGTCGGAGTGTCTGGAGGCGCTGCGCTGAGTGCGGCGCGGCGCGGGAGGGCCGCAAGGAGGCCCGGCCCGGGGCGGGTTTTTGAGCGGAGCGCCGTTCTGAGAGCGGAGCGCCCGGCCGCTTCGTTCCGCGCTACTCGATGTGGACGGGGATTCCCGCAGTGATCTGGGGGATGAGGCGGACGACGTCCCAATTGGCGACGCGCATGCAGCCGTGGCTGGCGGAGCGGCCGATGGTCTGGGGTTGGTTGGTACCGTGAATGCCGATTCCGGGGCGGCTGAGGGCGCACCAAGCGATGCCGACGGGGTTTTTGGGGCCCGGGGGGAGGAGGTGGAACTCGGAGGTGCGGACGCCATGGTTGAGGACACCCTCATCCCAGCGGAAGGTGGGCATGGTGGTGATGCCGACGACGCGCCATTTTCCGGGAGGGGTGGGGAGTGTGGAGGAGCCCGGGGTGATGGGGAGGCTGGCGAGGAGTTTGTCTCCCTCCCGGAGGTGGAGGATGCGCTCTTTGCGATTGATGCGGATGGAGCGGCCGAGGAGTTCCGGGACCGCCGGAAGGGAGGCTTGGGGGCGGACGTCCTCGAGTTGGAAGGGTTCGACGTTGGGAACCTTGACGGTGTCGCCGATCTGGAGCTTGGAGAGGGAGAGTTCGGGGTTGAGGAGGGCGAGGAGTTCGGGGGAGCAGTGGAAACGTTCGGTCAGAAATTCGGCGAGGGATTCGTAGGGGAGATACTGTTTTTTCGCTTGGTCGGCGGGTTTGGAGGGGTAGTGGCCGACGAAACGCTTGTCCTCTGGGCGGAGGGTGTAGGTGGAGTACAGGGGGAGTTTTTTGGGCAGGGGAAGGTTGTCCGGCTGCCCGGTGGCCTCGAGTCCGTTGGCCTGTTGGAAGTAAGTGATGGCCTTGGTGGTGAACTCTCCGGGAAGGCCGTCGAGTTTGCCGGGACCAAACAGGGCGCGGTCGAGGAAGATTTGAACTTGGAGGATGGCTTCGCGTTCCGGGAGGGGAGGCAGGGGGGCGGGGGCGGGGCTGGACGCGGGGGGGCGGGGGGCTGGGCTGGGCGAGGGGAGGGGTGCGACCGGAATGGCCTTGGGGATTTGGGTTTCCGGGGAGTCGGAGTCCGTGCTGAAGCCTTGCCCGGGGAGCAGGACCGCCAGCAGGGCGCAGGCGAGGAGCGGGAGGCGGGAAACATTCATGGGGCAGCAAATCGGGTTGGCGAACGGCGGGCCGGGGTTAGGGTTTTTCCCGATTCCACAACGTCACCCCCCTTATGAATTCCCGAAGCCTTCGCGTAGCGCAAGTTTCCCCACTCTGGACCCGTATTCCACCGGTGAACTACGGGGGCATCGAATTGCTGATGAAACTGCTGGTGGACGAATTGGTGGAGCAGGGGCATGAGGTCACGCTGTTTGCCACGGGAGACTGTGAGACCCGGGGCAACCTGGTTCCCGTGGCGGAGGCGTGCCTCACGGAGTTGATGGGGCGCGGGCAGGCGTATGCGTTTGAGCACTACGCCAACGCGGCCTTGGCGGAGGCGGTGCGGCGTTCCGGGGAGTTTGACGTCATCCACTGCCATCTGACCCCGGGATGGATCCCGATGGCCTCCTTGGCGGTGTGTCCGACGGTTTTCACGCTTCATACCTGTGCGGTGCTGGATGACGAGTGGGCTTTTGCTCGCTATCCGCAGGTGGAGGTGGCGGCGATCAGCCGGTTTCAGGTGAAGGACACGGAGGCGCGTTTGGGGCGGCGTTTTCCGGTCGTGTACAACGGATGCGATTTTGGAGCCTACGATCCGTGCGCCGAGTCCGGGGAGTATTTGATGTTTTTGGGGCGCATGAGCCATGCGAAGAATCCGAAGGGAGCGATCGAGATTGCCAAGGCGCTGGGGCAGCGGTTGGTGCTGGCGGGGCAGCCTCAGAATGGTGAGGAGCAGCGCTATTTTGCCGAGGAAGTGCAACCGCTGATCGATGGCGAGCAGATTCGCTGGGTGGGCCCGGTCAACCACGAGCAGAAGGCGCGGCTTTTGCGGAAGGCATCGGCGCTGCTTTTTCCCATCCAGTGGGATGAGCCCTTTGGGCTGGTGATGATTGAGGCCATGGCCTGCGGGACCCCGGTGGTGGGCGTCCGTCGGGGCTCTGTGGGGGAGGTGGTTACGGACGGGGTGACGGGATACACGGCGGAGCGGGTGGAGGAGTTGGTGGAGAAGGTGGGGCCGGCGCTGGCGTTGGATCGGCGGCGGGTGCGGGAGTATGCGGAGTCGCAGTTTGGGTATCGGAAGATGGTGGAGGAGTACGTGGCGTTGTACCGGGAACTGGGGCGGCGTCGGGGGTGAGGGGTCCGGGGATATTTTTTGGGGTGTGGGTCTAAGAAAGGGCGGGGCGCGCGGATCGTCGGGAGGATCGTTTCTTATCCCTCCCGACTATGCACACCTCCCCGGTATACCGTTCCCTCTCTTCGCCGTGGCGGATCGCCCTTCCGCTTGCGGCGGGCTTCCTCCTGGCTTCATCGCTTGGAGTCCATGCCGATCCCGTGGTTTATCCCGGTGCTGCGCCAGCGAAGGGCAAGAAGCTCGTGCTGATTGCGAGCGACCACGAGTACCGCTCGGAGGAGACGATTCCGGCGCTGGCGCGGATTTTGGCGAAGCATCACGGGTTTGAGTGCACGGTACTGTTCGGAGTGAATGCGCAGGGCGAGATTGAGGCGGGCTCGTCGAATGTTCCCGGGATGGAGGCGCTGGAGAAGGCGGACGGGTTGGTGCTTTTCACGCGGTTTTTGGCGCCTGCGCCGGAGCAGATGAAATACCTGGACGCTTACCTGCAGCGGGGAGGTCCGGTGGTGGGTTTGAGAACCTCCACGCATGGGTTTAGTTACAGCAAAAAGGAGGATCCTTTTTACAAGTACCATTTCAAGTACGACGGCGCGGATTTTAAGCTGGGTTTCGGGCATCAGATTCTCGGGCAGACGTGGGTGGGGCATTACGGCAAGAACCACGCGCAGAGCACCCGGATCACGGCGCTGCCGGAGCGGGCTTCGCATCCGATCCTGCGGGGCGTCAAGGACGTGCATGTGCAGGCCGGGGGGTACAATGCGGAAGCCCAGCCGGACTGGGAGATTTTGACCATGGCGCAGCCGCTCAACGGGATGGAGTCAACGGCTCCCGCGGATGAGAGCAAGAAGCCGATGGCGAGCGAGTGGACGCGCACCTACCGGTCTGCGAGTGGGAAGAACGGGCGGGTTTTCACCTCCCTTTACGGGGCCTCCGAGGACCTCCTGAACGAGGGCTACCGTCGGATGCTGGTCAATGGGGTGTACTGGTCGGTGGGACTGGAAGACCAGATCCGAGCCGATGCGCCGATCGGGTTTGTGGGGGCCTACAAGCCGAACACGTTCCGGAGTGGGGGCCATGCGAAGGGGGTGAAGCCGGAGGTCTATGCGGGGTTTGAGAGTCCGATTCCGGCGCACAATCAGGTCGCGCCGGCTCCGGCTCCCGCGGCCAAGCCTGCCGCGGCTGCAGCACCGGCTCCGGCGGCTCCGGCGGCGAAGGCCCCGGCGCAGGCCAAGCCGGCTGCGGTGGAGGAGAAACTGGTGGAGGTGCCGGCGGATTATCGGGATCCGGCGAACTTTGCGTTTCAGAAGGGCGAGACCGTGGCTTTTGTGGGAAACGCGATGGCCGACCGTATGCATCGCGACGGATGGTTGGAGACGCTGATCCAGAGCGCGAGTCAGGGTCTGGATTTGCGTTTGCGCAACCTGGGGGTGAGCGGAGACCGCGTGGACTCGTTTCCGCGCAGCAAGGGGGTTCCCTCGAATGCGGAGATTCTCAAGCACGTGAAGGCGGACGTGGTGTTTGCCTTTTTTGGCTACAACGAATCGTTCGAGGGGGTGGAGAAGGCGGGCGCGTTTCAGCGCAAGCTGGTGGATTTTGTGAAGCACACGCGCGGGCTGCAGCCCAATGGGAAGCGTTTTCCCCGGGTGGTGCTGGTGAGTCCGATTGCGCATGAGGACCTGAAGAATCCGAATCTTCCGGACGGGCGTGAGGACAATGTGCGTTTGGAGGCCTACACGCAGGCGATGGAGGCTGCGGCGAAGGAGGCGGGAGTGGCGTTTGTGGACGTGTTTCACCCCACGCAGAAGCTGTACGAGACGGCGAAGAAGCCCCTCACCATCAATGGGGTGCATCTCAATGAGGAGGGCAACAAGCGGGTGGCGGAGCTGATTGTGAAGTCGCTTCTGGGCCGGGAGGTGCAGGCTGGGGACGCGCTTGCGAAGCTGCGCGAGGCGGTTTT
>JBEBAG010000280.1:0-8060 GCA_041159065.1 Verrucomicrobiota bacterium | reverse complement strand
TCCCCCGCACCCCACCAAGGCCACCCGGATCTCGTTCCCCTCGGCACCGTGCACCGTGGGCACCGCCAGCCCCGCCAGGGCGGTCGCAGCCGCCGCTTTTCCCGAGGTCTGGACAAATTCGCGCCGGGAAACACCCGATTCAGTGGCTTCAACAGATGGATTCATAAACAATTCAAATCAAGAACGTGGAATGAGGGGTTCAAACCGCCCCGTGCAGGTACGCTCGGTAGGTCTCCCCGGTTAATCCGCTTGGAGGGTCATTCTTTAGGAAATTTCCTAGGAACTCCACCATCTCACCCGCGCACTAAAGCGCCTCCGTGCTCAGACGCCCGTTGACCCGGCGCATCCGCCCCTCCGGGTTGTCATTCCAAAGTTCCCGAGGAAGCACCGTCTCCGGGAAGTTCTGATAGCAGACCGGACGCAGCCACCGCTGAATCGAAGCGGTTCCCACACTGGTAAAACGCACGTCCGTCGTCGCCGGATACGGCCCGCCATGGTGCATCGCCGGGCAAACCTCCACTCCCGTCGGGTAGCCGTTCACTATCACTCGCCCCGCCTTCCGCTCCAAAATCTCCAACAGCGGCCCAGCGCCCGCGAAATCCGCCGCGTTCCCATGCACCGTCGCGGTCAACTGCCCCCCTAGGACACGCGCCACGCTCAAGAGTTCATCGGCATCCGCGGCCTCCACCAACAGACTGCTCGGACCAAACACCTCTTCCCGCAGCAGCGGCTCCCTGAGAAAAACCTCCCCCGAAGTCGCCCACAAGGTCGCTTGCGGTTCGGAATACTCCGCACGCGCCGCGGTTGCGGAACGCCCCACGCAACGGACGGCGTCCACCTTGGCGAGCGCGTCCAAACCGCTCTGGTAGGCAGAGCAAATTCCCGCATGCAGCATGCTTGCCGGGGTCGTCGAGGCAATCGCCTGCCCCAAGCTGTTGGAAAGTTGCTCCCACTCCGCCCCTCGGATCCCAAAGACCAGCCCCGGTTTCGTGCAAAACTGACCCATGCCCGCCGTGATGGACGTTTTGAGCCCCTGCACGATGGATTCGCCCCGCTCACGCAGCGCGCCCGGCATCAAAAACACCGGATTCAGGCTGCTCATCTCGGCGAACACCGGGATGGGATCGCGCCGGCTGTTGGCGGCATCCAGAAGCGCGCGTCCCCCGCGGTGCGAGCCGGTGAAACCCACCGCACTCGTGAGCGGATGCTTCACCAGGGCGACGGCGAATTCCGTGCGACTGCCCTGCAGCAGCGAGAAAACGCCGGCGGGCAGTCCCGCTTCCGCCACCGCTTGGCTCACCGCCGTCGCCACCAGTTCGCTCGTGCCCGGATGTGCCGGGTGGCCCTTAACTACCACGGGACATCCCGCCGCGAGGGCGCTGGCCGTGTCTCCCCCCGCCACCGAGAAAGCCAGGGGGAAATTGCTCGCCCCGAAAACCACCACCGGCCCGATGGGAACCAACACCCGGCGCAAATCCGGCCGGGGAAGCGGCGTACGCTCTGGAAGCGCCGTATCAATCCGGATATCGCACCAAGACCCTTCGCGCAGCACTTCCGCAAACTGCCGTAATTGCCCCACGGTTCTTCCCCGTTCCCCGGTCAGGCGATCCAGCGGGAGGCCCGATTCGGCACGGGCCCTCTCCAGCAGCGCGTCGCCCAAAGCCAGAATCCCGTCCGCAATCCGCTCCAGCAGGCGGGCACGCTGTTCCGCGCTGCTCTTGCGAAAGGCCGTGTAAGCCCCCTCCGCACCCGCCATGGCGAGGTCCACTTCCTCCAGAGTCGTCTCGCAAAAGGCAGGCTCCAGAACCGCCCCTCCCGCGGGGTTCATGGCGTGAAAGGCATGCGAACCGTGCGCGGAGAGCACTCCGGCAATCAGATTTTTTCCGTGAAGCGACATAGGGACTTTCTCAGTGGGTTTTAGGCAACGCGCGAAGGGGGAACTAGGCGAAGAAGGGCTTGGGAAAGGTGCCGAGGATTTTGACCAAAGTGCAGTGACGCCCCAGCTCATCCAACGCTTGGGCCACGATCGCATCCTCCGCATGCCCGTCGACATCGAGGAAAAAGCAGTATTCCCAAGCCTTCCGCCGCGAGGGTCTGCTTTCGATTTTTCCAATGTTGATTCCCAGACGGTAAAAAGGCTCGAGGGCCCGATACAGTGCCCCGGGCTCGTGCGCGACCGAGAACATCAGCGAGGTTTTGTCCGATCCCGTCGCGGGGGAGGGCTTCTGACCAATCACCAAAAACCGGGTGCTGTTGTCCGGTGAATCCTGAATGCCATGGTCCAAAGTGGCCAAGCCGTACAATTCCCCCGCAATCTTCCCGGCCACCGCGGCAGCCCCCGCCTCCTTGGCCGCCAGTTCGGCCGCTCGCGTGGTGCTGGAAACCTCCACCCATTCCACCCGGGGTAAGTTGGACTGCAGCCAGCGCCGGCACTGACCAAACGCCTGGGGATGACTGTACACCTTCCGAATCTCGTTGCGCGCGCAGGCAGCCAGCAGGTGGTGCTCGACGCGGAGCAGAATCTGGGCGCACACCTTCAACTCGCTCTCCAAAAACATGTCCAAGGTGAGGTTCACCGCTCCCTCCCACGAATTCTCCACCGGCACGACCCCGTAATCCGCACGCCCCCGCGCCACCGCGTCGAACACCTCGGAAATACTCCCCTGGGGCGCGTACCGCACACTCGCCCCAAATTTTGAACGGGCCGCCTGATGCGTGAACGTGGCCTCCGGTCCGAGATAGGCGATGCCCAAATCCTTCTCCAACGCCAACGACGCCGACATCACCTCCCGGTACACGGCGCGCACCGCACTCTCCGGCAAACGCCCTCCGATCCGCTGGTTGCGCTCGGCAAGGGACCGGTAAACCTGCTCCTCCCGCTCCGGCGCGTAAATCTCCAAGCCGTCCGCCCGCTTGAGCTCCCCCACCAGATGCACGCAGTCCGCGCGCTCGTTGAGCAAGCGCAGAATCTGCTCGTCCAACGCGTCGATCTTTTTCCGAATTTCAGGGAGATTCATGGGCAGTCTCCCACTTTCCGTGGAAACGCTCCCGGGGGCAACCCTCCGCTTCGCCGCCAAAACCGCCCCGCTAAGAAACCGCCAGAGGCTGGATCGTCATCCGTGATGATCATGGGTTCCGGCCCCCTTTCGTTCCTCGTCTTCCGGGGGACTGCCCTGAGAGGCTCCCGTAGGAATCGATTATCCCCCGCGCCGTCCCCCGCGCCGCAGTCCCTCTCCTGGCTCGTCGCCGCCCTGCTCGCCGCCGGGATCGGCCTCGCGCCCACCCCCCTCCACGCGCAGTCCGCCCCAGTCGCCCCCGCCACGGCATCCCCGGAAAATCACGCGGCTTCCCACCAAGAAGCCCAAACCGTCTTCCGCGAAAAAATCGTCCCCTTCGTCAACACCTACTGCACGGATTGCCACGGCAATAAGAAACAAAAGGGCGGCATGACCTTCCGTAATGCCCTCAGAAATCCGGGCGACTCCGCATTCCGCAAACTGTGGAAGCAGTCCGCCGCCAGCCTGAAGGCGCACGACATGCCTCCCGAGGACGCCCCAAAGCAACCGGCAGCCGAGGAGCGTGCCGTGTTCCTGGACTGGGTGACCAAAACGAAATTCCTGAGCCCCAAGGATCCCGGCGAATTCGTCATTCGCAGGCTCAACAAGGTCGAATACGCCAACACACTCCACGATCTGCTCGGAACCGATCCCCGAATCGCCCAGGAACTGCCCGATGAGGTGTTCGGAGCCGGCTACCTGAACACGCTCTCCCCGCTCCTCATGGAGCAGCTCGTGGGCATCGCCAACCAAGTGGTCCAACGCGCACTGCCCTCCGGCGATGCCCCGCCCTCCCCGTTGGAAATCCGCCTCTTTGGCTCCTCCCTTGGAAATCCAGCCGAAGCGAACCCAGCCCACCGCGAGGCCACCCGCAGGTCCTTCCACGCCCTCGCCCGCAGCGCCTACCGGCGCCCCGCCACCGAGGCCGAGGTGGACGCCCTCCTCGCAGTCTACGACCTCGGGATGCGAAACGGTCGCCCCCATCGCGAATCCCTCCGCCTCGTGCTCAAGGCGATCCTCGTTTCGCCGCAGTTTCTCTTCATCACCCCCGCAGTCGATCCCGCCCCGGACCAACCCATCGTCCCCGTCGATGACCACCAACTCGCCGCGCGTCTCTCCTATCTGCTCTGGGCCACGATGCCGGACGCCGAACTCTCCGCCCTCGCCGATGCCGGCAAACTCCGGAACCCCGCCGTGCTGAGTGCCCAGACGCGCCGAATGCTCGGGGACGCCCGGGCGCGCGCCCTCTTTGACGGCTTCGGCGCCCAGTGGCTGGGCCTTGGGAAGCTCGCGGAGAAAACCTTCGATTCGAAAAAATTCCCGCAGATGACCCCCTCCCTGCGGGACGCCATGGTCGAGGAGGGGCGCCTGTTCTTTGAAAGCGTGGTGCGCGAAAACCGGAGTGTGGTGAGCTTCGTGGACAGCAACTACACCTTCCTCAATTCCACCCTCGCCCCGCTTTACGGCTTGGAAAAGGAGGTCACCGGATCGGAATTTCGGCGGGTCCCGCTTACCAACCCCAATCGCGGCGGCATCCTTGGCATGCCCGGCATTCTGGCCACCACCTCGTTTCCCAACCGCACCAGCCCCGTCAACCGGGGCGTCTGGGTATTGGAGCAGGTCCTAGGGGAACACGTCCCCCCCGCCCCGGCCAACGTCCCCGCGCTCGACAAACAAGACAAGGCCAAGGTCGCCAACCTGACCCTCCGTCAGCGGACCGAGTTGCATCGCACCAACCCGGTGTGCGCAAATTGCCACAAAATACTGGACCCCATAGGGTTTGGACTGGAAAACTTCGATGCCATCGGACGCTGGCGCGATTCCGATGAGAACGGCGGCCCCATCGATGCCGCGGGTGAACTCCCCGGCGAGAAACGCTTCTCCTCCCCGCAGGAACTGAAAAAGATCCTCGCCGCCCGAAGCGAAGACCTCACCCGCAACCTGACCGAGCGGCTGCTCGCCTACGCCCTCGGGCGGCAGTTGGAGGGCTACGATGAAATCGTCGTGGACCAGATGACCGCCACCCTCACGCAGGAAGGCCACCGCATGCAGACGCTCATCACCCAGGTGGTCACCAGTTATCCTTTCACCCACCGCCGTATTCACCCCCTTCCTGCTCCGCAAAATTCACCCCCTGCCAAAAATGACAAAAAAGTGGCTCATTGACCGGCGCACCTGCCTCCGCGGAATCGGCGCATCCCTTGCCCTCCCGCTTCTCGAAACGATGGGCTGGGCAGAGGCGCCCAAGTCCCACCCGTACCGTCCTCCCGTCCGCCTCGGCTTCATGTACATGCCGCACGGGGTGATTATGGACCAGTTCTGGCCCAAAAGCCCGGAAACCTACCTCACCGACGTGCCGCGCTGCCTCGAATCCCTGCGGCCCGTGCTCTCCGAGTGCCTTATGATGAAGGGCATCTCCGGGGTGCCCATCGCGCCCCTCAACGGCGCGCCGCACGCCCTCGAGTTGTCCACCTGGCTCACGGCCACGCTCCCGGACGTGCACCGACGCAACACCATCCATATCGCCATTTCCGCCGATCAGATCGCCGCGAACTATGTCGGAGGCCTCACTTCCCTGCCCTCGCTGGAGCTGGCCACCATGCCCCAGACGCATAAGGAAAATCAGGAGGGACTCAACGAAGCCTATTATTCGCACTGCAGCTTCCGCTCCGCCACCCAGCCGGTCCCCGCAGAAACCAACCCCCGCCGCGTGCTGAACCGGCTTTTCCAGACGCAGAACCAAGCCCAAACCTCCACCTCCAACGCCGCAGACCCCTTGGATCGCAGCCTGCTGGACCTCGTCCTCGGAGGCGCCCGCGATTTCCGAAAACGCCTCAGCGCCGGCGACCAACAAAAACTGGACGAATACCTGGACGGTGTCCGCAGTGTGGAGCGCCGCATCGCGGCCATCGAGCATCGCCAAAAGGAGGCCGCCTTGGAGGCCGCCGGCTTGAGCGTCACCAAACGCCACGCATCCGACTCCCCGCCCATCGAAATCAAAATTCCCGAGGGCGACAAACGCAGCGAGTACATGAAGGTCATGTGCGACCTGATGGTGCTCGCCTTTCAAACCGACACGACCCGGGTCGCGACCTACATCGGATCCACGCCCAATGGTGTTTCCTATCCGGAACTCGGTTTCAGTGACGAACACCACTCCGTCACCCATCACAGCAACCAAGCGGAGAAGGTGGAGAAGGTCGCTAAGATCACCGCGTTCAATATCGAGCAGTTCTCCTACATGATTCAGAGAATGCGCAGCCTGCGCGAAGGCGAGGGCACCCTGCTCGACCACTCCCTCATGCTGTGGGGCTCGGGCCTCGAGGATGGCAACCATCACCAGCGCGACAACCTCCCCTTCATTCTGGCAGGCCGCGCAGGAGGCGCCCTCCAAACCGGACGTTTCCGCACGGATCTGACCGGAAATCAGGGCGATCTGCTCACGACCCTCCTCCACGGGGCGGGGATCCCTCTCGACCGCCCGATCGGCATCGCCACCAAACGCCTGAACGAGATTCTGGTGGAGGCCTGATTCCTTCCCCCCCCTCGCCCTGTAACCTTTCGCCCGCGGATGGTAATAGCTGGGTGGAATGCCGATCGAAAACCCCACCGAGAGCTTCATCCGCTCCCTGACGGAGAGCCAGAACCGCCTCCACGGGTACATTTACTCGTTGCTCGGCAACGCACATGCCGCCGCGGATGTGCTGCAGGAATGCAACTTGGTCCTCTGGAGAAAGTTTGGCGAATTCCGTCCCGAGGGCGACTTTCTCGCATGGGCTTTCGGGATCGCCCGCTTTCAGGTCATGGCCTACCTCCGCGACCGGCACCGCGAACAGAAACGCCTCCTGCTCCCCGAACTCGTCGACCTCCTCCACGACGAACTCGCACACTCCGCAACGCAGTCCGAGGTCCGCGTCGGCGTCCTCCGCCAGTGCCTTGATCGGCTCCCGCCCAAGAGCCGCGCCCTGGTGGATCTGCGCTATTTTCGCAACCAAAGCATGGAGCAGATCGCCGCCGAGATCCGCCTTTCCTTGAGTGCCACCAAAGTGGCTCTCCTCCGCGTCCGGCGCGCCCTGAAAACCTGCATCGAAAGCCGCGGGGAGGACGGCTCCCCGGCATGAACCCCGAGCCCGATGCGCCCGAACTGGACCTCGAACAGGAGGTTCTGGAATTGCTGGACGCCTTCCATGATGGCCTGTGGAGCGCGGAACAAGAGAGCCGTCTGCACACCCTCCTGCGGGAGGACGCCAGGGCCCGCAACATTTTCATCCGCGAGCAACTCCTCGCCGCCGAGCTCCATCACCTGCACCAACACACTCCAGGCTCCGGGCTGGAGCCCCACCCCGAGCCCCTCGATTTTTCCCCGCTCCGCCCCCCTCGCGACCCACAGCCAACGAAAGCCGCCCGCTTCCCACGCCCTTGGCGCTGGGGTGCCGCCGCAGCCCTCTTTCTTCTGGGGCTCGCCCTCGGATGGGCCTTCCGGCTTCCCACCCCCCGCGCCCTCGCCGAGGAGACCGACGATGGCGTGGCCCTTCTGGTGCAAAGCGTCGCCCCTTCCTGGATCGGTCAGCGCCAGCCCAACGCCAACCACATTCTCTCCGCAGGAAGCCTGCGACTCGCCAGCGGGCTCGCCCAGATCGAGTTCTACAGTGGAGCCCGCCTGATCCTCCACGGCCCCGCCGAACTCGAACTCCGCTCCGCCCATGAGGCCGTCTGCCACTCCGGCCGAATCCGGGTCTCGGTGCCCGCGCAGGCCCGCGGATTCAAACTCACCACCCCCCACGGTCTCGTCCGGGATCAGGGCAGCGAATTTGGCCTCGAAACCGATCCCCTCACGGCCTCCCGCATCCAGGTTTTTTCGGGAACGCTCGAAGTGGTCCCCCTCGAATCCGCACCAGCCCCGCGGACCCCGCGCCGCCTCTCCGCAGGGGAGCATTTCGCATGGAACGCCAGCCAAACACTTCCTTCCCAGTCTCTTGATGCCGAGCATTTTGCCTCGTTCGA
>JBEBAG010000279.1:0-6243 GCA_041159065.1 Verrucomicrobiota bacterium | reverse complement strand
CGCGCGTGGCGTAGCGGCGGGGCGTGGCGGAGGCCTCTGGGGAGGGGGGCGCTTTGAGGGGCGCCAGGGTTCATGGAACGGGGTTCATGGACGACTCCCCTACTCTCGGGGCAGGACGGTGAATTTCGAGGCGACACCGCGCGCGAAGACGGCCCGGTCGTACATGCTGTGGGCGAAGGCGGGCGGGACCGAGAAAGTTCCCGCGCAGGTTGGCCGGACGGAGTAGGTGAAGGATTTGGTTTCACCCGGCTGGAGGGCGAAGAAGAGGAGGGCCCTGTCTTCTCGCAGGTCGACGTAGTCGGTGCCCGCCACGGTTTGGAGGCCGGGTTTGATGGCGTGGGGGGCATGGCTTGGGGCGAAGTCGAAGCCTCCCGGGAGCAGTTCGCTCAGAGCGAGGTTGGGTTGGGGGAGCTTGCCTGTATTGCGCACGGTGATGCGGGCGAGGAGGGTGTCGCCGACCTTGGCCGAATCGGTTCCCTCTTCGGATTCGGAGAGCCATTCGCGGGTCACGTCCAGGGAGCGAGACTCGGGCTCGGTGGGCAGGACGCGCTCAAAACCGGTTTCGACGGTTTGGTACCACGCGCCCAGGGTGGAGTTGGAGTCGCGTTGGAGGAAGAAGTGGGCGACGCCCGGTTGGAGTCTGGCGGAGACCATCCCGGAGCGGGGTTCGGCCAAGGTTTGGGGCGGAGTGCCTCCCTGGGCGATCCCGGCGCGGACTCCGCTGGTGCGGGAGAGGGCGGCGTAGGCCTTGAGGGCCTGGACGCTCCACGCCGCGGAGAGGGTGTGGAAGCGGCCTTTTTCGACCATTTCCGTGATGGGCCGGAGCTCTTCGTATCCGAATTTGGAGGCGATTTCCGGGAAGTGTCTGCAGAGCACGGTGAAGCGGGTGGCCTCCTCGGTGAGTGGGGACTCGTAGTAGCGGAAAAACGTGTCCTCGAGGGAGCGGGGTTTGGAGGCGGCGGCGAGGTGCGCCTGAATGAGGCGGGTGGCCTCGGTCTCCTTTTTGAGGAGTCTCCACGTGGCGGCCAGCCAGACGGCGGAGGAGTCCTGATGCCAGAGGGCGTCGGGCACCTTGGAGTGTACGGCGTCGAGAAGGCGGATGGCGTATTGGGTGGTGAGTTCCTCGTTTCGGGTCAGGAGGTAGATTGCCGCGGCGCGCATGGAGGCATCGGAGCGGGTGTGGTCGTAGCGCATGACGCCCCAGGAATCCCGGTAGGGTTCGGAGAGGTCGGCATCCGCCATGAAACGGATTCGGCGCAGGGCACTTTGGAACAGGGATTCCGGGACGTGGAATCCGTTGGCCCTGGCCTCGGTGAGGAAGTGCACGACGTAGAGGCTGAGGTAGTCAAAGCCCTCGACGGAATTGGAATACCAGTAGCCGAAGCCTCCGTTGGGGCCTTGGCGGCGGGCGAGTTGGGCGATGGCGCTTTCGATGGCCTTGGCAGCCTCGTCCTTGGGGAGTCCGAAGTTGGCGTCGTCGCGGAGGACCAGCCAAGGGAAGGCGCGGCTGGTGATTTGTTCGCTGCATCCAAAGGGGTACTCGCGGAGGTAGGCGGCGAGTCCGCGGGCGAGGCCGAGGGGGGTGGTGGAGACGGTGGCCTCGCGGCTGGAGAACTCGGGATGGAGCGGGTGGTTGATCGGCACGTCGAGGGAGTCGGAGCGGAACCAGCCGCTTTGGACGACGGAGGTGCGCGGGACTGCGGGGCGGACGCTGAGGGTTGCGCGCTGGTCGACCCGTTCTGAGCCCGCCTGGGCGGAGAACTGGATTTCGGCGTTGCCGAGGGCGGTGGTGGCCCGGAAGCGGAAGTGCACGGTGGATTCCTTGTTGGGTTCGATTTGCACCAGTTCAGCCGGTTTTTCGATCAACTCGATGCCCCCAGTGGTTTCGGCGCGGACGAGGATTTGATCGGTGGGCGCGGCACCCTCGAGTTGGTTGGCCACGGTGAGCGAGGAGGAGAATTCATCGCCGGGGGCCGCGAAGAAGGGGGCGCTCGGCGTGAGAACGAAGGGGCCCTTCACCACGGCATGCGTTTGGACGGCTCCGACGGATTCGGTATCCAGCGCGATGGCCATGAGGTTGAGACCTCCGGCGAAGTAGTCCGGAATTTGGTACTCGATTTCTCGAGGCTCCGGACCCGAGGGGAGGACTCCGCTCCAGAACACGACCGGTGCCTGGCGTTTGCGTTTGAACGGGTTGAGGCCTGCCTTCAGCTCGGCGGCCCCTTCCTCGTCTCCGTCCCCCCCGGTGGCCATGGCGTTTTGGAGCAGGGTGAACTCGGGGATGAGAAGGTCGGCGAGCTGGAAGGTTTGAACCTCCAGCGCGGGCTTGGACAGGAGGCGACTGAGCGGCTGGGGCAGTTGGTAGTCCGTGACCCGGTGGATTCCCTCGTCGACGGCCCAGATCAGGATGCGGGCTGGTCGCTGGGTGGAGTAGGCGATCTTGAGGCGGTCTCCGGGGCGCGCTTTTTCGGGGACCTTGAGCTGCACGGGCAGGGTTCGGCGTTCTGGAGAAATGCGGAAGGGGACGATCCCGGAGCTGAGGGGATTGGTGAAGATGTCGCGGGAGTCGAGGCCGCGCACGAAGGTGACGTGCACGTAGGCACCGTCATCGATTCCCTCGGGGACGCGAATGCGCTGGGTGCTGGCGCTCTTTGCGGACTTGAACCACTGAAAGGCCAGCACCTTGTCTCTTTCGATGGTGATGAGCCCCGCCCCGGCGAAGGGGGCCTGGATGGAGAGTTCCATTTCTTCTCCGGCCACCCAGGTTTTGTTGGGCAGCGTGATTTGGAGCTCGGTGGAGCGCTCGAGGTTGCGCGTGGTGTCCCCCGAGCCGACGACGGTGAAGGGGACGGAGAGCAGGGGGATGCCCGAAGCGTTGCGCCACTCGTAGCGGAATTGCCCCGGGGTCTGGGTGGGGAGTTCGAGGCGCAGTCCGGCGGGCGGGAGGGAACCGTCGGCCGTTTCCAGCACCTTGTCGATGGATTGGGAGACGTAGGCGAGGGTGCCGTTTTCCTGTTTGGTGAGGATCGAGGCGTGGCGGGTTTCGATCAGGACGCGGCGGAGTCCTTCTGCAGGAACCCGGTTCTCGGAGGCATCGATGGCGCTCACCTGGATGGAGCGCTGGGCGCGGGTGGGCAGGAACTGGGTGTCTCCATCAGCCTTGAATCCGAGGAGGTAAGGGTGGCGTGAGACGAGGGTGCTGGGGGTGACGACGACCCCGCGTCCTCCATCGGCCTCGAACGCTTCGAGTTCGACGCTGACCCGGAACAGGGGGGCGAGTTGATCCTCGAGTGCGAGGGCGAACTGGGCCCGTCCCGATTCATCCGTTTCGCTTTCGCCCAGATCGACGGTCTTTCCTTCGAGCTGCGGTCCCTTGGGGATTCCGAACGTCCAGTCGGGCCACTGGGAGAAGTAGGGCTGAGCGGGGGTCAGTAGCATCTTTGCCGTGATGCGTCGTGTGGCGGCTGGGATGCCGAAGAGGGTTTGCAGTTCGGCGTGGACCCGGAGGTTCTCCGGGGAGCGCCATTGGAGGGGTTCTTCCGAGCCGAAGTGGGCGCGCATTTTGAGGCGGTCTGGCTGGAACTCCTCGACGCGCACGAGGACTTGGCCGAGGGCGTTCCCATTTCCTGCGGAGGGGAGTTGGAGTTGGATGCGCCAGACGCCGGTGGGGGCTGTTTCCGCCGTGGGCAGGGTGAGGGTGAGGAAACCGTCGGCGGGGAGTTTCAGGGGGAAGGTGCCTGCGGGTTCATCCTTGGCGTTGAAGAGAACGGCTTCGAGGGGCAGGCCCGTGAGGTCCCCCTTCCAGTCGCGCTGGCGGACGATGGCGCCGAGTTGGATGGAATCCCCTGGGCGGTAGATGCCGCGTTCGGTGAAGAGAAAGGCGTTGAGGGCATTCTGGTCGCTGGACTGGATTCCGCCGACATCGAAGCGGGAGGTTTGGACGCGGCGTTCGGCGCGGTCCCAGGCGAGGAAGGAAAGGTCCTCGGCTTTGCGGGCGAGGAGGGCGACGGGTTCTTTGGGGCCTTGGAGTCCGCTGAGGGAGGGAAGCACGGCGTGGCCTTGCGCGTTGGTGAGGACTTCGAGGAGGGGCTCGCCATTGCGACTGACGGGAGTGAGGCGGACGCCCTCCACGGGGGTTTGGTTTTGGAAGGACTGGACGAAGACGTCGCGGGTGCCGTCGGGGTTGGATTTGACGATCAGGGCGAGGTCGGTGACGAGCACAAGGCGGGCGTCGGCCTCTTTGACTTCGTGCTGGGTGCTCCAAGGGGTGTTGCCGCGGGAGGGCTCTGATTCCTCGCGGGAGTCCTCGTTCTCGTCTCCGTTCGAGTAGCGGAAGGAGCGGGAGCGGGATGTGGAGGAGTTGGAGGGTTGGCGGGTGGAAGGGGGCGAGGAGAGGGCGATCCAGTCGGGCGAGGAGTCGCGTGGATTTGCGGGGCCATCCTCGGGGAGGCGCGGGCGGACTCCGACGACTTGCAGGTAGAAGAGGCCGCGCTGGACGTTCTTTGATGCGAGGATGGGGCCGAAATCGAACTCGGAAGGGGTGGCGTCGTAGCGGTTTTTGCGCGGGACCGGCTGGACGGACTCGGAGAAGTGGGCGATGTCGTCCAAGCTGAAGTTTCCGGTGAAGGTGGGGGAATCGAAGGAGCCTCGGGCCTGGCTTGCGAAGAGGTTGATTTTGGATTCGGGAACGCGGGCGAGGCCGAAGCCGAGGTGGTCGAAGCCGCGGGATTGGATGTGGAGTTTGCGTTCGCCATGGAGGGCGAGGATGCCGCCCCGTCCGCTGATCCAGGCCTCGCGGGGGAATTCAGGAACCTTGACGAGGGCGGTGAAGTCCTCGGGGGTCACGAATCCGCCGGGAGCCGGGGTCATTTTGGGGATTTGGATCCAGAGGGGCTGTTCGGTTTCCAGCGGTTGGAGGCGGAATGCGAACACCTCCGAGGAGGGAGGGGTGTCTTCGCTTGGAACGAATTCGAGGGGGATGCGCTGGGCCTTGCCGAGGAGGTCCGGGGTGACGTTTTTAGAATCCCAGGGAATGGGGTTTCCCTGCTTGTCTTTGGAGGGCTGGGGGAGGAGCCAGGCTTGAACGTGTTTGGCGAGTTCCTTGCCCTGTGCCCGGCCCTTGCTTTCGAGAACGAGGAACTGCCGGGGGACGCCTTTCTCGTTGAAAAGGATCTGGGAGCTGGCTTTGGAGAGATGAAATCCGGAGTAGCGCGAGGGGATGGCAACCTTGACGAAGGCGGTTTCGGTGAGGGGTTTGCCTCCGCAGAGGGCGGTGATGCCCGGGGTGATTTCAAAGCGCAGAAGGTCTTCCTTGTCGTGGATCCGGACGAGGGGCGAGCGCAGCCAGAAGCGCAGCGGGTTTTTCTCATCGGCAACCACCTGGGGTTTGCCCCCGTCCACGAAGAGCGGGGTTTCGCTCAGGGGGAGCACACGGAGGTGGGCGCTCACCTCGGCGAGGGACACGGGATGGCTGAAAACGACGGAGGCGACGGCGCGCTGGAGGGTGGGGCTGGAGGGGTCGAGGTAGTAGGACTGCTGCTCGATGGTGCAGGAGAGCTGCGTGTGGGGCTGGTACCGGTGGATTTCCGTTTGGAGGGAGACGGTGCAGTCCGGAGCGAAGCCGGAGGGGTGGACGGAGACGGTGTAGAACTGGGGGGGGAGCCATCCTCCCTGGGGATGGAAGGAGAGGGAGTCGGAGCTTTCCCAACGCCAGATTCCGGGGACTTCGGGGGAGAGGGAGACGGTTTTGGGGCGGGCGAGTTTTCCGACCAGCTCGAGGGGGGCTGCCGGTCCGGAGAAGCGGAGGATCAAGGGGGATCCCGAGGGGGTTTGGGCGGACTCGTTCCAGGAGAGGCTGGGCCATTCCGCGAAGGCGGTCAGAGAGCGGGAGGGGGGGCGTGAGGTGTCGCGCGTCTCGGCGGGCTTGGTTTTGGTGGTTTGGGTGGGGGGTGGGGTGGCGGGGGGGGGACTGCTCTGGGCGAGGAGGAGGGGGTGCAGGCAGGGCAGTAGGGCGAGGAGCAGGCTCAGGAAGGGGGTCCGCAGGAGGCTGGCGCGAAGGAATCGGTTGGCGGGATCGGACATGGGGACAGTTTGGGAGAGGTGCGGGGACGGTTTGTGTGGCGGGTTCAAGATGCAGCGGTCTGGGGAAGGGAATGCACTCCGAGGGTGGAGGCTGTTTGGGTGTTTTTGGGGGGTGTGACGAAGAGGTGTGGAGTTGGGCGGGGGGGGTGGGGTCATGTTCGG
>JBEBAG010000278.1:0-4643 GCA_041159065.1 Verrucomicrobiota bacterium | reverse complement strand
GTCCCAGTTTTCCAGGATCTCGCGGGCGCGGGCGCTCCCGGTGAGGGCCAAGTGCTTTTGGATGAGGGCCTGGAGGATGGCACCGCTTTCCTCGGTGAGGCGTTCGATCGCGACCAGGCCGGGGTTGTAGAGGTCCGCGAACTTCTGGTTGATGTCGTACACGAAGGCGCTTCCGCCGGTCATGCCCGCGCCGAAGTTCTTCCCGGTGTCTCCGAGAATGACGATGGTACCGCCGGTCATGTATTCGCAGCCGTGGTCGCCGATTCCCTCGACGACGGCGACGGCGCCGGAATTGCGAACGGCGAAGCGCTCGCCACCGCGGCCGTTGGCGAAGAGGCGTCCGCCAGTGGCCCCGTAGAGGCAGGTATTCCCGATGATGGAGTTGGCGTGGGGCGCGAACCGGTGTTTGGCGGGCGGGCGGACGGTGATTTCACCGCCGCTCATGCCCTTGCCGACGTAGTCGTTTGCCTCGCCGGTGAGGACCAAGCGGACTCCCGGGGCGAGGAAAGCCCCAAAGCTCTGGCCAGCACTGCCTTCGAGAAGGAGTTCGAGGGTTCCCTCAGGCAGGCCTGCATCCCCCCATTGGTAGCCGATTTCGCCGGAGACCTTGGTTCCCACGGAACGGTTGGTGTTGCGCACCTTGTACTTGAGCGAGATTGGGCGCTGGTCCGTGATGGCGTCTTTGGCGTCCTGGAGCACGGCGTCATCGAGCGGGGCCTCGTGGAGCCCGTCGTTCCGGCTGCGGGTGCAGAAGCGGGGTTGCGTGGGGTCGGAGGCGGCGACGTCTACGAGCAGTTTGGAGAGGTCGATGGTGTTCGCCTTCGGGTGCTCGGGAACGTGGCGCTGGCGGAGGAACTCGGGGCGCCCGATGATCTCCTTCAGGGAACGGACGCCGAGGGAGGCGAGAATTTCGCGCACTTCGCTTGCGACGCCGTTGAAGAAGTTCACGAGCATCTCGGGAGTGCCCTTGAACTTGCCTCGGAGCCGCTCGTCCTGGGTGGCGACGCCGACGGGGCAGGTGTTGAGGTGGCACTGGCGCACGTAAACACAGCCGAGGGCGATCAGGCCGGCGGTGCCGAAGTTGAACTCCTCGGCGCCCAGAATCGCGGCCTGCACGATGTCGAGTCCGGTGCGCATCCCGCCGTCGGTGCGGAGCACGATGCGGTTGCGGAGGTTGTTCATCATGAGGACCTGCTGGGCTTCGGCGACGCCGAGTTCCCAGGGCGTTCCGGCGTGCTTGACGGAGGAGAGCGGGGAGGCTCCCGTGCCGCCGTCGTGACCCGAGATGAGCACGATGTCGGCATGGGCCTTGGCGACCCCGGCGGCGACGGTGCCCACGCCGGCTTCGGCGACCAGCTTCACGCACACTTTCGCGCGCGGATTGACCTCCTTGAGGTCGTGGATGAGCTGGGCGAGGTCTTCGATCGAGTAGATGTCGTGGTGCGGGGGAGGCGAGATGAGCATCACCCCCGGCACGGTGTGGCGCAGCCGGGCGATGAGGGCGGTCACCTTGTGACCGGGGAGCTGTCCACCCTCCCCGGGCTTGGCGCCCTGGGCCATCTTGATTTCAATTTCCTTGGCGCTGGCCAGGTAGGCCGCGGTGACGCCGAAGCGGCCGGAGGCGACCTGCTTGATCGCGGAGTTCGCGAGGTCTCCGTTTTCCCGGCGCTTGAAGCGCTCGGGATCTTCGCCGCCTTCTCCGGAGTTGGACTTGCCACCGATGCGGTTCATGGCAATGGCAAGCGCCTCGTGGGCTTCGGGACTCAGCGCGCCGAGGGACATGCCCGCGGAGGTGAAGCGGGTGCGGATATCCTCAATGGGCTCCACCTCCTCCACCGGGATCGGAGCGTTTTTGGGAACCAACTCCATCATGTCTTTGAAGGAGATGGGCTGCTGCGCTTTCACGGCCTGGACGTACTTTTTGTAGTCGTCCGGGTTGTTCGTCTTCACGAAGGAGTGGAACGACTGGATGACGGGCGGCGTGACGGCGTGGCGCTCGCCGGCCCGGCGGAAGCGGTATTGGCCGAGGTCCTCCAAGGGGAGGGCGGAGGCGGACTCGGTGGGCACGCCGGAGTAGCCCTTGGAGTGGCGCTGGAGGGATTCGCGGGCGATTTCCAGGAAGCCGATTCCACCGACCTGGGAGGGCGTTCCCGCGAAGCAGCGGCGGATGACGCTGGAGCCGATGCCGACGGCTTCGAAGATCTGCGCGCCGTGGTAGCTGGAGAGCACGGAGATGCCCATTTTGGACATGATCTTGAGGAGGCCGTCCTCGAGGGCTTTGCGGAGATTCTCGAGGGCCTTCGGATAGCTGATGGCCTTGACCTCGGCGAGCAGGGCCTGAGCCTTGGCGAGTTTCGCCGCATCGCTGCCCGCTTTGGTGACGCCGGCTTCGGCGCTGGCGTGGATTTCCGCCAGGACTTCGCGGGCCGTTTCGAGTGCGAGATAGGGGTACACGGCGCTGGCGCCGTAGCCGATCAAACAGGCGAGCTGGTGGGTGTCCCGAGCTTCACCGGTTTCGCACACGATGCTTGCCTTCATGCGCTTGCCGGCGCGGATGAGCTGATGGTGGACCGCGCCGGTGGCCAAGAGCATCGGAACGGGCACGCGGGCATGGTCGGTTGCGGTGTCGGAGAGGATGAGGATGCGGGCGCCGGCGTCGACGGCCGCCTCGGCCTCGGCGGTGAGGCGTTCGATGGCTTTTTCGAGCCCGGCTTCGCCTTCGCTCAGCGGCCAGGTGGCATCAAGCGTGGTGGCGGGGTGATCGTCCTTGGCGAGTTGGCGGAGGGCCTCCATGTCATGGGCCAGGAGAACGGGGGAGTCCAGTTGGACGAGGCGCGCGTGTTCGGGCGATTCGTGGAGGAGGTTGCGCCGCCAGCCGAGGTGGACGGTGAGCGACATGACGAGTTTCTCGCGGATGGGGTCGATGGGCGGGTTGGTGACCTGCGCGAAGAGTTGCTTGAAGTAGCCGTAGAGCAGGCGGGGCTGCAGGGAGAGGACGGCGAGAGGGGTGTCGTCGCCCATGGAGCCGACGGCCTCGGCGGCGCTTTGGACCATGGGTTTGAGGACCATTTCCAGCTCTTCGCTGGAGAAGCCGAAGGCGATCTGGCGCTGGCTGAGGGTCAGGATGTCGAGGGGCGCGGAGGGTTCCGCAAGGGGGGTGACCCGGGCCGCGAGCTTGATTTGGTGCTTTTGAAGCCACTCGCCGTAGGGGTGCTGCTTGGCGAGCTTCGCCTTGATTTCAGCGTCGTGGAGCAGGGTGCCGGAGGCGGTGTCGATGGCGATCATTTCGCCGGGCCCAAGGCGCCCCTTTTCCACCACCTTGGCGTCGTCGAGTTCGACCGTGCCCACTTCGGAGCCGAGGGAGAAAATGCCGTCCTCGGTGAGTTTGTAGCGGGAGGGGCGCAGTCCGTTCCGGTCGAGGCAGGCTCCGACGGTGATGCCGTCGGTGAAGACGAGGCAGGCGGGGCCGTCCCAGGGTTCGTTCAGGCAGCCGTGGAACTCGTAGAAGTCGCGCAGGTCCTGCGGCATGCGCTTGTCGCTTTTCCATGCCGGTGGGACGAGCATGGTCATGGAGTGAAGCAGGTTGCGTCCGGAAAGGACGAGTGCTTCGAGGGCGTTGTCGAGTTCTGCGGAGTCGGAGCCGCCGGGCTGGGTGATGGGCTTGAGCAGGTCGATGTCGGCACCCCATTCATTGGCCTCGAGCTCGGCTTCGCGGGCGGCCATCCAGTTGACGTTGCCGCGGCGGGTGTTGATTTCGCCGTTGTGGCAGAGCATCCGGAAGGGCTGCGAGAGCGGCCAGGTCGGGAAGGTGTTGGTGGAGTAGCGCTGGTGGTAGGTGGCGATGGAGGTCTCGTAATTGGGATCCTGGAGATCCCGGTAGAACTTCTCCAACGAGGGGGAGATGAGGAGCCCCTTGTAGTTGATGACCCGGCTGGAGAAGGAGGGGATGTAGAAGTGGCGGATCTGGTTCTCGGCGGCGCGCTTCTCGATCTCGTTCCGGCAGAGGAAGAGCGTTTTTTCGTAGTCTTCCGCAGGGATGTGGGCGGGGCGCGCGATGAGCACCTGCTCGATGCGTGGCAGGGTGGAGGCGGCCTTATCGCCGAGCACGCGGATATTGATGGGCACCTCGCGCCATCCGAAGAGGAAGAGCCCGCGTTTTTCGAGGACCTCCTCGGTGATCGCCTTCGCCCGCGCCTGGGCATAGGCGTTGTCGTGCGGGAGGAAGAGCATGCCCACCCCGAGATCGGAGTCGTGGTAGAGGGTGTGCCCGAGTTTCTGCACTTCGGGACGGAAGAGCTTGTAGGGAATCTGGGTCACCACCCCGGCGCCGTCGCCGGTTTTGGCGTCGGCATCCACTGCGCCGCGGTGGGCGAGGGCACACAGCGAGTTGAGGGCATGCCGCAGCACGAGGTTGGATTTTTTCCCGCTGACCTGCGCGATGAAACCCACGCCACAGGCGTCGTGTTCGTGGGCTGGCGAATAGAGAGAGGAGATGCCCTGGATGGAGTCGAGGATGACGTGGTTCATGATTGCAGAAGGGTGGCGCCGAGGGGCGGGTAAAGTTAAGGTTTGGACTGCCTAATTCAAGACGAAACGTCAGCTTGATTTGGATAAATACGGACCAGAGTTGCCCTAAAATGCGC
>JBEBAG010000277.1:0-5183 GCA_041159065.1 Verrucomicrobiota bacterium | reverse complement strand
GCGGCCGGTCCTCGGCGGGTGAAACTCAGGTCCTTAGGGGAGCCTTCAGGGCTTCGAGGGGAAGCCCGTGGGGTCCCAGTTGGAAGCGGGGCGGGGGGAGGACCAGAGCTCTGAGGAGCGGGGCTCGCTGGATCCGGACGCGCTGCTGCGGGAGAGATCGGCGAGGAGTTGCTGCTGCCGCTCGAGGAGGACGTCGGCGCGCTCGCGGAGTTGATCGCGCTGGCGCACCGCCTGATCCCGTTCGCGGCGCAGACGGGAGAGTTCGCGCTCGATGCGGTCGCGCTGTTCGGTGTCGCCCCGGAGCATTTCCGCGCGTTCGCGTTCGAGGGCGAAGGATTGTTCGCGAGCGGCTGCTCGGGCGGATTCTGCGGCGGCTCGGGCCTCGTCGCGCTGACGGATGAGGCCGTCGAGCTGACGGGAGAATTCGTCGGTGCGGTTGCGGAGGGTTTCCTTGGTTTCCTCGAGAAGGGCGAGGAGGGTGACTTTTTCGTTGAGAAGCGCCTCGCGTTCGCGGGACATCTGCTCTGCGCGGCGGCGGGAATCGCTCTCGGTGGCGGCGAGGCGGCCTGTGAGTTCGGAGCCTTCATTCCTTGCGGAGTCGAGGTCTTCGCGAAGGCGCGCGATTTCCGCGGGGTAGCGTTTTTCGGCGTCTCCGAGGGCACCGCGGAGGCGATCGACTTCGACGCGGTAGGTGTTGAGTTCCTCGCGGAGGCGCGCGACTTCGGCGTCCTTGTTGGAGTGGAAGGTGGCGAGGGCCTGGCGGTGTTCCGCGGTGAGCTGGGCGATGCGGCGGTCGCGATCGGCGAGGGTTTCGGTGATTTGCTGATCCTTTTGGAAGAGGGCGGCGTCGCGATCGGCGGTGAGGGTGGAGAGGGCGCGGGCGTGTTCGGTTTGGAGGGTCTCGAAGCGGGTGACCCATTCACCGATGCGGCGGTCGCGGTCGATGGTGAGGTTCTGGAGGCGCTGATCGCGGTCTGCGACGGCGGCGTTACGTTCCGCGAGGGTGTGCGCGAGGGTTTTTTCCTGCTCGGAGCGGTAGAGTGCGAACTGGCGTTCGGCCTCCGCCTTGACGTTGGCGATTTCGCGTTCCTTGTCCGCGAGGGCCTGGGATTTTTCGGCCTCGAGTTTGGCGATGCGGTGGGCGTTTGCGGCTTCGAGATCGGAGAGCTCCTCGTTTTTGCTCGCGTGAATTTGGGAGAGCTCGTTGGAGTGCGCGATGCGGAGGGCATCGAGGGACTGCTGGTGCTGGGCCTTGAGGAGTTCGAGGTTGGCGGCGTGGGTGGCCTCGAGAGTGGCTTGGGCGCGCTTTTGCTCCGCGGTGCGCGCTTCGAGTTGGGTGCGTGCGTGTTGGGCGGCGAGGGCGGAGTCCGCCTTGAGGGTTTCCAGCGCGCTCTGGAGTTCCGTGACAACCGCCGAGTGTTCGCGCTCGAGTTGCTCGGTGGCGAGGCGGTGGGATTCGTGGAGGCGGTCGAGATTTTGCTGATGGAGCGCTCGGGTTTCGTCCCCGGCCCGCTGGGCCTCGTCCCGCGCCGAGGCGAGGGTCTGGGCCATCTCCTCGCGCATCTTGAGGAGCGCCTCCTCGTGTTCGCGGTTTTTTTCGGACTGGGCGGCATCGAGGGAGGCGTTTTCCTCGCGGACTGCCTCGAGGTCGGCCTCGAGGCCTTTGCAGCGGGACTCGAGTGCGGAGCGGGAGCGTTCGACGTCGCCGAGGCGTGCCTCAACGGCGGCCTTCGCCTCGATTGCGGCGAGTCGTTGGTTCTCGAGGGCCGCCATTTGCTCCTGCGTTTCCAGCTTGGCGGCGGCGACTGCGCCTTCGGTGGCGGCGCGGGCAGCGGCGAGCTCGGCGTCGCTACGGCGGCGTTCGGCGTCCTGGGCGAGGGCGGTTTCGTCGATTTGACGGCGGAGTTGGGCGAACTGGTCCTGGAGGGAGGCCAGTTCTGCTTCCAGGGAATGCGCTCGGGCGCGGAGGCCGTCGCGTTCCGTGGTGAGTTCCTGGATGATGGACTCGTCGGCGGACTTGGCGCCCTGCAGTTCGGAGGCGCGGATTTCTGCGGCCTCGGACCTGGCCCGGAGGCTGGCGATTTCGTTCTCTCGGGAGGCTTGGAGGGCCTGCAGTTGTTCGCGGAGGGAGTCGCGTTGGGAGGCGAGTTCGTCCTTCTCCTTGGTGAGGGAGGCGACGGCCTTGGACTGGGCGTCGATGGAGCGGCGCAGTCCTTGAACGGTGCGGTCGCCGACGCCACCGGAGCGTTCTGCGGCGTCGAGTTCCTGCTTGCGCAGTTCGGCAATCTGGTCGCGTTCGGCGCGGACCTCGCGCAGCTCCTTGTTGACGGCCTCGAAGGCGCGGCGGAGCTGGTCGAGTTCCTCGGACTGGGCTTGGATTTCGGCGCTGGGGGTGGAGGATGCGGGGAGGGGGACGCGGCCGGAGCGGAGGTCCTCGAGTTGTTGGAGGGCCTCGGCGCGCGCTTTTTCCAAGACGGCGCGCTCCTGTTTGAGCTGGTTGATGCGGTTTTGCAGCTCGACGGCATTGGCGGGAGTGGACCCCGGGACGTTGGGCGCGGTGACGGTGACACTGGTCACGGCGCCTTGGAGCTGGGCGGCGAGTTGGGCGTTTTTCTGGGTGAGCGAGTCTTTCTCGCTCAGGAGCGTTTTGATGCGCCGGCGGTAGGATTCGATGTCGTTCTCGAGGAGGGCCACGGAGCGTTGTTCCCAAGGCGAGATGGATGGGGAGCCGGGCTCTCCAGAGGACGTCCCCTTGGAGGGGCTCGGAGCGGGGGCAGGCTGAGCTGGGGCTGGGCTGGCCTTGGCTTCCTGGAGTTGGCGCTCGGCTTTGAGGCGGGCGTCGCGTTCTCTGCCGAGTTCGAGCGAACTGGACCGCTGCATGGCCTCCAAGGCTTGAATGCGGCGTTGGAGCAGTTCCACGTTTTTATCGGAAGCAGTCGGGGCGCTTTCGGCGGGGAGGCTGGGAGAAGCCGGGAGTTCGGATGCCGGAGCCGGGTTGAATGCGGATTCGGGCGGGGTGTCCTGCGGTTCGCGGGCCGGAGTTTCGGGAGCGGCAACCTCGGGAGCGGCTCCCGCTTCCCCGGTATCCGCGATGGGCTCAGGTGTCTCGGCGAAGTCGGTGGGGGTGAAATCGCCGCTCGTCGGGTTAGATCCCGGTGCGGAGGGAAGGTGGTCTGGGAGAGGGGCGATGGTTTCCGTGGGTGATTCCTGGGGAGATGCGGCCTCGCTGAGGACGCCTTCGGAAGAGGGTTCCGCAAGAGCCGAGGGCTCCGTCGGAGTGGCGATCGGAGCGGAAGTGGTCTCCGGCGTGGGGGAGGAGATTGCCTCCGGCAGGCGCTCGGTTTCGGGAGCAGGGCTGGGGATGGGCTCAGGCGCCGCGGGCTGGGCTTGCGGCTTCGGTTTGGGAATCGTCTGGGAGAGGAGGCGGACGACCTTCTGCCAAGGGAGCCGGACGGGGGTGGAACTCTCTGCGGCCGAGGCGTCTTTGAAAATAGACGGGGCCTGCTTGTAGAGAATCGAGATGGGGATGGTGGTCTCACCGCGATTGATTCGCGCCTCCATGTCATCCCGGCCGAAGACGAGGGGGATGGTGGTGTCGTGGGGGGCCTCCTCGGAAAGGAAGCCTCGCGGGATGCGGTGGAGGAAGTCGCCCAGTTCCAAAGAGAGAGTGTCCGCGGCGGAGGCGGATGGCTCGGTAGGGCGGAGTTCTTCGAGGCTGTCCAAGGTCATGAGCGGTGAAAGGTGGTCGGAAGGAGGCGGTCCATCCCGGAGGGAGCAGACCGGTTTTTCTCCATTTCCTTAGAATGCTAGAGGCGGGCAGGGAGGGCTAGCTGGTTTTTCTCACGAGACGGGTTTCCAGCAGACCCCTCTCCCGGCCGGCAGTTCTGCGGTGCCACGCCGTCCCGGAGGTTTCCGTTTCAAAAATGAGAGCCGCCCTCAGCCGTCTCCCGCCGAAGTTTCCGGAATGCCTCCGGTTCCCAACCCCGTGCGGCCAGCAAAAGCCCCACCCCGGCCTTCTCTCCCACGGGCAAGGGTTCGCTCTCCTGGTGTAACTGAGCGAATTTCTGCCGCAACCGCGCCAATTCCCGCTGCAACTCCAACCGGCCGGCGCTGCTCAGCATACCGTGCGTAAACCACACTGCATCGCGAGCCTGGGCCGCCGGAGGGTTCAGGAAATCCGTCTGGCATCGCTGCCGAAAATACCGCCGGATGGGGCCGTCGGGTAGCCAGTCAAAGTCACGGTTCACCATCAGCCGAACGCGGTTCCCCGGGAGCAGTTGAATGAGGTGCAGCCGGTCCAGATGCAGGAGGTGCTTGAGGCAGACGATTTCCGAGAGTCGGTAGGTCTTGAGGATCTCCTCGAGGGACCAATGGTTGAGCGTGCAAACCGCGACCAGCAAAAGCTCCTCATCGGCAACCAACTGCGTTTCCTGCTCAACCGTAAGGCAACTGGACCGCGGGACCGCCCTGAATGCCTCTTCTGTCAGCTCCGCGAGCGTCATCCCCACCAACGCGCTCAATCGCACCAACCGGTCTACCGTCAGCCGCCGGGAGGCAAAAAGCCGTTTCACACTCGGTTCCGAGACCTGCAGGGCCTCCGCCACCGCCTTGTACGTGAGGCCTTGGGCTTTCAATCGCCGCTTCAACACGGCCAATAACGCGTGGGTCTCTGTCATGGGGGGATCGTTTTGCGATACCCTTCAACGTTCCAGAGCACAAGCCACCCCGCGAAAGTTTTTGGTTTGATCCCGCACTCCCCGTCCGCTCCCGCCCGGCTCTTATCCGTGGGCAAATGGGCGCATTCAGACGTAAACGCATGAGGCGAGATGAGGGCGGCTCCGGGTTCGGGGTGCCCTTTCCTCTCGGGGCAGGCCGCCGTTCGGGCCTTGTGTCGAGAGTGTCATGCACTTTTTGGGCTGCCAGTGAAGTTTCCCATGCGGTCTTTCCAGAAGGCGCCCCGCCATGAGCGTGCGGGCAGTCCCTTCAACTCCGACGAGGGCCTCCTGTGTGAGCGGCGGGACACTTCGACGCCTCTCTGCGTTCCCGATTTCACCGTCAGCTCTTGACCCAATGGGCCCAATTTCCTCGGGGCCCCCTCAACTAGCAAGAGGAGCGCAGCTTACGGGGCAGATGGGTAGTCGATCTGAACCTTGCACTTGGCTGCATTATTTTCGTCAAAGTTT
>JBEBAG010000276.1:0-4093 GCA_041159065.1 Verrucomicrobiota bacterium | reverse complement strand
GCCTCCGTGTAGGTGAAGTGGTGTTCGACTACTTCCTTCTGGTCGCAGAAGAGGAGGTACATCGTCCACTCGTCCTCGAAGTGTTTCTCCATGCACGCGAGGGCATAGGCGGCCATCTGCTCCCGGTAGTTCCGAATGGAGCCGGACTTGAGATCCGCTCCAAACCTCAGGGAGGGCACGATGCAATCGGCTGTCCCCGGCCGCTCAATGCCAGGAATGCTCAGGCGGCAACTCTCCTCGTCGGTGAGGATGTCGGTCGCACCGAAGGAGAAACTTTTGAGCTTCTTCACCGCCCAGAAGACGGCATCGAGATCCTCCTGGGAGATGTCGAAGGAGAACTCGGTTGCCCCTTGCATGAGGTTCCGGAAGACCGTGTCGAGTGTGGTTCCTCGAGCGGCCGCGGGGCCGGCGTCCTTCTTTGGCTGGTAGTTTGGGCACTCCGCCAGCTTGGGGAGACTGCTCGGGCGTATGTTTGCGACGTTGTTCATTTGAGGGCGGCAGCGAGGAATGCGGACGGGTTGGCGAGCACGCGGGCGACGTAATCGGCGGAGGCGCTCCGGTAGCTTTGGCCGGGCTTGATCTGTCCTCGGCCTTCCATGAACGCGTTGATCTTGGCTTCGTCGTGGCCGGCGAAAATGGCGTCGAGTGGGTGAGCCTCCGCCGGAGGGTTCCCCATCGGGATCTCATCGCTGGCCTCTGACTCCGGCTTGGGTTCCGGCTTGGGTTCCGGCTTGGGTTCCGGCTTGGGCTCCGGCTTGGGCTCCGGCTTGGGCTCCGGCTTCGTGCTGGGCGCGATCTCAAACACCTGGCGAACGGCTTCCCATGTCATGGGGACCTTTTCGGCGAGACCCGCGCGGGTCTTTGCATCGTGAGACGGTGCGTGGGAGGTGTGGAGGATGCGCTCCTTGCCCCCCACGGCGATCGTCGCCTTGCCCTTCTCTTCCACGATGGTCGTCCTCCAGTTCGCAAACCAGAGCTCGTCCGCCCATCCTTTGGTCTGAACGGCGACCTTCTTCTCTTGCAGTAGTTGAAACCGGTCGTAGCTCGACTCCTTCCCCGGCTCCGTGAACTTCTGCGCCTGGGCATGCACCAGGAGGACCACGTGCAACCCGGCCGAGAGCACCTCAATGAGGGGGCCATGGAGGAACTCTGACCATTCATCTGCGAGGCGGGCGTAGCCTTTGCCGTAACCGCCATCGAGCTGCTCGACCCCGTCAACGCCCTGCTCCTTGCAGAGATGTTGAGCGAGGAGATCGGAGGCGACGTCCGCGGTATCCAAGACGAGCGTTTTGAATTGAGAGGCGGAGGCTTTCGCGAGCTTTACGGCCTCGAGCACCTGCCCCCAGTTGGCGACCTGAATACGGGAGACGTCGAGGTGATGACTCCCCTTCTCGGTGTCGATGAAGAGGGGGTCTGGCAATTTGCTGGCGAAGGTGGTCTTTCCGACTCCCTCGTTTGCGTAGATCACAACCCTCTGAGGGCGTGCAACTTTTCCTTTTGTGATTGCGAGCATGTTGTCTGTTTTGGTTTTTGGATTTGGGCACGGAGGTGCCTTGGTGCCCGATGTGGGCGGTTTTGGTTTGGCCCGCTCTAGGAGCGGGAGAGCTTCATGCCGGCCTCCAAGATCAGGAGTGCGTCGGCGGTTTTAAGGGTGACGGTGAGGTGAGGGAAAAGGGACTGCGCCTTCCCCTTCAGATGGTTTTTCCACTTGGTTCCGTGGTCCTTCTTGGACCCCAAGGAGTGGAACTGCTGCCACTTCTGCGGGCGGAGGTATTCCACGCGGCACCCTGCGGCCGCCAGAAAACCCTCGATCCGTCCGTAGTTTCGGAACATGACCCCCATCGAGGAGGCTCCCATGCGGCCAGCAAACTTGGGCAGCTCCTCGAGGAAGCATGTTGCCGGAACTTTGGCGAGAATCCGCAGTTGGTCTCGGATGTCACCAAGGGTCGCTGGCATCGGCATTGCATGCGTAGTGCCGTCGGTGTCTAGGTAGGCGATCCCACCAGAAACCCCGGGGTCGATTGCGAGGAAGTTCATTGGTGCCCCCCTCTCTGTTCCCATGGGTTAGGCAGCCCCTCGGTGAGGGCGCGCAGGGTGGCGAAGATTTCGCCGCGCATCTTCTCCGATTCGACGTAGTACATGACCGCCTGCTCGAGCTCGATGACTCGTTGCCTGAGTCGGGTGTTCTCCTCCCGGATGGCGACAAACCACGGGACCTTTTGTTTGGAAGTGGGGACGCTCATGCTGTCACCTCCCCGGCTTCGATTGACCGCAGGACCTCATTGCGTGAGGGCATCCCGCCGCTGTTCCGTGCTTGGAGCCGTTCATGGACTCTTGTCAGGAAGGCCAGGGTGTTCTCGAGCCGGCAGAGCCGTTCGTGAATGGCCCCATTTCCGGGGAGGAGCACTGTGGCGATGGTCTTCATTTCAGTCACCTGTCGGAGTTTCTGGTCCAACTCGGAGCGGTTCATTCTTCCTCCTCTTCAATGATGACGGCGTCGACGCAGTCCGTGGCCTCCGCGCGCTCCGTGAGCTGGAGCGCTCTGTCCGAGATCTCATCGTTTTCCTCGTCGGTTTCGTTACTCGACTCCGCGCGCTCCGTGAGCCGAAGCATTTGAGATGCTGTTTTCTGGGGCCTCTCGGGTTTCTCGGGTTTCTCGAGGGGAAGCTCCGTCTGGTTCGGATCCTCAACCCAGCACTCGGATTCATCGCTGATGGCGCGGGAGAAGGAGACCTGCACCTTCACGTGCTCTCGGGATCCGGAATGGTCCACGGTGAGAGTGAAGCGCAGCTTCGTTTTTGGGTCCTCTCCGGCGGCTTCAACGGCCGCCTCGTAGTAGTTCTCCAGATGGGAGGCGATCAGAAGGAGCGCCATGTTTTGGACATCCCCCATGGTTTCGATCCATCGGTGGAGGTCCTCTTTCGTCTTGTTTGGTTTGCTGCTCATTGGTTTTGGGATTTGGGCACGAGGGTGCCTTGGTGCCCGGGTAGGGCGGTTTTGGTTTGGGTGTCCGGACGCTAGTGAAGCGTTCGGATGAGGGATGAAGGCTGAATGCGCTTCGGTCCTTTGGTCAGGAGGGTTTCATTCGCCTCGATGTTTTTCGGGGTGAAGAGGATCCTGTATCTGACTCGAAGATGGTAGAGCTCTCCTTTGGCCACCATGTCTTTGATGGTGTCTTGGGATACCCCGAGGAACTCGGCGTACTCGCGAACGCTGAGGACTTTTTCGCTCATTGGGCAATCGGCTTCCGGTAGTCTGCCCTGGCCTTGCGATAACCCTTGTAAAACCCGATCTGGGTTCCGAGGAATCGGCCGTAGTGTACTCCGGCGTATGCGGCGAGGCCGATGAGCGCCGCGATGATCGCGCTCCCGATCACAGAGTCACCTCCACCTCTTGAACGGCGTCCATGAGTTCGACTGCGTAAGACACGGCGATGCGCGCCGCGAGGTACGGGTCTCGGATTTCCTCTCGACTGTCTTTTGATCCAAGGAGTCCGCAGAGGATCTGCGCCGCGTTCTGTTCGAGCCGCCAGCGGAGGCTTTCTCCATGCCCGATGCGCTGTTGGAGGTGGGATCCGGGCTCCGACTTCACGGAGAGCGAGGGGCGATGCGTGGATGGGGTGTTGTGCGTGTTCATGGTAGTATTGGGTGGGTTTTCGCACGCAGGTGTCTAACACCCTGCATGCTTCACAATGACCTCCTCCAATAGGATCGAGGTCATCGACGAGAACGACCGGCGATCACTTTTAGCGAGCGCTTCGATTTTCTCTTTCAGGTCGACCGGAATCCGGACCGACGTTCGGTGTCTAACACCTTCTACGCCTTTAGGTTTTTTCTTCTTCATTACTTTTGCTTTATTTTTTTTGCAGCAATTTGTTCTCTTCGGGCAACTTGCTCTTCGAGCTCCTGAACCAAGAACTCAGTGAGGGAAACGCCAGCCTCCTTTGCGAGGGCTTGCAGTTTCCTTTTCAACTCAATGTCGATGTACCCGCCGATCTGAACCTTGTTAGGGTTTCGTTTGTTCGGCATGCTGGTGTTAGACACCATTTTGCGCCGTTTTGCAACCGCTTTGCGTATTTGCGCATCATTTTGAT
>JBEBAG010000275.1:0-3973 GCA_041159065.1 Verrucomicrobiota bacterium | reverse complement strand
GGTCCGGGTTCGGCGCGGCGGGTGCGGCGGGTGCGGCGGGTGCGGCGGGTGCGGCTGGGGTGCGTCGGGTCGAGGTCAGCCTTTGGATGCCGTCGGGATGGGTTTGGAGGAAGGCGGCGGTTTCGGTGCGCCAGGCGGCGAGGGGGTCCTCGGGGAGCGTGGCGGTTTTGGCGAGGGCTTGGATTTGGGTTTGGAGGGAGCGGGCGCGCTGGAGGAGGGCGGGGCTTTGGACGGTCAGCTCCGGGGGAAAGGGGTATTCGTTGGTGAACCCGGCGAGTTCGGGTTCCGGGGTGTACCCGTAGGAGGTGTAGACGCCCCACTGCTTCACGTCGGCGAAGAAGGCTCCGAGGGAGTAGAAGTCCTTGGTGGCGATGGGGTCGAACTTGTGGTCATGGCACTCGGCGCAGGCGAAGGTGCTGCCAAGCCAGGTGGTGCCTACGGTGCGGACCCGATCGGCGGTGTATTTGGTGAGGTATTCCTTGGCCTGGGCGCCTCCTTCGCGGGTGACCATGTTGAGTCGGTTGAAGCAGGTGGCGATGCGTTGGGCGGGGGTCGGGTTGGGGAGGAGATCGCCGGCGAGCTGTTCGATGGTGAACTGGTCGAAGGGTTTGTTCTGATTGAAGCTCTCGATAACCCAGTCGCGGTAGGCCCAGACGTTCATGTTCTGGTCCCCGTGAAATCCGACGGTGTCGGCGTAGCGCGCCAGATCCAGCCAGTGAGCGGCCATGCGTTCGCCGAAATGGGGGGAGGCCAGCAGGCGGTCGACTTGGCGCGCATAGGCCTCCGGCGAGGGATCTTGTGCAAAGGCCTGCACTTCCTCCGGAGTCGGAGGGAGGCCGGTGAGGTCGAGGCTGAGGCGGCGCAGGAGCGTGGCGCGGTCGGCTTCCGGAGAGGGGGAGATTTTGCGTTGCTCGAGTTTGGCTTGGATGAAACGGTCGATGGCGTTCTGGGCGAGGGATTCGTCCCGGAGTTTGGGGGGCACGACGCGGACTGGCGGCAGATAGGCCCAGTGGGCCTGGTACTCCGCGCCCTGGCGGATCCACTCTTCGAGGGTTTTTTTCTGGGCGGCGGTCAGCTTTTTGTGGGCCTCGGGAGGGGGCATGAGTTCGTCCGACTCCTTGGAGTGGAGGCGTTTGACGAGTTCGCTTTCGCTGGGGGAGCCTGGTTTGATGGCGATTTCCCCGCTCTTAGCGGGCTGGGTGGCCTCTTCTCGCAGATCGAGCCGGAGGCCTCCCTTGCGGTGGGCTTTGTCGGGGCCGTGGCAGGAGAAGCAGTTGTCGGAGAGGATGGGGCGGATGTCGCGGTTGAACTGGAGGGCGGGTTCTGCGGCGTGGGAATGGGGGGCGAGCGGGGCGAGGAGTGCGGAGCACAGCGCGAGGGGCAGGAGGGGCGTCGGAACGCGAGGGAGGGAGGGCTGAGGCATCATGGCAAGCGGGCAGGGAGAGAGAGGGCTGCGGGAGGGGGAACCGCCCAAAGGGGGCGGGCAGGCAGGCTCAGGGTAGGGCAGCCTTTGTGCGGGGGCCAGCCCCCCTTGCGGGGGGCTTTGGAACTCGAGGTCAGGCTCCCGGGGCGGGGAGCTTGGCGCACTTGAAGAGGTTCATGGAAACCACCACGCGGCGGCCTTGGGTGGCGGGGACTTCGTGGTTCAGGACCCCGGGGAACATCACCAGCAGATTCCGGGTGGGCTGGATTTGGAAGCCGTTGTCGAAGCAGATGGGAGCGCAGTCCGGATCGGCTTCGAGGTAGATGGCGCAGCTCAATTCGGCGGGATAATGGTTGTGGCGGATGGTGTGGTCGGAGGTCTCGTAAACCATTCCCCAGCAGTCTTTGACGAAGAGGTCGAGGTTGATTGCCGCGAGGTTGGAAGAGAGGAAGGTTTGGGAAACGTAGCGACCGATGGCGAGGATGAGGTCGCAGAGGGGCTGGAATTTGGGGGTGCGCGCATGGCTGTCCCAAGGGCTGACGTAGGTGGAGCGGACGTTGGAGGCGATGGGGGTGGGGTCGATGGCCCGGAGTTCGTCGATCGCTTCGCGGGCGAGTTGGAGTGCGGGGAGATGCGGGGAGAGGTCGCAGCAGAAAACCGGCATCGGCACTTGCAGCAGCATTTGGGTGATCACGAGGCGATCAGCGTCGGACATAGCGGGAATGCAATGGGTTTGGGAACCCCATAGCGCAGTGGGCGGGTGGGCGCAACCGGTTCAAACCGGCGGCCGGAAGGGGGGCTGGAAGGCGCAGGCGCGAGCGTGAATGGGAACGGAGAAGGGGAGCGGAATCAGATCAGTTCCATCGAGAAATCGACTGCGCGCGCGGAGTGGGTGAGGGCTCCAATGGAAATGCGGTCGACCCCCGTGGCGGCGATGGCGGCGACGGTGTCGAGTCGGACGCCTCCCGAGGCTTCGAGGAGGACCTTGCCCGCGGCGAGGCGGACGGCCTCGCGCATTTGGTCGAGGGTCATGTTGTCGAGGAGGATGATGTCGACGCCCTCGAGTTGGAGGAAATCGCGGACTTGGGGGAGGGTGTCGGCTTCGAGTTCGATGCGGACGTTCGGGTGGTTTTTGCGAAAGGCGCGAATGGCTTCCTGGAGTTGTGCGGGCGTGGTGCCTTGGGCGAGATGGTTGTCCTTGATCATGACCATGTCGTAGAGGCCCATGCGGTGGTTGGTGCCGCCGCCTGCGACGACGGCGGCCTTTTCCATCAGGCGCAGTCCGGGGACGGTTTTGCGGGTGTCGAGGATTTGGGCGTTGGAGCCGGCGATGGCGTCGACGAAGGTGCGGGTGAGGGTGGCGATGCCGGAGAGGTGTTGGAGGAAGTTGAGCGCGACCCGTTCTGCGGTGAGGAGGGAGGGGAGCAGGCCGTGAACTTCGAGTACGGTGTCCCCGGGGAGGAGGCGGGAGCCGCTGGGGCGCAGGATGCGGGTTTGGGAGTGGGGATCGACGCGGGAGAACACCTCGGCGGCGGTTTCGACCCCGGCGGCGACGGCGGGTTCTTTGGAGAAGAGGCGGGCCTTTGCGGGGCGTTTTTCAACGAAATGCAGCGAGGTCACATCGCCGGTGCCGAGGTCCTCGGCGAGGGCGAGTGCGATGGGGTCGTGAGCGGGCAGAGGAGGCATGGTTGAGAAAAGCGCTAGGGTTTCTGGGGCCAGGCGATGCGGGCGTCCGGGGTAGAAAGGATTTTCCGGATCTCGTCGTTTTCTTTGGTCTGAATAAGGGGTTCGAGGGATTTCGGGGGGGCTGGGAGTTGGATTTTGGGAAGGTTGGCGGGGGAGGAGCCGGGGGCTCCGAGGAAGGCGCCGCGCAGGAGTGCGGTGCGGGTCCAGGGGGGGAGCCCGGGATACTGGGCGGCGAAATCGAGGAGGGCTCCGGCCCGGGAGGCGGGAGGGGTGCAGAGGGCATCGGCGGCGGCTTGGAGGAAGGCGGCTTTGTCCTTGGTTTTCTCCTTCCAGCGCGCGTGGAGGAGGAGGGTGGCGAGGAATGGGAAGGGGTCTTCGGGGAGGGAGGCGAGGGCGAGTGGGGTGGCTTTGGGGTTGCCGGCCTCGGCGAGGAGGATTCGGAGGAGGGGGGTGGAGGTTTGTTCTCTGGGGAGGGCGGGGAGGAGTTGAAGGAGGCGCAGGCGGACGACGGAGGATTTGTCGTTGGCGAGGGCGAGGAAACGGAGGGCGACTTCGGGATCGGAGGTGGCGAGGGGTTGGCCAAGGCGGAGGGTTTCCGCGCGGAGGGAGGGGGAGGTGTCGGTGAGGGATCGGAGGAGGAGGGGGGCGTCGAGGGAGCCGAGGGCGTGGAGTTTGTGGAGCGCCTCGAGGCGTTTGGACTCCTCGGGGTCGGCGAGTTGGATGCGCAGGGATTCGAGGGAGGGGGTGGGGGTGGGGGGCTGGGCGAGCGCGGAGGAGGGGCGGTCGGGGCAGCCAAGGAGGCTGAGCAGGACGAGGAGTGGAAGGAGACGGGAGGGGGTCACGGTGGGGCCTGGGGTTCGGGAC
>JBEBAG010000274.1:0-5671 GCA_041159065.1 Verrucomicrobiota bacterium | reverse complement strand
GGTTTTTGGTGGAGGAGTTTTTACCCGAGGTGACGCGCGGGTTGAATTTGACGAAGGATCCTGCGGGACGCGGGGTGGTGGGGCTTTCCTCCGGGGGAATTTGCGCCTTCACCGTGGCGTGGGAGAGGCCGGACCAGTTTGGGAAGGTGTACAGTGGGATCGGGAGTTTCACCAATATCCGCGGTGGGTTCGAGTACCCTGCATGGGTGAGGAAGACCAAGGGGGCTCCGAAGAAGATCGCAGTGTACCTTCAGGAGGGGGAGGAGGATTTGGACAACCTGCACGGGCACTGGCCACTCTCCAATGAGGATCTCGCGGCGGCACTGAAGTTTGCGGGGTACGATTTTCATTTTGAAATGACCGGGGGGGGGCACACGGGACAACCCATGGGGGCGTTGCTTCCCGCGGCGTTGCGCTGGCTGTGGCGCCCGGTGAATCCGTAGGGTTGCGCTCCGAAGTTCGCCCGAACCCTCCGCGGGGATTTTCCCTTTCGATCCCACTCCGATTCCTGACCCCTTTCCAAGCGATCCCTTACGTAATGGACGTTGAGCCTCCCATGAAACCGACCCTTTCTGCTGCTGTTTGGTTGCTCTTGAGTTTGCCTCTCCTTGCCGCGGAGGTGGGCTGGAAACTGCACCCGGATGCCGAGGAAAAGCCGGATGTGCCCCGAGGGAGTGTGGAGAAAATTGAGGCGTGGGAGTCGCAGGTTTTCCCGGGAACCACGCGGGACTGGTGGATTTACCTTCCGTCGGGACTGGACCCGGCGAAGCCCGCGGCGCTCATGGTTTTTCAGGATGGGCACGACTACGTAAATCCCAAGGGGCACTGGAGGGTCCCCACGGTACTGGACAACCTGATTGCGCGCGCAGAGATGCCCCCCACGGTGGCCGTGTTTCTCAATCCGGGCCACGCCAAGGAGCGTGGCAAGGAGAGCCCGGGGGAAACCGGGAGGGAGGGGGCGGCGAAGCCGGCCTGGTCGCCTTGGAAGAGCAGCAACCGGAGTTTGGAATACGACAGTCTCGGAGACCGCTATGCGCGGATGCTTCTGGAGGAGATTCTTCCGGAGGTGGGCAAGCGGTGCACGCTCTCGAGGGATCCGGAAATGAGGGCGATTGGCGGGGCCAGTTCCGGAGCGAGTTGCGCCTTTACGGTGGCATGGGAGCACCCGGAGGCATTCCGCAAGGTGTTCTCGAGCATCGGTAGTTTTGTCAACCTGCGGGGTGCCAACGCCTATCCTTCGCTGATTCGCAAGACCGAGCCCAAACCGATTCGGGTATTTTTAGCGGATTCCAGCGGGGATTTGGACAATCCGTATGGAAACTGGCCGCTGGCGAATAAGCAGATGCATGCGGCGTTGCAGTACATGGGGTATGACGTGCGTTTTGAGTACGCCGAGGGGTACGGGCACAACAGTGACCATGCGGGATCGCTTTTCCCGGATGCCCTGCGCTGGCTTTGGCGTAAGGAAAAGCATCAGCCAGTCATCAATACGCGGGGGGACGGCCGAGGGGATATGACGCTGCTGCGCCTGCTGATCCCCGGGGAGGGCTGGGAGGTCGCCCAGGAAGGACTCGGAATGGCGGATGGCTTGTGTGCTGACAGCGAGGGGAACCTGTACTTTTGCGATATGAAAGCCCCGGCCGTGTACCGGTTGGGGGTGGACGGCCAGCGGCGTCTGATCGCTGCGGAGTCGGTGAGCGGACTCCGGTTGGGCCCGGACGGTCTGCTGTATGCCTGCCAGGGCTCGAAGAAACGGGTAATTTCGATCGACCCGGCGCGGGGGGAGGTGCGGGAGGTGGCCTCGAATCTTTCCCCCAACGACTTGGTGGTATCGGCAGAGGGGCGCATTTACCTCACCGAGACGGGCTCGCAGCGCGTGATCTGCGTCGATTCAAAAACCGGAGAAACCTTCGTGGCGGACGAGGGAGTGGCCGGCCCCAACGGGATTGCGCTCTCCCCGGATGGCGGGACGCTGGCGGTTTCGGAGTACAAGGGGGGCTTTGTGTGGGCTTACCGGCTGGAAGCGGATGGCAAACTGAGCGGGAAGGCCCCGTACATGACGCTCCGGCTCCCGGTGGACCCGAAGGGGGAGTTTCGCTTCCATGAGCCGCCCCCTTTCCTCACGGCGGCGAAGGGCGACGGCATGGCAACCGATCGGGCGGGGCGCTACTATGTGACGTCCGCCTTGGGGGTGCAGATTTTTGATCCCACGGGGCGCATGTGCGGCGTCTTGGAAAGACCGAATTCCAACCGGCCGGTGACCAGTTGCGCGCTGGCGGGACGGGGACTGGACACGCTCTACGTGGCGAATGGCGATCGGCTGTGGCGCCGCAAGCTTACGGTGGAGTCACCCCGCTAGCGGCGGCGAGGCGCGTTGGGGGGAGTCGGGGGTTGCCTCCGCTCTCTGAAGGGGCTAAGCGGAACGAAAGTGATTTTCATGCGAATCGCCTTACGAATCTTGCTGTTGGTGGGGGGCCTGGGGGGGGGCGGTCTTTTCTTGGGCGGATGCAAGCCCGACGCGATCGCGAAGCTGGATGATCTGCTCACCGGGGTGCGTGATCGGATGTCGGGTGGGGCACCCGAGCAGAGAGAGAAGCCAGAGATTTCTGCCGCCGATCAGCAGTCGTTCGCGGCGCGATTCAAGGCGGCGGAGGCGAAAGCGGTGCACGAGTTTCCCGAACTGGGCGTGGCGGGTTCTCCGCTGAACACGGAGTTTTTGGCGCGGGCCAACCATCTCAGGGCTTCGGATCCCGCATACTTCAACGATCCCAATTGGCCCTACACTCTGGCCCGGGAGCTGAGAACCAAGGGGGCCGTCGGGGGCGGTTCCTTCCCATCGGCTTCCTCCCCGAGTAGCAGGGCGAATGCGTCCCCTGCGCCAACCCCAGAGATCACGCGGGTGATTCCCTCGCTGGCGGTCGCGTCGGATCCCGCTTCGTATCTGGGGAAATGGGTTCCGGTGAGCGGCACGTTGGTGAGCGGACGGGGGGCGTCGTTGGAAGGGATCTGGACCTTGGAATTGGACGGGGGAATTCGGTGCGAGGTTCAGGGGATTCAGGTGCTGAAGCGGCTGGGGTCTTACGATCCGTCGGCGAATTATCGGGTGGATTCGAATGCGCGTTCGGTAGTGATTTCTCGCGAGAGAAATAAGGGGATATGGAATGAGGCGGCGGTCTTGGAAGTGGGCAAAGGGTATGTGTTCCGGGGCGAGTTGCTGCAGTTGCAGGGGAGACTGGTATTGAGGTCGGCGCGTATTGAGGGACCGAAGTGAATGCGGAGCGGAGGGCGGGAGGGGTGGTCGCCCGAGTGCGGGCGTTGGGCGACGGCGGCTGGGGTTGGGTGCCTGTTTCCGGTGCGGGGTTTCTTGGCTTGGCGGGGCGAGTCTGAATACGGAATGAAGGGGGGCACCATGAAACGAGTTTTGATTTTGGGTTCAGGCGGGCGCTTAGGCGCGGCGTTGGAGCGGGAATGGAAGCGGGCGGGTTTGGAGGTGGTTGGATGGGATCGGCGCGCCTTCTCCCTGGATGATCCTTCTCGGTTCAGCGCCAGGCTGGAGGAGGCGCGTTTTGACGTTCTGGTGAACTGTGCCGCGCTCACGAACGTGGATTACTGCGAGGAGCACCGGGACGAGGCGATGCGCGTCAATGCGGAGGCTCCGGGTGTGATCGCCCGTTTCTGTGAGGCGCGTGGGGCTCGCTGTGTGCACCTCAGCACGGACTACGTTTTTGATGGGAGTGGGAATCGTCCCTACACTGAGGAGATGGAGCCGCACCCGGTAAGCGTGTACGGGGAATCGAAGCGCGCAGGGGAGATTGCCGTGCTGGCGGCGGGGGATTCCCACTGGGTGGTTCGAATCTCGTGGGTGTTTGGTCCGGACCGGCCGAGTTTTGTGGATGGGGTCGTTGCGAAGGCGTTCCGGGAGGAGAGGGTGGAGGCGGTGTCAAACAAGTGGGCGAGTCCGACGTACACGGTGGATGCGGCGGCGCTCCTGCGGCCCTTGGTTGGTCCGGGAAGCGTTGCGGGTGGGGGGGTGGTACATTTGAGCAATGCGGGGGCGTGTTCGTGGCAGGAGTACGGGCAGTGGGCGCTGGATTGTGCCTGGGAGGCGGGGTTGCCCTTGCGGACGAGGACGGTGGGGCCGCTGGCCATGGAAGATTTGAAGGCGTTCGTCGCGAAACGTCCGGCCTACAGCGTGCTGGACTGCGGGAAGTTGGAGCGTTTGGGAGGCGAGGCGCCGCGTTCTTGGAAAGAGGCGGTGCGGGAGTATGTTTTGCAGGTGGTGGTTCCCACGCTGAAGGGAAGCTGAGTCGGGCCCGGGGGCCGATTGGGGGCGGGCCCGGGGTGATTTGAGGCTTCTGAAGCGGGCTTTGCACGCTTGGCAAAGCCTTGGATGTTGTGCCACACAAGGGCCCTTTTTTTCGTCCCTTTTTCACACATCCCTCACACCATGGCTTACCTGAACGAACACTACCTGAAACTGCGCGCTGGTTACCTCTTTCCCGAAATCGCGCGTCGGGTGAAGGCCTTCTGCGATGGCAACGCCGAGGCTGCCAAGCGTTTGATTCGATGCGGCATCGGAGATGTGACTGAACCGTTGCCCGGTGCGGTGCGGGAGGCGATGCATCATGCGGTGGATGAACTCGGGTCTCGTGAGACCTTCCGTGGGTACGGACCTGAGCAGGGGTACGAATTTTTGCGGCATGCGATCGCCCAGAACGACTACCGGGCGCATGGAATTGAGGTCGCCGATGACGAAGTGTTTGTTTCGGACGGGTCGAAGTGTGATTGCGGCAACATCTTGGACATCCTTGGGGATCGCAACGTGATCGCAGTGATGGATCCGGTCTATCCCGTGTATGTGGACACGAATGTGATGGCGGGGCATACGGGGGAGGCAAATGAGGCGGGGGCCTACGGCGGTTTGCTCTATCTTCCTTGTACGGAATCGAATGGGTTTGTGGCGGAAGTTCCCGCCCAGCGGGCCGATGTGATTTACCTGTGTTTTCCCAACAACCCGACCGGTTCGGTGGCGACCCGAGCCCAGTTGGAGGCGTGGGTGGCGTACGCGCTCAAGCACGGGGCTCTTCTGCTGTTTGATGCGGCGTATGAGGCCTACATCAGCGATCCGACGATTCCGCACTCCATCTACGAGATTCCCGGTGCCCGCGAATGCGCCATCGAGTTCCGTTCCTTCTCGAAGAATGGGGGATTCACGGGCACCCGGTGCGCGTTCACGGTGGTTCCCAAGACCCTGATGGCCTCCACTCCTTCGGGGGAGAAGCTGGCGTTGCATCCTCTGTGGAATCGGCGAATGAGCACGAAGTTCAACGGGGTCTCCTACGTGGTGCAGCGCGGAGCGGAGGCGTTGTACACCCCGGAGGGGCGCGCCCAGGTGGCGGAGCTCATTGCCCACTATATGGGGAATGCCGCCATCCTGCGTGAGGCGGCTCTCGCGTCGGGATGGTCGGTTTGGGGGGGAGTGAATGCTCCGTATCTCTGGGTTCGCACTCCCAAGGGGGCAACCTCTTGGGAGATGTTCGACCGGATGTTGAAGGAAGCGAATGTGGTGATCACCCCGGGCAGCGGTTTTGGTTCGGCAGGAGAGGGGTATTTCCGAATCAGTGCCTTCAACTCGCGTTCGAACGTGGAGGAAGTCGCGCGGCGCATCCAG
>JBEBAG010000273.1:0-9147 GCA_041159065.1 Verrucomicrobiota bacterium | reverse complement strand
AACCTCACCAAATCGCAGGCACTTCCGGAGTTCACCTCGCACTACACCAACCGCACATCGCTTCCGGCGTTCTGGCAAAGACTCATCGAGTCCTTTCCACCCGACGCCTTGCGCGCGTGGGCGCACTCCCTCGGAGTCGAGACCTTTGCCGCATCCACCGGCCGCGTTTACCCCACCGCCATGCGCTCCGCTCCGCTTCTGCGGCGCTGGGTGCAGCGTTTACGCAGCCTTGGAGTCCGATTCGCCATGCGACACCGCTTGCGCGCCCTGCGCCTCGAGCGTGGTATCCACCTGCAATTCCACACTCCCTCCGGAACAGTCGAGCACACACCCGAAGCTGCAATCCTCGCGCTCGGCGGAGGATCCTGGCCCCAAACCGGTTCCGACGGCACATGGTGTTCCATCCTGTCCGAGGTAGGAATCCCACTCGAGCCACTCCTTCCCGCCAACTGCGGATGGGAATGCCCCTGGCCTGAAGAATTGCTGCCCCTCATCGAAGGGCAGCCACTCAAGGCCATTCGCGCCGGCGCGGGTCCCTGCTCCGTCCTCGGCGAGCTTCTGGTCACCCGGTACGGACTCGAAGGCGGCGCGCTGTACCAACTCGGGGCAACCTTGCGCAAACTGCATCCCCCTCTACTTACGATCGACTTCAAACCGCACTCCACCCATGCGCAGCTCTTGGACAAACTCCGTTCTGCGCGAAAAAACCTCCTGTCCGAGACTCGCAGACTCCTGCGCCTCAACTCCACGATTCACGCCCTCCTTTCCAGTGCGCCTCTCGCAGAGCTTCATCAGGACGCACGATTCCACTCCACCAGTGCCGAGTCGCTCGTGAGCCGGATCAAGGACTTCCGCCTCCAACTCCGCGGCACTCGGCCTATCGAGGAAGCCATCTCCTCCGCGGGGGGTGTCCGCTTTGAGGCACTCGACGAGTCCCTCATGTTCCGCGAAGTCCCCGGCCTTTTTGCGGCGGGGGAAATGCTCGACTGGGAAGCGCCCACCGGGGGCTATTTGCTCCAAGGATGCTTCGCCTCGGGTACCCAAGCGGGGAAGTCCGCCGCAGCCTGGCTTCAACGCCAGGCCGCCGGCTGGAGCGAACCCTCCTGAGCGCTTTAACCGAGACTCGCGGGCACCGAGGCCCCTCCAGACTCCAACACCTCCTCACACCGCGCACACACCTCGGGGTGCTTCGCTGAGCGACCCACGGACGGCTTGTGGCGCCAGCAGCGCCCACAGCGCGCATCCGGATTGGTAGTCAGGTGCGCCACGGTCTGGGTTCCCCTGCGAACGCGAATCTGGCTGAGAATAAGCGTCTCCTCCAACTCCAGCTCGGCCCCCCGAGCGGACTCCCAAAGCGCATCGTCGCCTATCTCCAGATCGATCGCAGCCTCCAGCGCGTTGCCAATCAGCTTCTGCTGCCGGGCCGGCTCCACCGCTTGGGCAACCACGGCACGCAGCTGCAGCCACTGCTCAAAACGCGCCTCCAAACCCGTATCCCGAGCCGACTCGTCCACTTCGGGAAAGCACTCCAGATGGACTGAGGCCGCATGTCCCGCATGCTCCCAAGCCTCATCCGCTGTATAGGCCAGCACGGGCGCAAGCAAACGGCAGAGCGCATCGAAAATGCGGGCCATCACCACCTGCGTGGCCCTTCTCCGGGGCGATCCAGCCACGTCGCAGTAGAGGCGATCCTTGGTGATATCCACGTACAACGCCGACAAATCCACCGTGCAAAACTGGTTGAGCGTCTGGAATACGCGCCGGAAATCATACGCCTCGTACGCCTCGCGGCACGCCGCGATCACCCCCTGCAAGCGACTCAACGCCCAGCGATCCACGGTCGTCGCCCCCTGGATGGAGCGCTCCCCCGCGGGCAGGTCATGCAGGTTCGCCAGCAGAATCCGAAGCACATTGCGAAACTGGCGATAGGCGTCGGTCAGCAGGGCGAAGGACTCCTCGGAGAATGGAACCTCATGCGTAAACTCCACGCTGGAAGCCCACAAACGCACCACGTCGGCTCCGTATTTCCCCACAAAATGGGCGGCATCCATCGGCTTCACATACGTTCCCTGCGCCGACTTCGACACCTTTTTGCGCGTGTCCTTATCCACGACGAAACCATGCGTGATCACCGTGCGATAGGGCGCTTCCCCTCGAAGGGCCACCGCCGTCATCAGCGAAGACTGGAACCAACCCCGATGCTGATCGGTGGCCTCAATGTAAACATCTGCAGGGAAATGCAGCTCGGGATGACGCCGCAACACGGCTTCATGGGAAACTCCGGAATCAATCCAAACATCCAGCGTGTCGTTCCGTCGCGTCGTGCCCGCCGGTAAACCCAGTTGGCTGCCCCACCACGCATCATCCTTTTCAAACCACAGGTTGGTTCCGCCCTGCTCAACCCGATCCGCCACCTTGCGCGCAAGATCGGCATCCAAAATCACTTTTCCCTCCGGATCATAAAACACAGGCAACGGCACGCCCCAAGAGCGCTGCCTTGAGATGCACCAGTCCGGACGCGCCTCGACCGTCCCTGCAATCCGGTTGCGTCCCCAAGCCGGAATCCACTCCACGCCCTCAATCGCCTGAAGGGCTTCCTTCCGGATCGCATCGACACGGATGAAAAACTGCTCCACCGCGCGAAACACCACCGGTGTTTTCGAGCGCCAGCAGTGCGGGTAGCTGTGGCGGTAAACCTGCTCTCCCAACAACACCCCTCGCTCCTTCAGCAACGCAACCACCATCGGGTTCGCATCGAAAACGTATTTCCCGACCCAAGCCTCCACCCCTGCCTCCTCGGTGAGACATCCGAGTTCGTCCACCGGCGAAAGCACCGGCAGTCCGTTCTGCATCCCTGCAAGGTAGTCGTCCGCACCGTGTCCGGGGGCGATGTGCACCTGCCCCGTGCCGGTCTCCATGGTCACAAAATCCGCCGTGATCACCCGCGAGGGCCGGTCCAGAAACGGGTGCTGGGCAAGGCTCCCGGCCAACTGCTCCCCCGTCCACGTCTCCCCGAGCCCCGGGGCCTCGATCTGCTCGACCCCCTGCGCCTGCGTCGCGGCCTCGAACGCAGACAACAACTTGGCCGCCACCACGACGACCCGCGAGCGCCCCGCCAAAGTCATTCGCCGCACCACGTACGACTCCCTCGGATGCACCGCAATGCCCACGTTTGCGGGAAGCGTCCACGGCGTGGTGGTCCAGATCACCATGCTCGCCTGATGGGCCAGGGGCCCGGAAATCAGCGGGAACTCGACAAAAATCGCCGGATCCTCGCGATCCGCGTATTCCACCTCGGCCTCGGCCAGCGCCGTCTGCGCCCCGGTGCTCCAGTACACGGGCTTCTTGCTCTGGTACACGAGGCCCTTCTCCACAAAACCCGCAAACGCCCGCAGGATGTCCGCCTCATAAGCCGGAGCGAGGGTGAGGTACGGATTCTCCCATTCGCCCAAGACCCCGAGGCGCTTGAATTGCCCCTTCTGGATCTCCACGTACTTGCGCGCATACTCCTCCGAACGGCGGCGCACCTCCGCCGGGCTCAATCCCCGGGACTCCTTCACCACCTTGAATTCGATGGGCAACCCGTGCGTGTCCCACCCGGGCACAAAGGGAGCGCGGAATCCCGCCATGCTGCGCGATTTGACGATGAGATCCTTCAGCACCTTGTTCAGCGCCGTACCCATGTGCACATCGCCATTGGCGAAAGGGGGACCATCATGCAGCACAAAGCGCGGCGCTCCCGTGCGAGCCTCCAATACCCGATGATAAAGCCCCTGCGCCTCCCATCGCGCCAAACGCTCAGGCTCGCGTTTCACCAAGTCCGCCTTCATCGGGAACTCGGTCTTGGGCAGCAGCAAGGTATCTTTGTAATTCACACTCATAGCGGGGCGGGTCGGGAAAGAAGCCGCAGAACCTAGTTTCCCAAACAAAACGGGTCAATGAAGCCCCTCGCTTTCCCAGGCAACTCAGCCGCCCCCCACACGCCCGGCAGCCAGCGCCCAAACCCACGCCGCCGCCACCAAACCCGCCGCCAGAAACCCGCAGATCCCCTGCACCCCAAGCGAGGCCCTCCACGCTCCGCCCAAACGCGTCACCCCAAATCCCAGCGGAATCCCAACTCCGAATCCCCAGAAGTGCGCAAAGACGTCCACTCGCACAGCGTCCCCGCCGCCCGTCCCCCAATCGGCAAGCAGCGACAATCCCGCCCCCAACGGCAAAACCCACCTCCACCACGAACGCCGCCTCGAGCGGAAAAGCTCCTCCCCAAGCGCATTCCCACACAGCAGCCCCAAGGCGCCAAAAACCGCAGTCGAGGATCCGATGCTCCGGTGATCGCCGCCCAAATACATCCACGCATTGCATCCGTTCCCCAGCGCCCCGCTCAGCAACACCAGAAACCATCCCAAACCCTGGCCAAACCGCCACACGACCAACCCTCCAAACACCGATCCCAAAGCCAGATTCACCATCACGTGCCCCACATCCCCGTGCAACGTCAGCGCCGTCACCACCCGCCAGACCTCGCCCTTCCGAAAAACCGCCTCTGGCACCAAGACCCCTGCCTCCATCCACTCCCGACCGCGCTCCGCCTGCATCGCTGCCATCCCCACCAAAAGCCAAGCCACCAGTCCCAACGACCCAAACCGCGATGCGCCCCACTCCCCCCTCGGATCCCCCTCCGCTTCCCGAAGCCCAACCTCCGCACGATACGCCTCCATCTCCCCTCGCGCCGCCCCCTCATCCCGCCCCTCCACGCAAAGCGCCCACTCCGCCCCCTCCCGCTTCAAGCAATACCCCAGTCCTTTGGACGCCAACACCAGCGCCCCCTCGCGCGCTTCACCCAGGCGCGCATAACGCCCCACCTCCACCATTTCAGGCGATCCCTGCTCGGTTCTGAAATCCTCCGGAGATGTCTCCACCCCCAATCTCCTAACACGTTCCCACCGCCGCAGAACAGTTCCCGATGCCCCGCGCTTCTGCTTCACTCGGCATCGAAAAACCCAAGGTTCGTCCCGCTCTGCCTCATCCCCTGACTCCCCATGAAAATCTACCGTTTCCTCTCCCCCGACGGCCACATCGGTCACGCTTGGCAGTCCCCAGACCAACCACTGCGCGAACTCACCCTCCACGGCCCGCACTTACAGGACGGTTTCTCCAAAACCGATCGGCCAGCGGTCGTGGCTCGCCTCCTCGCCCCCGTCATCCCGCAAGCCATCCTCTGCATCGGCCTGAACTACCGCAAACATGCGGAGGAAACCGGCGCCGCCATCCCCTCCCACCCAGTTCTCTTCCTCAAAAATCCCGCCGCGCTCCAAGACCCCGACGCCCCCATCCAACTGCCCCGCCACCTCATCTCCCACAAGGTCGACTACGAAGCCGAACTCGCCGTGGTCATCGGCACGCGCTGCAAAAACGTCCGCCGCGAAGACGCCCTCAGCCATGTGCTGGGCTACACCGCCGCCAATGATGTGAGCGCGCGCGATTGGCAGAAGGAGGGCGGAACCCAATGGTGCCGGGGCAAAGGCTTCGACACCTTCTGCCCGCTGGGTCCCGCCTTGGTCACCCCGGAGAGCCTCCCCGACCCCAACGCACTGCGCATTCGTACCCTGCTCAACGGCCAGTGCGTGCAGGACTCGCACACCTCCGATATGATCTTCTCCATCCCGGAGATTGTGGAGTTCCTGAGCGCCAGCACCACCCTGCTCCCGGGAACCGTGATCCTGACCGGAACCCCGTCGGGAGTCGGCATGGCAGCCAAACCGCCGCGCTTCCTGACCCCGGGCGACTCGGTGACGGTGGAAATCGAGGGAATTGGAGCGCTCACCAATCCGGTCGAAGCCGAACCCGCCCCGGTGGGGCCCTGGGGGGCAAACCCACTCGCCCCGCGCACGGCAACCGCTTGACATTCTCTGAAGAGTCGAGTTTTCTCCCCCACCCGTTTTCCGCGGGCATTACCAACGCACCCTTTCTTCATTTCCAGCTTATCTCCTGCCATGGCCAATACGGAAGTCATTCTCACTGAAAAAATTGAATCGCTCGGCGCCGAGGCGGATGTCGTCAAAGTCCGTGCCGGGTATGCCCGCAACTTCCTCATCCCTTCCGGCAAGGCTCTGGAAGTGACCCCCGTCACCCTGCGCAAGGTCAATTTGCTCAAGGCGAAGCGCGCCGAGCGCGAGGCACGCGAACTCAACGAGGCGGAGGAACTCTCCCGCCGCATTTCCAAGCTCAAGATCCAGCTCGAGTTGGAGACCGGCGAAACCGGCAAGGCTTTCGGCTCCATCACCGCCGCGGACATCGTCGCCCGCCTCAAAACCGAACTCGGTGGCAAAGTCGAAATCGACCGCCATCGCGTGCAGCTCGAGCGCCCGATCAAGGAAAGCGGTTCTCACGAGATCGCGATCAAGCTCCACCACGACGTCACCGCAAAACTGACGCTGCAGGTGAAGGCGAAGGGTGCCGAAGGCGCGGAAGCCGCTCAGGAAGAGGCCTCCTCCGAAGAGGAGCGCCCAGCCGGCGGATTCAAGGCCAAGGTCAAGGCGAAGCACTCCAAGTAAGCTTCCCCTCTTCACCTTCCCGAACCTTCGGAGACGCCGCGGTTTTTCGTCCGGCTTCATTCCAATTCATCCCCAAGGAGGCGGACCTACCAGTCCGCCTCCTTCGTTTTTATGCCCAGTGAGACCACCCCACGGCGCTCCCGGAAAGATTCCGCCGGAGACAAGCCCGACCTTTTCGCGAAGGCCCTTCACCAACCCGACCCGCACCGGGCCCTGCCCCAGTCCCCGGAGGCAGAGCTGGGGGTGCTTTCGAGCTATCTGCTCGCACCGCGCGAAGTCGGATCCATCTGCGCAGAAAAACGCCTCTCGGGGGGCAAGTTCCATGTTCCCGCGCACGCCATCCTCTTCGACACCCTCGAGGAGATGTGGAACAAGAACCAGCCCATCGACTTCATCACCCTCACCCAGCTCCTGCGCGACCGCCAGCAGCTCGACCAGATCGGTGGCCCCGCGTTCATCACTCACCTCTTCACCTACCTTCCCACCGCCGCCAACGTCGGCTACTACCTCGACTCGGTCACGGAAAAGCACACGCTGCGCGAAATCATCCGCGTGTGCACCGAGTACGCCGCCCGGAGCTATGAGGAACAGGGTTCGGTCCACACCCTGCTCGACGAGGTCGAGACCCGCATCTTCGAAATCGCCAAGGGCCAGTTTCAGGAAAACACCTTCAACATGAAGACGGAGGTGCTCTCCGCCCTCACCGCGATTGAAAAACTCTACGACCGCCAAGGCGGCATCTCCGGCACCGCCACCGGCTTCGAGGAATTCGACAAGATGACCAACGGCCTTCACGGCGCGGAAATGTTCGTGGTCGCCGCGCGCCCCTCGATGGGCAAGACGGCCTTCGCCATGAACATCGCCGAGCACATCGCGCTGGAACAAGACAAGGCCGTCGCCGTGTTCTCCCTCGAAATGAGCTCCCAGCAGCTCGTGCAGCGTCTGCTCTGCTCGCGCGCGCGCGTGAATCTCGGCAACGTCCGCAACGGCATGATGGCCGACGCCGACTTCTCCCGGCTCCAATTCGCAGCGTCCCAGCTTTGCTCGAGCAAGATCTTCATCGATGACACCCCCGGCCTCAGCATCCTCGAGCTGCGCGCCAAGGCCCGCCGCATGAAAAGCCAGAGCGACATCCAGGCCATCTTCATCGACTACCTCCAGCTGCTCCGCTCCACCTCCCGGCGCGCCCAAGACAACCGGCAGCTCGAAATCGCCGAAATTTCCAGCGGCCTCAAGGCGCTCGCCAAGGAACTCAACATCCCCGTGGTCGTCCTCGCCCAGCTCAACCGAAATCCCGAACAGCGCTCCGGCGACAGCAAAGGACGCCCGCGCCTGAGCGACTTGCGCGAGTCCGGCAGCATCGAACAGGATGCCGACATCGTGGGCCTCTTGGTACGCGAAGAGTACTACGCCGAGTCGGACGAGGAACGCCAGCAGACCGCCGGGAAGGCAACGCTCATCATCGCCAAACAACGTAACGGCCCCGTGGGGGATGTGCCGCTGCGTTTCCTCAAAGAGTTCACCCGGTTTGAAACCCAGCCGAAAAACGAACACGAGGACCCCTCCTGAGCCTGCCCTCCCATGCCCATCCGCGTCGCATTTGTCGAAGATGACGCTCCTTTCGCCGAGGCGCTCTCCCACTTTTTGGGCCTCAGCGAATCCATCGAACTCATCGCCCATTTTCCCAGCGCGGAGGAAGCCCTCCAGCACATCCCCTCCCTGCGTCCTGAGTTGCTCCTAGCGGACATCAACCTCCCCAACATGAGTGGGATCGAGCTCGTCGCACGCCTCAAATCCCAGCTCCCCGATCTCCTCTGCCTCATGCTCACCATGTATGAGGAAACCTCCCTCATCTTCGACGCCCTCAAAGCCGGAGCCTGCGGCTACCTCCTCAAGCGCACCCCCCCCTCCGAAATCATCACCGCCATCGAGCAGGTCCACGCCGGCGGCTCCGCCATGTCCCCGCAAATCGCGCGGCAGGTCGTCAGCTTCTTTCACAAAGCCCCCGCGCTTCCCTCCGAGAAATCCCCCCTGGACTCCCTCACCGAGCGCGAACGCACCGTCCTCGAGCTCCTCTCCAAAGGATTCCTCTACAAGGAAATCAGCGACAAACTCAACGTGAGCCTGGACACCGTCCGGACCCACCTCCGCAAGGTCTACGAAAAACTCCACGTGCACTCCCGCACCGAGGCCGTCCTCAAGTACCTCGGGAAATAGCCCCGGCCCCCGCCCACCCAACCAGCACCTCGCGCCCGTCCGCTTCCAGCGCCCCGGCTCCGCCCACCCCATCCCGCAAAGCCTTCAGCCGAGATACATTCCGCAGCGTGGTGCAGGCGATGTTCGAAAGCGCTTCGCGCGTCAAAAACGCTTGGTGCGAAGTCACCAGCACGTTCGGACACATGAGCAACCAGGCGAGCTGTTCATCCTGCAGCACCTCCCCGGAGTGATCCTCGAAAAACAGCCCCTCCTCCTCCTCGTACACATCCAGTCCCGCCGCGCCCACCCGCCCCGACTTGAGCGCCTCCACCAGAGCCGCCGTGTCAATCAGCGCGCCCCGCCCCGTGTTGAGCAGCATCGCCCCCGGCTTCATTTT
>JBEBAG010000272.1:0-3362 GCA_041159065.1 Verrucomicrobiota bacterium | reverse complement strand
GCAGGAAACGGCAGGCCCCAGGTGCGGAAGAAGCCTTCCAGCGACTTGAACTGACGCTGCGCGAGGATATTCCCAAAGCCGCGCGATCCGCAGTGGCTGAGGAAGGCGACGTGATTGTCCCGCAGGCCGAAAACCTCGGCGGTGCGGCGCATCGCGGGGTCATCGGCGAGCTGCACGACTTCGCACTCACCGAAGTGGTTTCCACCCCCGTAGGAGCCGAGCTGGGTCATCTTGTTTTCAAAGCCGGGGAAGGCGTTGAAGGCACGCATTTTGTCCAGACGCTCGTGGAGCGTGGAGACGTTTCCGTCATGACCGAGGTGCGCGCTGTCTTCGCAACGCTGCGCCCACTCGGGCGGGATGCCGAGGGCTTCACACACGCTGCGGCTCGCGCCTTCGGTGCACACCTGCACGCCGAGTTCGGCGGACACACGGCGAGACTTTTTCGCCTCGCGCTGGCCGCGGCCTGCGCCAGTCGGCGTGCGGGCCACGATGGCGTCGATGAGCCGGCGACGGATGGTTTTGTCGATGATCTCATCGGCAGGGATGTCCATCTGGAGCAGGGACATTGAGCACTTGATGTCCACGCCGACCGGCCCCGGATAAATGTGCGTGGGCGAGACCATCACGCAGCCGACGGGCGCTCCGTAACCGCTGTGCGCGTCGGGATTGAGCACGAGATCGGTCACGCCCGGCGCGGAACGCGAATTGAGCGCCTGCTCGATGCAGGATGGGTCAAAGCCAGCACGGATCGCCTCCGTCCCGATGACGGTGGTGGGCTTTCCGGCGTTGTTACGGGCTGGGAGGATGGCTTCGGCTTCGCCGGTGATGTGGAAGGGAGAGGTGGACATGGATGGTTGGAGAAATGGAGTGTTGGAGTTTTGAAAAGGCGGTGACAACAAGGATTGATGAAACGTGTTACTCCGCTCTACCGCTGAGCTACGGTCCCGAAGAAAGTGGAAAGGTGGGACCGGAGGGATTATTGCAAAGGAAATTGCTTTTTCGGCCGGATCACGGGAAACGGTTGGAGAGCCGATTAGGGCCGGAGGAGAGAGGGGGTCTGGTGTGCTCTTCCCATGACCAGGCTGCTGGTGATGGTCTGGACGTATCTGGACACTGGTGATGTGGCAAAAGTAGTCTCGCTTAACTGGTCAATTCTGGCGTACACGCTTCCCTCCTTCGTGCTCTTTATTGCGTTTCCGCTTCTCTTGAAGGCCGGGCTCAACTTTTGGCCTTCGCTGTTGATTGCATGTTTTCTGACGGGAATCGTTTATAAAATATGCCAGCCCATGATCGACCGCGCTGGAGCCTAGCAATCACGAGGGCGCAGCACGTTTCGTGATCAGTTTCGAGTTGAACTTTGAGGGACAGGCGCTGATGCGTGTTGACTACTGCAGTCCAAACGAGGCGCGAACAATGTCACGGACAGTCCCCATGTCCACCAACGCCTGCTCCATATCCTTTCGGTTAGCGCTGTCGCCGGGATAGCGGGTGTTGCTCGAGTAGATGGTTAGATTTTCGGCCGCTCGGCTGAGGGAGTTCCAGTCCGGATATACTTGCGCCAACTGCTGCAACAGACTGCCCAGATCGTGTGTCTTTGGGAAAACCACGCCGTCCTCGCATAGGCGAGCTTTCAGCCACTTCTCGCCCGCCTGCTGACAGTGAAAACAAATGACATTGTAAGGCGTCAGCCTTCCCGCACAGGCAAGGTGAGTGGCTGAAAAGAAGTCCTCCTCCGCCTTCTCAATCCATTCAGCGGTCAGCTTCTTCATACAGAACACGCCCCTTGGAAAACACATCCTGCAGAAAGCAGTCCCCCTCTTCCAATCTCCAGTTTATGTCCTCCGGATCCTTCACCAAAAGATCGAGAGGGAACGACTTGTGGATAGCAGATCGGATCGCCATCGCACGCTCTCTGTTCCTCACTCCAGAGGGATCTTTCGGCATGACGACCATCAGATCGACATCAGAATCCTCTGTGGGATTCCCGTAGGCGTAGGATCCAAACAGCACGATTTTCAGTGGCCTGAACTGTCGGGCCACGTCTTCCGCGTAGGTCTCAATTTGCCGCTGGGTGATCACAAGCCCCAAGCTACTCCTGTCCGAGGGGTACTTCAACTCCCTGATTCCCACGGGGGATTGGCCCCCTTTTTCCCGATCCTTAACTTTTCTTCCACTTTTTCACTGCATCCACCCATCCAAGGTCGAATCGGCCCCCGATTTCATGGCCACGCAACATAATTTCTGTAAAAAGGGAAGGGCTGGTTTTGGGAGGGAGGTATTGAGTGTGGTTAAATTGGGAGGTTTGCTCTGCCGGTTTCCCAGTCTTCTGAGACTTCGATGTGGATGGCGGTGACGAGGCGTAGGACGGAGGCCTCGTTTGGGAAGAGGAAGGCGACTCTGGATCTACGTTTGATCTCGCGGTGGAGGCGTTCAGCCATGTTGGAGGTTCTGCGCCAAGGGCGGGCAATTGTGCTCATGCCTGAAGATGAAACCTTCAACACCCAGGCCGCTGCCAACTCCTTGGGAATGTCCCGCCAGTATTTCGTGACCCTTCTTGAATCCGGGCAAATCCCGTTCCACCGCGTGGGGAGTCATCGCCGGGTCACCGTCAAAGACTTGCTCACGTACGAAAAGGCACGCGATGAAGGAAGGCGGAAGACCCTGAACGGCCTCTTCTCAAAACTGCAGCAGGAGGGCCTATACGACACGGACTACACGGGCGACGATGCACAGTGATTTTCCGGTCGTCTTGGATGCCTGCGTTCTCGCAAACGGACGTCTCTGCGATCTTTATCTAAGATGAGCGGAACCCCCCGGCTCTACATTCCGATTTGGTCGAGTCAGATCTTGGATGAGGTTCGACGCACCCAGACCACAAAGCTCAAACGTCCTTACCCGTTGAGTCTAGCTGAGCACTGGAGAGAGGAGGTACAGAGGGCCATCCCTGCGTCGCTGGTGGAGGGGTGGGAAAACTTCCTGTCGCTGGCCAAGAAACAGGCAAAAGACCGCCATGTGTTGGCCGCTGCCATAGCCGCCAAGGCTTCCCTTATCGTCACGTTTAACTTACGCGACTTTCCCGCGCCCTCCCTCAGCCCCCACGGGGTGGAGGCGCAGTCTCCCCAAGATCACCTGCTGACACTCTGGTCCATTGAACCGGTGGTCGTGATGTCAAAGCTCGCCCGCATGGCCAAGGACAGGCGCGAGGATTTGGAGGATTTGCTGATTGCTCTGGGACGTTCTGTTCCAGAGTTTTCTAGGTTTGTCCTGGAATCTGCAGGTCAACTCTGAAATGACCATGCCACCCACCGCCATCACCGAGCGCGGACTTGAATCCCTGATTCTGGCTGCCATGCGCGCAGAGA
>JBEBAG010000271.1:0-6702 GCA_041159065.1 Verrucomicrobiota bacterium | reverse complement strand
GGGTCGGAGAGTCCGGCGAGCAGGAGGCATTTGGCGCAGAGTCCGCCCGGGTGGGAGGAGGGGATTGCGGCGGCGCACTGGGGGCAGTGGCTGGGAAGTTCCGGGCTTTGGGCGGAGCGTGGCATTTCCTGTGGCACAGGATTTTGGGGGGAAGGTTACGAGGAGAGGGCGGCGACGAGGTGGCGGAGTTCGTCGTCGATTTCGGCGTTGGATTCCACGGTGTGCGCGATTTCCTCGCGCAGGAGGGATCGGTAGCGGTCGCGGAGGCGGTGGACGAAGACCTTGAGTGCGCCCTCGGAGGTTTGGAGTTGGGTGGCGATCTCGGCGTAGGAGGGGCCGGATTCTCCGGTGAGGGTGAATTGGAGGGCTTCGAAGTGGGCGGACTTGCCGGCCTGGCTCATTTCGAGGCGGAGGGAATCGAGGACGCGTTGGAGGAGGGTGAGAGCCCAGCGTCGGTCGAAGATCTGCTCTGCGGTGACGTGTTCTGTGGGTTCGTCTTGGTAGCGGCGTTCGGCGTCTTGGTCGTCGATGAAGACGAAGGAGGCCTGGCCGCCGCGTTTGGCGGCGCGGGAGCGGTGCCATTCGTTGGCGAGAAAGTTTTTGAGGGAGACGAGGAGGAAGGAGCGGAAGCGGCCTCGGTCTTGGGTGAGGGAGGCGAGGCGTTGTTTTTCGAGGAGATGGGAGAAGAACCCTTGGGTGAGGTCTTGGGCGTCGTGGAGGGAGTAGCCTTTGCGGCGGACGAAGGCGTAGAGGGGGAACCAGTAGGCCTGGCAGAGGGTGGCGAGGGCTTCGGAGGCGGAGGGGTGAGCGCTTGCGGCGGCGAGCACGAGGCTCCAGCGGGTGGTGAGGAACTCGTGGGAGGCGCGCGGAGTCGCGGAGGAGTCTGGCTCGGACATGGGCTGGGGAGGGGAGGGGGGGGTTAGAAGGCGAAGCCGAAGGAGAGGTGGGCGGCGCCCCAGTCCTCCTTGGGTTTCCGGTCAGGGTTGAATCCGACATCGAGCCGGAGGGGGCCGACGGGGAGGGCGTAGCGGATGCCGAGGCCGAGGGCGGAGCTGAACTGGGAGAGGGGAATTTGGGCTCCGGATTCGGAGAGTGCGCCGGTGTCGAAGAAGAGGGCGGCGCGCAGGTTTTGGTAGAGGGGGAAGGAGGCTTCGGCGTTGGCGAGGGAATAGGCGGCGCCGCCGATGGGGTTGCCCCGGGAGTCCCTGGGGCCGAGTTCGCGTTCGCGGAAACTGCGGACGGTGGTGCCGCCGCCGAGGAAGAAGCGTTCGTCGATGGGGGGTGCGGAGTGTTGGGAGAGGACGCCGAGGCGCATACTGGCGGCGAAATCGATGTGGGAGGGGAGGGGGAAGTGCCAGCTGAGGCGGGCGGTGGAGCGGAGGAAGGAGTTGCCGTTTCCGAGGGTATTGGAGTCGAGGAGGGCGGCGGCGATCCAGCCGGAGGTGGGGTTGAGGGGGGCGTCGCGGTTGTCCCAGACGGAGGAGAGTCCGAAGGAGGCGATTTGGTAGGCGGTTTTTCCGAGGGCCTCGGGGGCGACGATGGCGGAGGTGACTTCAACGGAGCGGGTTTGGGCGTAGGCGGTGAGGCGGAGGGTATCGAGGGGGAGTCTGGCGAGGGCGGCGGGGAGGGCGCTGCGGTTTTCGAAGAGGGTGCGTGAGAGTTCTCCGCGCAGCCCGCCCTCGCGTTTGTCGTAGCCGCGTTCGTTTCGGGAGCGGATGAAGAGGCGGCTGAGGAATTCGGTGGGGGTCTCAAAGAGCCACGGGTTGCTAAAGAGGAGCTCGGAACTCAGCGAACGTTGGGAGAAGGCGAGGTCGATGCTCCCCTGCATGGCGCGTCCGAGGAGGTTGTGGTCGGAGAGGCGGACCCCGAGCATGGCGCCCTCGTAGCTGCCGTAGCCGCCGGAGAATCCGAGTTCGCGGGCCTTGGCCTCGCGGGCGGCGACGAGAACGCGGAGGGTTTGCTGGGGTTGGGGGAGGAGGGAGATTTCGGGGGGGGCCTCGAAGAGGCCGGAGTTCATCAGGCGCCGGGATTTGGAGTCGAGGAGGTCCGGGTTATAGCGTTCGCCTTCGAGGGAGCGGAGGCGGTTGTGGACCCAGAGGGGGGAGAGTCGGGAGAGGCCGCGGATTTCGATGCCTTCAAAGCGGTAGACGGGGCCGGTGTGGATGGTGAGGAGGAGGGGAACCCGGGCTTCGGGGGAGGCGAGGGCGGGGGAGGCGGAAGCTTTGACGCTGGCCTCGTAGTGGCCCTTGGAGGTGAGGAATTTTTGGAGGGAGTTTTCGATTTCGCTGACACGCGGTGGCGTGAAGGGAAGCGAGAGGAGGGGCTGGAGGATGTGCAGCAGCGTGGCCTTGGAGTAGCCCAGATCGCCTTCGAAGGAGACCTCCCCAAAGCGGAAGCGGGGACCTTCCTCGACAAGGATGGTGGCGTCGGCCTCGGTGCCGTCGGGGGAGAAGTCGAAGGATTCGGGGGAGATGTCCGCTTGGAGGAAGCCCTCGGACTGGTAGACGTCCAGGAGGCGACTGCATCCGCGCAGGAGGTCATCGCGGACGAAGGGAAATTGGCTGGAGGCAGCGGGCGTATCGGAGCGCTCGAGGGTGGGGCTTTTGAGCCGTGCGATCACGTCCTCGGAGGAGAGGAACCGGTTGCCGGAGATTTTGAGGGAGCGTAGGCGGACGCGGGCGCCCTCGCGGATGGAGAGGCGGAGTGCGTTGGGGAGGATCTGCCACTGGACGTCGACGGAAGCATAACCGCGGTCTTGGTAGAAGGCGGAGAGGTAATAGGCGGCATCATCGGCGTTGGGGCGGGTGAGGCCTTCGGTGCGGATCTGGCGGATTTGTTCGGAGATGGCGTCGCGGAGTTTTTTTTCGGAGAAGGTGGAAGCGCCTTGGAATTGGATTTGGACGGATTGTCCTGGGAGGGCAGGAGTGGGGGGTGGGGGTTGGGCCCCGGGGTTCCACCAGGAGGCGCGGGCGGGGAGGGGGAGACAGAGAGTGAGGCGGAGGCGGAAGGCGAGAGGGCGAGCCAAGCCGGGGGGCGCGGGAGGGGCGCTGGGTTTGGGGGCGTTGGGGGGAGGGGAGCCCATGGGGTTAGCGGAAGCGCAGGAGATACTTGATCTGGCCGCCGAAGTCACCGTTGGTGCCGAGTTCGCCGATGATCAGGAGGTTGTCGCGGATGCGGTAGGTGAGTTTGGTTTCCTGTTGTCCGGTGCGGGTGTTGAGGGAGCCGAGGTCGAGGGAGAAGCGGCGCAGGGCGGAAAGGCGTTCGCGGGCTTCGGCGGGGTCGACGACTTTGCCGGAGAGTTCGCGGAAGAGGACGGCGGCGGCGCGTCCTGCGATGGCCTGGTTGTTTTCTGCCGAATCGGAGGGGAGGCTGCCGGTGAGGACGAGGGAGAGGAGTTCGTTATTGCCGAGGGGCGGGTCGCTGCGCAGAGAGGGCACGGGGGCGTCCAGGGGGCCGGAGAGGTAGATTTGGATGCGGTGGTTGCGGACCTCGGTTTCCCCGGAGCAATCGAGGTAGGGTCGGAAGGGTTGGTCCGGATAGTACCAGAGGGCGCCGCTGGAGACGGAGATCTGGGCGAGGGGCATGCGGATGGCGAGGTCGGAGGTTTTGTAGGAGCCATCGAGGGTGGGGGCGGCTCCGGAGCCCTTGAGGGTGAGGTCGGCGTGGGCGGAGCCGTTGAGGATGTTGCCGCGCAGGAGAAAGGGGTCTTCCGGGAGGGTTTGGAGCGCGACGTTGAATTTCCACTCGGAGAAGGGGGGTTTGGGGAAGGTGAACCAGGGGGAATTGGAGTTCGTTTTGGGGAGGCGGAGGGAGGAGCGTTTAAGGAGGTTGGTGGGGAGGAGGTCCATTTGGATGAGGAGCCGGCTTTTGGAAGGAGAGGCTTTTCCGGAGAGCACGGCGTTGGACCACGGGCCGCTGGCGGTGAGATCGCCATTGAGGCGCAGGAGCAGATCGCGGGAACGGACGACGAGGACCTCGTGGGCTTTCGCTCGGAGTTGGAGCTCGGGCTCGGTGTTTTCGGGGAAGGCGACGGAGCCTGAGACCTCGAGTTTGCCTCCGCCGAGATCGGCGTTGAGCTTGCGCACGAGGAGGGAGCGGTTTTCGAGGGCGAGGGCGAGGTGGAGCTCGGTGAGGGCGGGGAACCGGTAGCTGACGAAGTGAATAACGGGAGCGTCGAGGGTGAGGCTGCCCTGCCAGGAGGGGTTGGCAAGGGAGCCGGAGGAGGTGAGCTCCAGGGAGAGGGAGCCCTCGGTTTTTTTGAGTCCCGGCAGGAGCAGCGGCAGGGATTGGAGGTTCGCTTTTTGGATTCGGAGGGAGGTTTCGGCGGGGATTTGGAGTGGGGAGATTTTTCCAAAGAGCAGATCGCCGAAGTCGAAGGAGAGGCGGGACTCGAGGCGCAGGGGAGCCTGGAGGCAGGAGCGCAGGGTGGCGGAGGATTCGAGGCGGTCGGTCCGGTAGTGCCCTTGGATATCGAGTTCGGAGGCGGGGAGTTTGGGGCGGCTTGGGGTGCGCAGTTCGCGGGCGGCGAGTTCGAAATCCGCCTCGGGCGCCTCCGGGGAGCCGGCGAGGGAAAGTCCGAAGCGGAGCCAGCCCGTGGCGGGCGGCGGGTTGGGAAAACCCGCGGCATTGAAGAGGGTTGCGAGGTCGAGGTGATCGGCGTGGAGTTGGCCTAGGATGCGGCCCTTGGGGCTCCAGTACGGGCCCGAGTCGTTCCAGTCGAAGGGGAGGTTGAGGAATCCGGAGAGGGTGGGGTATCCCCACTGTTCGAGGGCGATTTCGCGGATTTTGAGGGTGGCATTGCTCCACTCGATCTGGGAGCGGAGTCGGGTGTGGCTGGAGGCGAAACGCAGGGACTGGGTTTGGAAAAGGCCGGGTTGATAGAGGCCGGCACCGGAAAGTTCCTGGATTTCGATTTCGTTCCAGCGGGCCTTTTTGAGGAGGAATTGCCATGTCCCCGAGCCGCTCAAGGGGGTGAGGGTGCCTTGGCCTTTCCAAGACGCATCGAGGGCGCCGGAAAGGGTGCCCGGGGAGTGCAGTTGGTGTGCAAGTGCCGTAAAGGGGTGGAGTTCAGAGAAGCGCGCCTCCGCCTCCCCTTGAAAGGAGTAAGGGGGGGAGGTCTGGAGGGAACCGGAGGCGCGGAGGGAGTCCGGTTTGGGGTCTTTCGGCGGAAGGGGGGGGGGAGGGCCGTTTTTCTGGGGGGGGGGTGGGAGGGTGTGGAGGAGCGCGGGAATGAGGAGCTGGCCGGAATCGAGGCGGGAGTCGAGGTGCAGGGTGGCGATTTGGAAGCGGCCCCAGGAGAGCGGGGCCGCGTGGAGTTGCAGCGTGCCGGTTGCGGAGCGCCAAGGCAGGGAGACGTCGAGGGAGGCGGAGCATTTTCCCGCGATGGGTTGTCCGAGCAGTTGGAGACCGAATTGGGCCAGTTCGGGGCATTCGAGCGTGAGGCGGCCGCGGTTTTGGGAAAGGGGACCCGAAGGGGGTTGGGAGGAGGGCCAGGGGGTGAACGAAGCGGAGGCGGAAGCGTGGTTGGGGCCTTGCTGAAAGTGGAGGCGTTCGAGGGAAACGGTGCCGTTGCGGAGGGAGGCGGCGGCCTCGATGGACTCGAATCGGGCGGCGAGGGCGGGGGTCTGGAGGGAGGGGGCTTGCAGGGAGAGGGTGAGGTGGCCCGTGAAGCGCTGGGGGAGCAGGGGCAGGGTGAGGGGGACTTCGGCGTGGAGTTCGGCAAGGGCCGCGGAGAAGTGGATGGGAGAGGCGCCCGGCGCGTCGGCGCGGAGTTGAAGGGAGGCGATGGCCGCGCCGGATTGAAAAGCAACGGAGCCTGTGATTTGGGCGGAGCCGCTGGGGGATTCGAGTCCGAGGAGCGGGGCGAGTTCGGAGAGGTCCTCGGACTGGGCGTGGAGGGCGAGGGAGCCCGAGGTGGTGGTGAGGGTCTGGAGGGAGCGGGGCAGGGAGATTTCGCCTGAGGCCGAGGCGGAGGAGCTGCCGGAGTAGGCGCTGAGGGAATCGACCTCGAGGGTCGCCTTGTGGAAGGCGGCGTGCAGCTCCAGCACGGCGGGGGCCATGGGGCCGGGAAGGGGAAAGGAGGCCTGGAGGTCGGCTTGCCCTGTCCACGAGGCGGGGGCGTTCGCGATCCCCTGGAGGTGGGATTCGGCCCAGTGGATCTCGGGGAGGCCGGGGGTTGGGAATCCGGCGATTTGGGCGGCGCGGGCGAGGGGGAACTGGTGGGCGGCGAATTCGATTCGCAGGAGGGGGGAAGCCGAGGCTGGTGTGGGATTTTGGGCGGAGGCGGAGAGCTGGAGGGAGCCGGAGTCGAGCTGGAGGTGGGTGGTGATGCGGCTTTGGCCGTGGGAACGCTGGGAGGCGTCGAATTCGAAGGACGCGAGGGTGAGGCCGGGGGCGAGGGCGAGGTTGCGGAGTTGGAGGTGGCGCTGGGGGTAGGCGGTCTGGGCCTGCCAGTTTTCGAAACGGGTACCGTTGGCGAGGGTGAGGGAGGCGAGGCGGAGGGAGCCGGCGCGATCGGGGAAGGCGGAGAAATCGAGGTGCTGGAGGGAGTGGAGGGGGGAGGCGCCGGAGGATTGCAGGTTGAAGTTTTGGAGGTGGCGGGCGTCGGTGTAGCGGGCGGGTTTGGCGTGGAGGTTCTGGAGGAGTTCGAGGGCGGGGGGGGATGGGGCGGGGGGGGTGGGCGGCGGGGTGGAGGGCGGGGGG
>JBEBAG010000270.1:0-7276 GCA_041159065.1 Verrucomicrobiota bacterium | reverse complement strand
GGAAACCCACCCCCATGGACATCGAATGGGCGTGGGAGGGGCCGGGGCACGCCCCCTGGATCCTGCAGGCGCGCCCGGAAACCGTCCATGCCGGGCGCCCACCGGAGCGCCCGGGGCGCTTTGTGCTGCATCGGGAGGGGCACGTGCTCCTCACGGGCATCAGCGTCGGCACACGCATCGCCTCGGGTGTCGTGCGCGTCTTGGATTCCCCCTCCGAAATGGATCGCTTCCAACCCGGGGAAATTCTGGTCACGGAAAAAACCAACCCGGACTGGGAGCCCATCATGCGCAGGGCCGGGGGCATCATCACCGAGCGCGGAGGCAGAACCTGCCACGCCGCGATTGTCAGCCGAGAGCTGGGAGTCGCAGCCCTCGTCGGGGCCTCCGGAGCCCTCAAAACCCTCGCCAACGGACAGGAGATCACCCTCGACTGCGCGGGAGCGGAGCAAGGCAGAGTCCTCGAGGGCAGGCTCCCCTTCGGATTTGAACCGGCAGCGCCCCTCCAGAAAAGCCCGCTCCGAACCCGTCTGCTGCTCAACATCGCCGACCCGGATCAGGCCATGCGCCTCCGCCAACTGCCCTGCGAGGGGGTTGGACTCCTGCGCGAAGAATTCCTTCTGGCCTCTCAAATCGGAATCCATCCTCTCGCGCTCCTTCACCACCCCGAGCTGCCGTCCGCCCTCCGGGACGAGATCGAGCGGCGCACCCCGGGCTACTCTGAAAAACCCCAGTTCTTCATCGATCGTCTCGCCGAGGGCATCGCGCGAATCGCAGCCGCCTTCCATCCCCGCCCCGTGCTGGTGCGCCTCAGCGACCTCAAAACCAACGAATATGCGCGCCTCCTGGGAGGCGAGGCCTACGAGCCTCCTGAGGAAAACCCCATGCTCGGGTTCCGGGGAGCCAGCCGCTACACCCACCCCGATTTCAAAGAGGCCTTCACCCTCGAATGCGCCGCGCTCCGGCGTGTCCGCGAGGACATGGGACTCCGCAATGTGCGGATTCTCATCCCCTTCTGCCGCACCCCGGAGGAGGCCGACCGCGTGCTGCTCGCCATGGAGGCGGCCGGCCTTCGGCGCGGATGCCACGCGCTCGAGATCTGGATGATGTGCGAAATTCCCAGCAACGTGGTCCTGGCCGAGGAATTCGCCCGGCGCTTCGACGGATTTTCCATCGGCACTAACGACCTCACCCAGCTCGTCCTCGGCGTCGATCGAGACTCAGAGCGGGTCGCCCCACTTTTCAACGAAGGGCACCCCGCTGTCACCCAAGTGCTGGGGGACTTTATCCGGCGCGCCCACGCCTGCGGCAAACCCGTGAGCGTCTGCGGCCAGGCCCCGAGCGACTCCCCGGAGTTCGCTCGCTTTTTGATCCAACAGGGAATCGATAGCCTCTCCCTCACTGCCGATGCCCTTCTGGCAACCCGCGCCCTTGTGGCGCGCGCCGAAGCGGAGCAGCCCCCGGGTGGCCCCTCCGCCTCCGCTCTTGGCACCCAGCCCGCCTCGGCTCCATGAGCCCCTCCCCAACCGCCCCGCGAACGACTCGGACCCCACGGGGGCGTCGCGCCGCAAAAACCGATCTCAGAGCCGCGCTCCCGAAGGATTTTTCCTTCTTCGAAGCCCCATTTGAGGGCATCTGAAGGGCTCTATGTCCAAGCCCGTCGTTCTGATCATCCGAGATGGCTGGGGAATCAACCCCGGCGGTCGCCCTCAAGCCGAAGCCAATGGCGACGCAACGCTGCTCGCCCGAACCCCTTTCCACGACGGCCTCTACCGCCGCTACCCCCAAGCCACCCTGTCCGCCAGCGGCGAGGACGTCGGGCTGCCAGACGGTCAGATGGGCAACTCCGAGGTGGGCCACCTAAATCTGGGAGCCGGCCGCATTGTCTACCAAGATCTCACCCGGATTCAGAAAGCCATTCGGGAAGGGGAACTCCCCCGAATCCCTTCCCTAGTCGAGGCCTTCGATCGCGCCAAGCAAAGCAGGATCCACTTCCTTGGATTGGTCTCCGATGGGGGAGTCCACAGCCACCTAGACCACCTCGTAGCACTGGCCCAGGCCGCCCATCAGGCCGGCGTCCCAGAGATCCTCGTGCACGCCATCACCGACGGACGCGACACCTCCCCGACCGGAGGCAGCGGCTATCTTGCGCAGCTCCAAACCCGACTCGCACCAACCGGCGCCAGAATCGCCACCGTGATCGGCCGGTACTACGCCATGGACCGCGACGAACGCTGGGAGCGCAACAAACTCGCCTGGGATGCCATCGTGCTTGGAAAAGGATCGACCTCCCAGGTGGCCCCCGCCGAAGCCGTCGCCCTGCGCTACGCCGCGGGCGAGACCGACGAGTTTCTCAAACCGATCCTTTTCCCAAACGCAGCCTCGCCCCAAGGCGAGCCCCAAATCCGGGATGGGGATGTGGTCCTGTTCTTCAACTTCCGCGCCGACCGCGCGCGCCAACTCTCCCGCGCTTTCCTGTACCCCGATTTCTCCGGCTTCGACCGCGAGTGCACTCCCAAGATCCACTACGTCACCCTCACCGAGTACGACCGCACCTACGGGGTTCCTGTCCTCTTCCCTCCGCAGACCCTCGCCAACATTCTCGGGGAGACCGTGAGCAGGGCAGGACTCAAACAATTGCGCATCGCCGAGACCGAAAAGTATCCGCACGTCACCTACTTCTTCAACGGAGGAGTGGAACAGCAATTCCCAGGAGAGGACCGCGTGATCGTGCCCTCCCCCAAGGAGGTCCCCACCTACGACTTCAAACCGGAAATGAGCGCACCCCAGGTCACCGCGGAGGTGGTGTCCCGCCTTTCGCAATACGATCTCGTCATCCTCAACTTCGCGAATCCCGATATGGTCGGACACACTGGCGTCCTTGATGCCGCCGTCCGGGCCGTCGAAACCATCGATGCCGGGGTGCAGTCTGTGGTGGATGCCACCCTCTCACTCGGAGGCCGCCTCCTTATCACCGCCGACCACGGCAACTGTGAGCAGATGCGCAACCCCGATGGTTCCCCGCACACCGCCCATACGACCAACCTCGTCCACTTGCTCTACGTGGGTGCCGATGCCGACCGCGTCCAAGTCGAAAACGGGATTCTGGCCGATGTCGCGCCCACGCTCCTGCACCTTCTCGGGGTGTCCCAACCTGCGGAGATGACCGGACACAGCCTCCTGCACCCCAAGCCCTAGGTGCCCCAAGGCACTTCGTTCCAAAGGCATCCCTCCCCCGCCGTGAACGCCCGCTGAAACACACGGCGGCGTCTCAGACTGAGATTTGGGTTTACGCGGCAAGGCGGAGGGTGCTTCAATCCCCACCCGCTGCAGACAAGCGGTTCTTACCCGGTGGTGTAACGGTAGCACAGGGGCCTTTGGAGCCCTTAGTCATGGTTCGAATCCATGCCGGGTAACCATTCGTTCCTCTCACACGAACGCTCTTCCCCCGACCGGATCTCCGCTCCCGTCCAACCCTGGGTTCACAACTCCCCCCTCCCTCAAGCATGAACTTCCTGCTCGAAAATCCCGTCTTTTCGATGGCTGCACGCCAGTACGACCTGGCCGCCGACGTACTGGAACTCCCGCAGGACCTGCGCGAACGCAACAAGTGGCCCAAACGCATGATCATCGTTTCGGTCCCCGTACGCATGGACAACGGCGAGGTGCGCATCTTCCCAGGATACCGGGTGCAGCATCACCTCACCCTCGGGCCCAGCAAGGGCGGACTCCGCTACGCCCCCAGCGTCGACCTCGGCGAGGTCGCCGCTCTCGCCATGTGGATGAGTTGGAAGTGCGCCCTCATGGACCTCCCCTATGGCGGAGCCAAGGGCGGGATCGCCTGCGACCCCCGAACCATGAGCCAGCGCGAACTGGAGGCGCTCACCCGACGCTTCACCGACGAGCTCCTCCCCTTCATAGGACCCCAGACCGATGTCCCTGCTCCCGACATGGGAACCAATGAGCAAACCATGGCATGGATCATGGACACCTATTCCGCTCACGAAGGCCACGCCGTTCCCAGCGTCGTCACCGGAAAACCCGTCCCCATCGGGGGCTCTCTCGGACGCAAAGAGGCCACAGGCCGCGGTGTCGCCTTCATGGCCAATCGCGCCGCCGATCTCCTCAAACTCCCCACCGATTCCCGCGTGATCGTGCAAGGCTTCGGCAACGTCGGAAGCTATGCCGCCCACGCCATGGCACGCTTCGGCTCCACCATCGTCGGAATCGGCGACATCTCCGGAGCCCTCTACAACCCCAAAGGCCTGCCCCTCCGCGAGGTGCAAAACCACCTCCAGACCACAGGCACCCTCCATGGATGCCCCTACGGAGAGTTCCTCTCCAATGAGGAACTCCTCGTTCAACCCTGCGAAATTCTCATCCCCGCCGCCACCGAACGCGTCATCACCGCCCAAAACGCAGCCAAACTCCAGTGCCGGATCCTCGCCGAAGGCGCCAACGGCCCCACAACCCCAGAGGCCGACGAAATCCTCAACCAACGCCCGGAAATCTTTGTAATCCCCGATATCCTCTGCAACTCGGGCGGTGTCACCGTCAGTTACTTCGAATGGGTTCAGGGCCTCCAGAGCTTCTTCTGGTCCGAATCCGAGGTCTACGACCGCCTCTACCGTCTCATGGAACCCACCTTCGCCAAGGTGCTCAAATTCGCCAAGGATCGAAAAGTTTCCCACCGGGTCGCCGCCCTGGCCATCGGGATTCAAAAGGTCGCGGAAGCCAAAAAAATCCGCGGCCTCTTCCCCTAGGCCCGGCCTTTGCGCGCAGGCCCCATGCAAAGGGTCATCCTCCACGTGGATATGGATGCCTTCTTCGCATCCGTCGAGCAGCGCGATTTTCCAGAGCTCCGAGGGATTCCCGTCATCGTGGGTGCCGCCCCGAACCGGCGGGGCGTGGTGTGTGCCGCGAGTTACGAGGCCCGCCGCTTCCACGTGCGCTCGGCCATGCCCTCCCGAACCGCAGCCAAACTCTGTCCCCAAGGCGTCTTTCTTCCCCCACGCATGGACGTCTACCGGAAAGAGTCCGCACTTCTCATGGACCTCCTCGAAAAACACTCCCCCTGCGTGGAGCGCGTCTCCGTCGACGAGGCCTACCTCGACCTGTCCGAACGCTGCAACCCCGCGCCAGGACCGGATGCCGCCCTCCAAAACGCCCTCCCCATCGCGCGCTCCATTCAGGAGTCCATCCAATCCGAACGCAACCTCCCCTGCAGCATCGGTATCGCCTCCAACAAGTTCCTCGCAAAACTCGCAAGCGATTTCCAAAAACCAAGGGGTCTCACCCTCATCCCCGAAAGCCTCAAAATCGAATTCCTACGCCCCCTCCCCGTGGGCAGCATCCACGGCGTTGGCCCCGTCACCGCCCAGGCATTGGAATCCCAAGGAATCCTTACCATCGGCGACCTTCAGTCCTCCTCCCTTCCTCTCGAGTCCGTCGTTGGACGCTGGGCGGAAAGCCTCAGACAACGTGCGTTCGGCGAGGACCACCGCCCGCTCCAACCCGACCGCGAACGGAAAAGTATCAGCGCTGAAAACACCTTTCCCTCCGACACCGCCGACCGGCACACCCTTCGCAACGCACTCAAGGAGATGGCTTCCGATGTCGCACAAAGCCTCGAAAAACGCCAACTCGGCGCGCTCACCCTCGCCGTCAAGGTTCGCTACAGCGACTTCACCACCCTCACCCGCCAGATCCGCTCCCAAGATCCCATCACCTCCGCACGGGAAATCTACCGCATCGCCTGCGGACTCCTCCACGTCCATACACTCGTCCACCGCCCCCTCCGCCTCCTCGGAGTCGGTGTTTCCACCCTCACCGCTCCGCAATCCCCCCAGCTGCGTCTACCCTTCTAAGCAACGCAACCATGCGGCGAAAGGCCCCAGCCCATTGCGGCCCCTGCCGCACAACGCCCGGCACACAAGCCCGGGAATCCTTCCCTCAAGGTGAAAACTTCAAGGAAAAGATTCCCCGCGGATCCCCCAAGGCGCCGCTCCTCCCCCTAAGCCAAATCCGTCACAGCCCCCAGCGAAGCCGAGGTCACCGTGCGCGCATACTTGGCAAGCACCCCCCGGGTATAATGGGGCTTCGGAGCCTTCCACTTCGCCTTGCGCTTCGCGAGCTCGTCTTCGGAAACCTCCAGCACCAACTGACGCGTGGAGGCGTCGATGGAGATTCCATCCCCGTTTTTCACCAAGGCTAAGGGGCCCCCGAGCGCCGCCTCGGGAGTGATGTGCCCGACCACAAACCCATGCGAACCACCCGAGAAACGACCGTCGGTGATGAGGGCCACGTCCTTGCCCAACCCCTTGCCCATGACGGCACTCGTGGGCGAAAGCATCTCGCGCATCCCCGGCCCGCCCACAGGCCCCTCGTGACGAATCACAATCACATGCCCTTTCTTCACGGTCCCATCCAGAATCGCCTTCAACGCGTCCTGCTCGTTCTCAAACACAATCGCCTTGCCCTTGAACGAGAGCCCTTCTTTTCCTGATATCTTCGCCACCGCCCCCTCGGGAGCCAGGTTCCCGCGCAGCACCACCAGATGGCTGTCCGGTTTGATCGGATTGGAAAAAGGACGCACGATTTCCTGGTTGCGCGGGTAGGATTTCACCTTTTTCAGGTTCTCCGCCAACGTCTTGCCGGTGACCGTCATGCAATCCCCATGAAGCAGCTTTTCCTCCAGAAGCATCTTCATCAGAGGGGTCTGCCCCCCGATTTCCACCAGTTCACTCATCAAGAAACGCCCGCTTGGCTTCAGATCCGCCAGAACCGGAACCCGTTTGCCCAGCTTCGTGAAATCATCCAGCTCCAGTTTCACCCCGGCGGCATGCGCCATCCCTAGCATGTGCAGCACCGCATTGGTGGATCCCCCGAGGGCGATCACCATCGTGATCGCGTTCTCGAACGCCTCCCGTGTCAGGATATCGCTCGGACGAATCCCTCGCTTGATAAGCTCCACCACCGCCAGGCCAGCCGCCCGTGCATCCTGCAGCTTCGCCGAGGACATCGCGTTCTGGGCACTGGAGTTGGGCAAACTCATACCCAACGCCTCGATCGCCGAAGCCATCGTGTTGGCCGTGTACATCCCGCCGCAGGACCCGGCCCCGGGAATCGCCTGCTCCTCAATCAGTGAAAGCTCCTTTTCGTCCACCTGACCATTCGCGTGAGCCCCCACCGCCTCAAAACAACTCACAATATCCAACTTGCGTCCCGCAACCGCATCCGCGCGCTCCTTACGCAATCTTTTAGAGGCCAGAATGCCATT
>JBEBAG010000269.1:0-7571 GCA_041159065.1 Verrucomicrobiota bacterium | reverse complement strand
GCTGTCGACGCGCCCCCCGCACTCTCCGGCAAAACCTTCGTCCTCACAGGAACCCTGCCCCACCTTTCCCGGGGAGACGCCACCGCCAAAATCCGCGCCGCCGGAGGCAACGTCTCCGGCTCGGTGAGCCGCAAAACGGACTTCGTCGTCGCCGGCGATTCGGCCGGATCGAAACTCGAGGAGGCCGCACGGTTGGGCATTCCCGTCCTCGATGAGGCGGGACTCCTCGCCCTGTTGGAGGCGCATCCCCCCCTCGGGGAAACTGCCGGGCAGGACCCGACCAAAAAAGGCTCAGAAAAAGAAGCCACTCAGGCGGAGTTGTTCTAAGGAGTCGCCGTCCCCTCATGCTCCCTCGGCAGAATCTCCGCGTCGCTTCCGAACCCCACCCCTCCCCGCGCATGCAGCCTTACTTCGCCTACGGCATGAACATGCACCTTGCCCATATGCGGCAAACCGCCCCCCAAGCCGTCCCCATGGGGGCCGGCTCGCTGGAGGGATTCCGCTTCCACCTCGCCTCCCACGGCTACGCCACCATCGCTCCCGCTCCCCATCAGTCCCTGCCGGGAGCCGTCTTCCTCCTCTCCCCCGAAGATGAACGCGCACTGGACGCCTTCGAGGGAGTCGAGGAGGGCCTCTACGCCAAACACCACCTTCCCGTCACCCTCACCGCCTCCGGGGAAACCCTCGACTGCCTCGTCTACATCGCGCCCGCAGCCCCCCCCGCGCCCGCCGCGCGCCCCGGCTACATCGAGATCATCCTTCAGGGAGCCCGCGAGCACGCCCTCCCTGAAACGCACCTCGCCTTCCTCGAATCCTTCCTCCCCCGCTAACCTCCGCCCCACGTGCGTCCCCCCTCCCCGTCCGCCCTCCAGCCCATCCCGCGCAGGACCTTCCTCGGCACCCTCCTCTCCGGAGCACTCCTGCAAACCGCTCACGCCGAAATTCCTCAACCCGGGGGACACGCCGCACAAGCCTTCCACCTCGATCCCGATTGGCCCAAACTCTCCCCCGACGTCTACCCGGAACGCTGCCAGATGGCCGGCGTCGCCATCGCCAAAGACGGATGCATCCTCGCCCTCAACCGCGGTGAAAACCCCTGGGACCCCCGGAAGGGATTCCGCAAAACGCGCATCCAAAAACCGGCGGTCCTGGTCATCGACCCAGGCTCGGGGGAACTCCAAAGCTCCTGGGGGAAAGACTCCTTCATCATGCCACACCAGATCAGCGTGGCTCCGAGCGGAAACGTCTGGATCACCGATGTCGGCCTCAGCTCCGTGTTCGAGTTCGATCCGCAGGGAAAACCCATCCGCGAGCTCACGCGCGCATCGCTCGGATTCAACATGCCCACCGACATCGCCTTTCTGCGCGACGGCTCCCTCCTGATCTCCGATGGCTACGGGAACACCCGCGTGGTCCTACTCGACCCCGCTGGAAAGCTCCTCGCATCCTGGGGCTCCCGCGGCTCCGCGCCCCTTCAGTTCCGCACCCCGCACAGCATCACGGTCGACCCCGAGGATCGCATCTACGTCGCGGACCGCGAAAACCACCGCATTCAGGTCCTCGACCACACCGGGAAAGTAGAAGCCCTGTGGACCCATGTGGAGCGGCCGCTGACAGTCCGCTTCGCTGCGGGCTCCCTCTTTGTGCTCTCCAATCTCGACGCCCCGAACGCCATCGTCCGCAGGCTCAGCCCGAGAGGCGAAGTGCTGGAGTCCTTTCATACCCTGCCTGAGGGCAGCTCCGACGACTTCCAATGGCCGCACGGAATGGCCGTCTCCACCGATGGTCACTCCGTCTACGTGGGCTTTACCCTCACCAGCCGGCGCATCCAGCGCTACGTCCGCCGCGTCTGAATCCGGGCATCCCACGCAAGTTTGCTTTCCGATCCGCCGTCCACCCCCTTTGCTTCCCCTCTCACCCTCATGCCCATGCTCTCCAAGCCCGATAGCGCCATCATCATCGTCGGCCACGGTTCCACCCTCAATCCGGACTCCAGCGCCCCCACCCTGGATCACGCGGAGGCCATCCGCCGCACCGGAGCGTTCGGAGAGGTCTACTGCGCCTTCTGGAAAGAGGAGCCTAGCCTCCGACAAGTCCTCCACATGGTCGATTCCGACGATATTTACATCGTCCCCAACTTCATCAGCGAAGGCTACTTCACGCGCACCATCATCCCGCGCGAACTCGAGATCGACGGCCCCCTCACCACCCTCGGCTCCAAACGCCTCAAATACTGCGAGCCCGTCGGCAACCACTCGCGCGTCACCGAACTGCTTCTGCGGCGCGCCGCAGAGGTCGCCCCCGGAATTCCCCCGTCCCAAACCAGCCTCCTCATCGTCGGCCACGGCACCAATCTGAACGACAACTCCGCCCTCGCCGCCAAACGCGAGGTGGAACGCATCCAAGCCCTCGGCCTCTACGCCGAAGTGCACAGCACCTACATGGAGGAAGCCCCGCTCATCGCCGAGTGGGACCAATACACCACCCAGCCCCACGTCGTGGTCGTCCCCTTCTTCATCGCCGACGGACTGCACTCCTACCAAGACATCCCCGTGCTCCTTGGAATCGAGGAGGACACCGGTCTTGCCGCCAGCCAGCGCGAGGTCTTCCGCAAAAATCCCCACACCCTGCGCAACCGCACCCTCTTCTACGCCAGCTCCATCGGCACCGAACCCCTCTTCGCCGAACTCCTCCTCGACCAGGTTCAGGCCTTCGACCTCCAACACACCGCCTCCCAATCATGAGCCGAAACCTCACCGCCCAACTCGCCGCCTGGATCGCTTCCGGCGCCCGCAAAATCGGCCAAATCCAAATCACCCCCCTCCCCGGAGACGCCTACGAACTCCGCCATCAGGACGACGCCGCGCTGCCCCCCGACACCCTCGCCTGCTCCGAGGGACCCGAGGCCGCACGCAGCCTCGCGCTCTCCACGGAATCGGGCGAATTCCGCCCGCTCAAAACCGCACCGAATCTCCGCCGGGGCTGGCGTCTGAGGCTCCACTCCGCCGCCGATCTGCGCATCGCCCTCGATCACTTCTACCCGGCCATGGCCGCCCTCTGCGCCAGCCATCTCGAAAACGCCCTCCGCCCGGTCCCCCTCCGCGAAACCCTCGGCCGCCAAACCGGCATGTACGCAGCCACCAAGCGCGTTCAAGACGAGGAAGCCCAAACCCTCGTCGCCAGCGCCTGCTCCCTCTCCTCCCGTTGCCTCAAGCGCATCCTCTGGCCCCTCTCCCCCGAGCAACCCCTCTCCCTGCTCCCGCCCGAAAAATTCGCCCCCGCCCCCTCCACGGCGGACCCCGCCCTCACGGGCGAAATTCCGCTCCTCTGCCACGAAGCCTGCAACCTGCTCGTCGCCGCCACCCGCGAGGTCGTGAAAAAACGCGAGCGCGCCGCCTCGGCCGCGGCTTCCTGAGCCTGAATGGAGGCCTCATCGGGAGACTTCCCGATTGTCGCCCCCCCTCGCTCTGATAGAAGGCTTCCCCATGACCGCTACCAAACGTTTCCGTCCGGGCGTCCTCTTTGGAGACGAAGTCAAGGAACTCCTCGATTACGCCAAAGCCCATGAATTTGCCCTGCCCGCTGTGAACTGCATCGGGACCGACTCCGTCAACGCCACCCTCGCGGCGGCGCGCGAAGTCAACTCCCCCACCATGATCCAGTTCTCCAACGGGGGCGCCCAGTTCTTCATCGGCAAAACCGTTTCCAAAGAAGGCCAGTTCGGCCCCATCCAAGGCGGGATCGCCGGCGCCCAGTACGTGGACATCGCCGCCAAGGCCTACGGCGTGCCCGTCATCCTCAACACGGATCACTGCGCCAAGAAACTCCTCCCCTGGGTCGATGGAATGCTCGCCGCCAGCGAGGAGCTCTTCGCCAAAACCGGCAAGCCCCTCTACAGCTCCCACATGCTCGACCTCTCCGAGGAACCCCTCCACGAGAACCTCGAGATCTGCGCCAAGTACCTCGCTCGCATGGCCAAAATGGGCATGACCCTCGAGATCGAACTCGGCGTCACCGGAGGCGAGGAGGACGGCGTCGACAACTCCGGCGTAGAGGAATCCAAACTCTACACCCAGCCCGAAGAAGTCGCCCAGGCCTACCAAACCCTCAGCGCCATCAGCCCCAACTTCACCATCGCCGCAGCCTTCGGCAACGTCCATGGCGTCTACAAACCGGGCAACGTGAAGCTCAAGCCCGCCATCCTCAAAAACTCCCAAGACTACATCGAGAAACACCTCGGCACCGGCCCCAAACCCGTCAACTTCGTGTTCCACGGCGGATCCGGTTCGACCCGCGAGGAGATCCGCGAAGCCATCCGCTACGGCGCCATCAAGATGAACATCGACACCGATATCCAGTGGGCATTCTGGGACGGCGTCCGCCAGTACGAGGCCAAAAACCACGACTACCTCCAGGGCCAGATCGGCAACCCGAAGGGGCCCGATGCTCCCAATAAAAAATACTACGATCCGCGCGTGTGGCTCGGAGCCGCCGAGGAGTTCGCCACCAAACGCCTCCTCACCTCCTTCGAGGACCTCAACTGCGTCAATCGCAACGCCTAGAGTCCTCCGAGCGTCCTCCCTCCAGCAAGGACTTCAACGCGGCCGCCATCCCTTTGATGGCGGCCGTTTTGTTTTGGGCAGCACCTCCAGCAAGGCCTCCAAGCTCACCGGCTTCGCAAAGTGATGGTCGAATCCCGCAGACGCCGCCCGCTTCCGATCCAGCTCCCCCGCATACCCCGAGATCGCCACAAAAACCCCTCGCCCCACCCACGGATCCTTCCGAAGCAGCCGCGCCAAATCGTACCCGTCGATTCCCGGCAACCCGATGTCCATCAAAAGCACCTTGGGCCGAACCTCCCGCGCCCTCTCCATCGCACTCACCCCATCGTGCACCACGTGCACCTCGTATCCCCTCGCATACAGCAACTTCGCCAAAAGTCGCGCGCCGTCCACATGATCGTCCACGATCAAAACCGGAACCGCCCCAAGGCTTTCAGCCGCCCCAAGCGTCCGCCCCCCCGATTTCTCCTCTCCTTCGAATTCCCCCCCACACAGGGGCAAAACCACCCGCAGTGTTGCCCCCTCCCCCTCCTCGTTGTTCCGCGCACTGACCGATCCCCCGTGACGCGTCACCAAACGCTGCACAATCGCCAACCCAAGCCCCAGCCCCCCATTCGCACGATCCAAGGAGGTGTCCGCCTGAAGAAACGCCTCAAAAATGCGGGGCAAAACCGACTCCGGAATCCCACAGCCCGTGTCCCTCACCTCCACCACCGCCTCCATCCCCTCGCGGAGCGCGCTCACGCGAATCTCCCCACCGGAATCCGTGAACTTCGCCGCATTACTCAACAGGTTCACAAACACCTGCTCCAGCCGCGCCCGGTCCCCTCGCACCACCAGCGTCGGCTCCACCTCCAAAAGGTATCCGTGCGCCTTCCCGGCAAACACACCCCGCACCGCAGACACCGCGGACCGCAGAATCCCCCCGAGATTCACCGACTCCACCTCCAACTCGAATTTCCCCTGCGAGGTCCGCTCGATATCTAAAAGATCGTCCACCAAACGCGAAAGCTGCAGCGTCTGACGGTCCACCACCTCAAACGCTTCAGACTGCGCAAAAAATCCGGCTCCCTGCGCGGTCCCGACTAAATCCTTCAACAAGTGCACCGCATGCCGGATCGCAGCCAACGGGTTGCGCAGTTCGTGCCCCAAAATCGCGAGGAACTGCTCCCGCATCCGCGCACTCTCCCGACGCGCCTCCTCCGCCTCCCGCCGCTGCGTGATATCCTGCAGATGCGTCACAAAATACGCCAGCGTCCCATCCTCCCGAAGCACACGCGACACCCGGATATCGCACCACACCGTCCGCCCCGTTTTGTGCACGTACCGCTTCTCGCTCTGATACGTCGCAATCTCCCCGGACACCAGGCGGCGCACCGCCTCGGATGCCGTGGCATGCCGGTCATCCGGATGCGTCAATTCAATGAACCCCTTCTCAAACAACTCCTCCCGCGTGTACCCCAGCAAATCGCAGTAAGCCCGGTTGACCTCGCAAAAACGCCCGTCAGGGAGCGACAACGCAATCGGGGTCGGCGCATTGTCAAACGTGTTTCGAAAGCGCAATTCGCTCTGCCGCAGGGCGTCCTCCGTCCACTTGAGTTTGCCGATGTCCAAAAACGCCGCCAGAGCGCCCCGAATCCGCCCCTGAGCATCCCACACAGGACTGGAATTACAGAGCAAATGCACGGTTTCCCCACCGTCAAACACCACCTGCAACTCCATCCCCTCCACCCGCTCCCCCGTTCGCGCCGCGCGCTGCACCGGAAGCTCGTCGCCCGTCAACTCGCGTCCATTCGCATGAATCCGAAAGGCCGGACGCTCCCGATCCAAGGCCGTCTGGGATGCGTTCTGCCCCTTCTCTAGACGCAAAAGTCCCCTCGCCACCCGACTCGCCCAAATACTCCGGCACTCCACCTCTTGGGAAATCAACACGCCCACCGGAAGCGAGTCCAAGATCGTCTCCATTTCCAATTCCACCGTCGCGCGCTCCCGCCGCAATTCCTTCAATTGGTCCAGGGCCGCCTCCAACCTCCGTCTCAAATCCAAAAGCTCCGTCTCGTTCGGATCAGCTGGGGGAAGTTTTTGGCTCATGAAGCGTACGCAGTTGCACAAGAGGACTCCGAACTCTTAGCACAGCCCCTTCCCCACCGGCACCCTCCCAACGCAGGTTTTCCTCTCGACGCCCTTCTTCCGCTCCGGTTCAACCCCTGCATGCCTCCCCTCCGCCTCCTGCTGCTCCCCCTGCTGCTGCTCGCCTCCGCCCCCCTCCCCTCCCCGGGCCAACCACCCGCCCCCCGTTACGAAACCCGCGCCGAACACGACCCGAACGGCATCGGCAAGTTTTTCATGGGGCGTGAAATAGCCCATGTCATGGGCCACCAAGCCGCAGGCTGGCTCGAACGACCCGAGCGCGAAACCGAGGAGCGCACCGACCTGCTCCTCCAGGCCCTCCAGCTCCAACCCGGAGAGGTCGTCGCCGACATCGGTGCCGGCTCAGGCTACTTCTCGTGGCGCATGGCCAAAACCCTCGCCCCCGAGGGCAAGGTCCTCGCCGTCGACATCCAGCAGGAAATGCTCGACCTGCTCCAGCGCAACATGGCCCGCCGCGGGGTCTCCAACGTCGTCTCCGTCCTTGGCACCATCACCGACCCGAAGCTCCCACCGAATAGCGTCGACACCATTCTCATGGTCGACGTCTACCACGAGTTCGATCACCCCTACGAAATGGTCGAGGCCATGACCCGCAGCCTCAAAAAGGGAGGCCGCATCGTCCTCGTTGAGTTCCGTGCCGAGGACCCGGCCGTGGCAATCAAGCGGGTTCACAAAATGAGCGTCGAGCAGGCCCGCAAGGAGTACGCCCTCTTCCCCGAACTCTCCTGGGAAAAGACCATCGATGTACTTCCCCAGCAGCATATTATCATATTCAGAAAACGCTGAACCGTCCCTTCCATGCCCCGCCTCGACCCTCTCCGCTTCTCCTGGAACAAACGCACCCCTGCCGCCGCCGCC
>JBEBAG010000268.1:0-2995 GCA_041159065.1 Verrucomicrobiota bacterium | reverse complement strand
CCGGACCGCCCTGATGCCGACCGAGTCCCTGGTGGCGGCCCCCCGAGGTCCGCACACCGCCACTGCGCCCCACACCCCCTCTCCACTCCACGCCCACCCCAGCGCCGCGGGCCCGCTCCATGCGTCCTGCGCCTCCTCGAAACCGAATCCGCATGAGCCATCCCAATCTCCCCCACCTCTGGAAACTCTTCTCCGGCCATGCCAAGGGAACCCTCGATGCGGCCGAACACGCCGAGCTGGAGCAGGCCCTCCAGTCCGATCCGCGCAATCGCGCCCTGTGGTTTCTCTTCCAAGACCTCGAGATCGGCCTCCGCTCGCAAATCCACGCCCCGCTCGCCTCACCCCCGCCCTCCTCCCTCTGGCGCCAGCGTCGCCCCCTGGCCGCCGCCATCGCCGCCGGCATCGCCCTCGGTGCCCTCAGCACCTCCGCGCTCTTCGCCACCATCGGCCCACTCACCACCCGCGTCACCCAACTGCTCCGCGAATCCTTCGAAACCGGTCCCGCCCCACTGCGCTCCGGCATGCCCCTGCACCCCGGCGTCTGGGGGGGCGATCACACCGAAATCTCGGGCCCCGCCGATGGCATCCCTCCCGCAAGCGGCCGCAAAATGCTCCGCTTCCTTTCCGCCCAATACGAGGGAGGCCTGCAAAAAACCGGCTACAACAGCGATTTACACCGCGTATTCGACCTTCGCGAGCACGCTCAGACCGTCGCCGAGGGTAAAGCATGGATCTGCGTCGAAGCCTGCTTCCACTCCTCCGCCTCCGCCGAACCAGGGCGCTACCTCTGCGGGATTGAGCTGCGTGCCCTCTCCGAACTTCCCGAACAGGGCGGCGAAAACGCCATGTGGCACCGCATCTTCACCGAACAACGCGCCGCCTCCAACGATGTCGGTGTCCCCCAAAACGTCAGCCGCCGCGAGGCCCTCCTCCCCCCGGGAGCTCCCCAGTGGACGCGTCTGCGAAACGACCTCCAGATCCCAAAGGGCACCCGATTCGTCCTCGTCACCCTCCACGCCATGGACGCCAAATCCGCCGCCCGCAAGGCCCCTCAGGAGGACGTCCAGTTCCCAGGCCATTTCCTTGATGACATCCAGGTCTCCCTCAGCCTCGGACGTCCCCTCCCCTAACCCCCTCCGACAATTCCCTCCGCCGAGCGCTGGCAAAAAATCCTCACCGCCCTCGATGCGTCCGAAGTGCCTCCAGAGGAAGAGAAACAGCCTCCCGCATCCCTCAAAGCCGACCGGTCCCTGAGGCCCCGATGGAGAGGGCGGACTGAGCCGCGAAGAAACGTCATTTCGCAGGCGCGGCGGCCCCCTCGGCGTCCGCGACCATCTCGATCCGAAAAGGCGCTTCGCCCTCTCTCGGGGTGACCTTGAAGATCAACATCCGGTTCCATGCCGCGGTCGCCTTGAGGGTCTCAAGAATCGCCCCACTTTTGCCCCGAACCTCGATGCGATAATCGCCCTTCGCATAAATGGGGGCGGTCCGAATGTTCAGGGGAACGCGGGTGTCCACGGTCATGCCCTTCGGGGAAATCTGCGAGACGGAGATCCACTCGGGTGCGCTACCTTGGCGCTCCGGAATAAACACATTCCGGAGAAAGCGGACCTCGGTGCCCTGGTCAAAGCGGACGCTCGCATTCTCCGGTGAGAGCGGCGGCTCGCTCAGCGCATCCGCAATCGCTTGCGCCATGGCCTCGGCACCGGCGTTGTTGGGATGGATCGCGTCGGCATAGAACGACTTTTGATGATCCAAGGCACGATGGGTGTCCGCCAAGTGACAGCGATAGCGCGCGGCGATTTCTTGGATGGCCACGCCTGCCTGACTGATCCACGCGTCGGGGTTCTCGGCCCAACGGAAGTCCGCGATCGGCGTAGTCAGCACCAAGGGCATTTCCGGTTTTGCCGAGCGAAGCGTGGATACCAATCGTTCGTACTGGGAGGCGAACTCCGTCACCGAAAAGCCCCAGTACTGATCGTTGACTCCCCATTGGATGACCACGGCGTCGGGGTTCTGCGAGAGAACCTCCGCTTCGGCGTAGTTCGGCTTTTGCTGGCAGAGCGCCTGGCCGCTGCGGCCGAGGTTGATCTCCGTCAGGTTTGGAAACCGTTTCTGGAGTAGACGCGTGGCCACCGTGGAGTACCGGTCCGTTTTGGCGGCTTTGACACCGACTCCGGCGGTGATGCTATCGCCCAAGAAGGCAATGCGGTCCAGCGACGTGGGGACTTTGGGCTGATCGTCCGCAAGGCCGATCTGGGAGAGAAGGAAGGCGATAGAAAGGCAGGCAACTGGGGAGCGCATGGAATGGGTGTAGACCGCGGATCTGCTATGAAGGATGCAAACACAACCGCCCCAAGGCGAAATTCTTAGCTGCTGCCGCCCGCAGGGCACGGCCATGAGAAGGGAAAAACCCAGTAGGCTTCCGCCTGAGAGGGGCAAAAATCCTTTCTCCAAGCGTTTTGGGTAAAGCGCTTGAAGCGCCCTCGCGCCGCCTCCGGACCAAAGCCGGCAAGTCCATTCCTAATCAGAATGGTCGGGGCGATAGGATTCGAACCTACGACCTCCTGGTCCCAAACCAGGCGCTCTACCAGACTAAGCTACACCCCGATGACTGGCAGGGATGGGACGCGCTGGGGTAACAGGTGTCAATGGTGGGTTCCTAAACCTGTAAAAGGCGCCACCTGCGGCGGCCGGACAAGGGTTTAGCGAGCTTCCAGGGCCCAAAAACTGCGTATAAATGCTTCTTGCCTCATAACCTGAACCGCCCGTATATACGCCCCCTCAATCTCTTAAACAAATGGACACTCTTTCTCGTGATAGTAACAGTTCCGGCAGCATCTTGCCTCTCGTTGGCGTGATCGCCGGCGGTCTCGCCCTGGTCCTCTCGATCGTGGCTCTCGTCAAACTCTCCACGCTCCAGAAGAGCGTCGCCGCGCACGACGAGGCGATCAACAGCAAGATTCCCGCCCTCGAGGCTTCCGTCAGCGCCGCT
>JBEBAG010000267.1:0-26397 GCA_041159065.1 Verrucomicrobiota bacterium | reverse complement strand
GCTGGTGTCGGGCGGTTCGGTGACCGGCGGCGTTCCGGTGACCCGGATCGATCCGAGCGCGGGCTCGGCATCCACCCAGGTCACCCTCATGGCGAATGCACAGGGCGATCTGATCGACGGTGGGGCTTACCAGTGGTTCGTCTACCGCTCCGCAAGCCGCGCATGGCAGCCCATCCCGGGTGCCGTCGATTCCCTCCTCACCTTGAGCGGAGCGCAACGGGTCCATGACACCTACTACCGAGTGACCGCTTACGGCAAAGTGGGCGGAGGCGTCGACAGCGCGCCGCTGCGTTTGCTGGTGAATGAGAACGTCTCCTTTGACCGCAACCTGCGCAGGCAGACGATTACGCTGGCGGAAGGCGACAACGCGACTTTGGGCGTGAACGTCAACGGGTATCAGCCGCGTTACGAATGGAGGTTCACCGGAACCGGTCCCTCCACGGTGGTGGCTTCAGGAACGGTTACGGGATCGCTTACGGGCGGTACCCTGTTGACGTATCCGATTGTGAACGCGGGCACGGTCCACGCGGGCACGTACTCGGTCACCCTGTGGAATGGGTTCACCGATCCGGTTACGAGGGACATTGCCGTGGTCTCCGTCAGGACGGCCCCGCGCTTCTCCGATCCCAATTTGGCGGTGGGTGGGAATGCGGTTTCCGAGAGCCTCGGATTTGCCCGGGTTGCCGAGGGCGGCAGCGTCTCGTTGACCGCCTCCTTGGGCACGGGATGCGCTCCCTTCACCTACCAGTGGCGGCGGGATGGCAGGCTGCTGCCCGCGACGGCAGGTCTCCAGACGTCGGGATCCTTCGCTGTCGACCAGCCCTCCTTGCAGGTCAGCTTCCCCGCTTCCGCGGCGGATTCAGGGATTTATGATCTGGTGCTCAGCAACAACTGGGGCTCGGTCGTGACGCGTCCGGTCAGTCTGGCGGTCGACCGCCGTCCCTTCATCGTGACGCAGCCGGCCCCTGCCAGCGCCGCGGAAAACGGCTCGGCCAACTTCAGCGTGGAAGCCGTCGGCGCGGGCACGCTGAGTTACGCGTGGTTCATGTCGGGAAGCAACGGCTTTGCGCGCTCGGGCTCCAGCGTGGTGCTGGATGGAGCGACGCTCGTGGGGAACACCCGGTTGCTGGCCCGGACCAACCTCAGCGCGAGCAGCTCCGGACGCGAGTTTGCGGTGCAGGTCTCCACCGATTACCCCGGCCTCGCTCCCGTGGTCAGTCAGGCAGCCAAGCTCACCGTCACGAGGCCCGGAGACTTCACGGTCGCAATCAGCGGCACGCTTAACGGCAGCCCGCTTGCGGGGTCGAGTGTGTCACCGGGCGCTTCGCTTGGGTTCACCGCAACGGTCAGTGGTTCCGGCAGCTTCTCCTACCAGTGGCGCAAGAACGGTTTAGTTCTCCCCGGAAAAGTGGGCAGCACCCTGTCGATCCCCTCGGTTCTTGGGGATACGGGCGGCGCCTATGACGTGGTGGCGACCGATGGCGCGAACTTCGCCTACAGTGCTCCGCTGATCGTGGAAGTGGATCCGCGCATTGACGCCTTCGATGTGCCCGCTTCGGTGAATCCGGGCGACGGGGTCAAGTTGAGCGTGACGGCGGTGACGGCCTCCGGAAGAACGCTCTCTTACAAGTGGTTCAAGGGAACGACGCTGCTGAGCAGCGGGAACAGCTCCACGCTGACGATCGCGAGCGCCTCGGCGAGCGACGCCGGAGACTACTCCGTGGAGGTCACCTCCACGCAGGGAGGCGCCTCCAGCGCGCTGCGCAGTGTCACCAAGGCGATGACGGTGAACGGCGTGGTTTCGATCACGAGCCAGCCCGAGGGCGGGATCCTGGCCAGTCAGCGTCCGCTTTCGCTCTCCGTGGGCGCACTGAATGCGACCAGCTACCAATGGTACCGCACCCTGGTTTCCACGGGAGTGCGCACCAAGCTGGTGAACGGTTCGGGGATTTCCGGGGCGACGTCCTCCACGCTGAACCTCATCTCCGTCACGGAAAGCGATTCCGGGGTGTATCAGGTCGAGGTCAGCAATTCCGGGGGCAGCGTGACCAGTGCTCCGGCGAAAGTGCAGGTGCTCCCGCCGCTCTCCGTCACGCTCAACTCGCTGCCGGTCACCCCGGTGGGCGGCGGCGTGAACCTTGTGGCCTCGGTCCAGGGCGCGGAAAGTCCGGTGTATGCCTGGTACTTCACGCCGAGCGCGGGCGGCGCGCGCACGAGGCTCCAAGGCCAGAATGCGGACCGTCTGAAACTCAACCCGGTTGCCGTCGAAAACGACGGGAACTACGAGGTCGAGGTTCAAGATGGGGCGCGCAGCGTCAGCGCGAACACCACGCTGTCGGTGTTGCGCGTGCCGGAGATCGTGGTGGCGCCCGTGTCCCAGGCGGTGCTGGTGGGGGCCACGGCCAACTTCGGAGTGGTGGCGCGTTTCAATGGCGCGCTCAGGTACTCCTGGTACTTTGGCTCGGACCGTTCGAACCCCATCGGATCGGCCTCGCAGATCAAACTGCGGAACGTGGTCGCCGAACAGTTCGGGACCTACACGGTGCGCGTGGAGGACGCGAGCAACCCGGCGGCCTACGTCGAGGTCTCGGCGAGACTCACCCAAAAGACGGATCCGGGGTTGAATAACTCCACGCGGGTCTCCCGGGGTTGGTGGGTGTATGGCGTGACGGGTACCGCGGACAATCCTGCCAACAACCGGTCCGGTTTCTTCGTTCAGGAGCGCAACAAGGATTCCAACGGCAAAATCACCGCCGGCAAGTCCGCGTGGTTCTGGCTCACCGCATCGGCCTCCACCGTGGATGACTGGAGCGTTGCGAATCAGACGGTGACGGAGGCCGCGGACAGCACGCGTTCCGAGTACTCGATCGTGGCGGACCGCGATTCCTTCGGGGAGTTGGAATCGTTTGTGATCAGCGGCTTGGTCGAGGCGGGAGCCGCGGCCTCCATCTTTGGCGCCCCGGATTTGATGGAAGGGGACTACCAGGTGGGCGTGCCGCTGTTCCTGGAGATGAGCTGGGATGACGCCGGCCGGAGTGCGGTGGAACTGCTCGGGGAGAGCGCCACTCTCGATTCCGCGACAGGGAAGGAACTGATCCGGGATGTGCTGCGGCAGATCCTGGGTCTCCCGATGGGAGGCGGGGGGTCTCAGACACCATCGGATCCCCTCAATACGCTCCCCACATCGGGTGCCGAAGAGGACTGACCCCTGGCCACGGGGTGAAGGGAAGGCTGGGGCGGGCGCTCATCCCGCCCAGTCTCTGGCCGTGTCCTTGCGGAGTGTTCCTCGCGCCGGCGAGGGAAGTGGATTTGGGCAAATACAAAGCGGGTGTCGCGTTGAATCGCGAGCACCCGCTTCGATTGTGGAGTGAGGGAACGGGACGGAATTCCCGGTCAGAGCTACGCTTTTCCGCAGCAGGCCTTGAACTTTCTTCCGCTGCCACACGGGCAGGGATCATTGCGTCCGACGGAGACAGGTTTGGGTTCCGCGCGCGCAAAGACATCGTCCGGCGACGGGCCGGCCAGGGAGGGGGACGTTGAGGAGGATGAGGCGTGCGCTTCCGAGCGGGTTTGGGTGACGCCGCCGGACTCGTCAGGTGCCTCCAGAAACTGGGGCAGGTTGGCGAGGAAATGCTCGAAAGCCATGAGGTTGGAGGTCGAGCGGAAGAGATTGTGGAGGATCTCGTTTTTGATGTTCGCCATGAGCTCGGTGAACATGTCGTACGCCTCGGTCTTAAACTCCACCAAGGGATCTTTCTGCCCGTAGGCGCGCAGATAAACCCCTTCGCGGAGGGCATCCATTCCGTAGAGGTGCTCCTGCCAGAGCCGGTCGATGGCGTTGAGCAGCACGTAGCGCTCGGTGTGTTTCACCGATTCCGGGTCCTCGTGCTCACACTTGAGGGCGTAGGCAGCCTGCACTTTCTCGATGACAAAGTCCGCGATTTCCTCGGCGCTACCGGTTTCGAACGGGCCTCCATCGAGCGGCAGCCCGAGGGGGAAGGTCTGATTGATCCAGTGGAGGAGTCCTTCGGCGTCCCGCTCGCCCTGGTCAGCCACGAAGCCCGCCACCTTGGCTGGGATCACCTCGGTGATGACTTCATCCACCAGTTGGCGCGGAGTGTCCGAGCTGATGGCCTCGTTGCGCCACCCGTAAATGACCTCCCGCTGCTTGTTCATGACGTCATCGAACTCCAGGGAGCGTTTGCGCACGAGGTAGTTGCGTTGTTCCACCCGCTTCTGGGCCGTTTCCACGGAGCGGTTGAGCCAGGGATGTTCCAGCGCCTCCCCGTCCTGCAATCCGAAGCGTTCCATCATCTGGGTCATCCGGCCGGCCGCGCCAAAGTTGCGCATCAAATCGTCCTCGAAGGACACGAAAAACCGCGAGAATCCCGGGTCCCCCTGACGGGCGCAACGTCCGCGCAACTGGCGGTCAATGCGGCGCGACTCGTGGCGTTCGGTTCCGATGACGTAAAGGCCGCCCAGTTCCTGCACCCCCGGAGCCAGCTTAATGTCGGTGCCGCGTCCGGCCATGTTGGTGGAGATGGTGACGGCCCCGATCTGGCCGGCCCGCGCGACGATTTCGGCCTCCTGCTGGTGGTATTTGGCGTTCAGGACGGTGTGGGGGACTTTCTCGCGCTTGAGCACGCGGGAGAGGATCTCGCTTTGCTCAACGCTCACGGTGCCAACCAGCACGGGCTGCCCCTTGGCGTGGGCCTGGCGGATTTCCTCCACCACGGCGTTGAGTTTCTCGCGGCGGGTTTTGTAGATGAGGTCGTTGAGGTCCTTCCGAACGCAGGGCCGGTTGGTGGGAATCACGGCGACGTCGAGCTTGTAGACGTCATGGAACTCGTTGGCCTCGGTTTCGGCGGTGCCGGTCATGCCCGCCAGTTTGCGATAGAGGCGGAAGTAGTTCTGGATCGTGATGGTGGCCAAGGTTTGGGTTTCCCGGTCGATCGTGACTCCCTCCTTCGCCTCGACTGCCCCATGCAGTCCGTCGCTCCAGCGCCGGCCGGGCATCTTGCGTCCGGTGAATTCATCCACGATGACGACCTTGCCTTCTTCGACGACGTAATTGACGTCTTTTTCGTAGATGCAGTAGGCGCGCAGCAGCTGGGTGATGTTGTGGATGCGCTCGGACTGATGATCCATGTGCGCCTGGCGCTTGGACTTTTCCTCAGCTTTCTGCGCGGGGGAGAGCGACGGGTTTTGGTCGATTTCCGCGAATTGGGTGATGAGGTCCGGGAGCACGAAGGCGTCGGGATTGTCCGGGCTCATGAAACTGCGCCCTTTTTCGGAGAGGTCCGCCTCGTGGGCCCGTTCATCGATGGTGAAGAAGAGTTCCTCTTTGAGTGCGAAGAACTCTTCCTTGTGGGTGTCGGTGGCGAAATAGAGTTCCGCCTTGTCGAGGAAGCGCCGGCGTTCGGCATCCTCCATGGCGCGCAGGAGCCCCTTGTTGTGGGGTTGGCCAAGTTTGATCTTATAAAGGAGGCGCCCGTATTCCTCCTGTTTGCCGGCTTTCCAGAGTTCGTCCGCCTCGGAGACGAGACGGTTGCAGAGCATCTGCTGTTTGCGCACGACATCCTCGACCATCGGCTTGAAACGGTCGAACTGGTGGGTCGAGACGGTCGCGGGACCGGAGATGATCAGCGGGGTGCGGGCCTCGTCAATGAGGATGGAGTCGACCTCGTCCACGATGGCGAAGGAGTGTCCCCGCTGCACCTGCTGAGCGAGCGTGGAGGCCATGCCGTTGTCGCGCAGGTAATCGAAGCCGAACTCCGAGTTCATGCCGTAGGTGATGTCCGCCGCGTATTGCGCACGGCGTTCATCGGGGGATTGGTCGTGTTGAATGATGCCTGTGGTGAGGCCCAGGAACCCGTAGATCTGGCTCATCCATTCCGCATCGCGTCGCGCCAGATAGTCGTTGGTGGTGACCAAGTGCGCTCCGCGTCCGCTGAGGGCGTTGAGAAAAAGCGGCAGGGTGGCGACGAGGGTCTTGCCCTCCCCGGTGGCCATCTCTGCGATCATGCCGCGGTGCAGGCAGATGCCGCCGATGAGCTGGGTGTCGAAGTGCACCATCGCCCAGGTCACTTGCTGGTCGCAGGCCGAGAAGGTGTGTTTGCGCTCAGTCAAACGGCGCGCGGTGTTTTTGACGACGGCGAAGGCCTCGGGGAGGAGGGCGTTGAGGCGCTGATCGCGGGCCTCGTCGGATTCCATGGCTCGCAATTCGTCGCGCCACTGGGTGACTTTTGCGCGGAGTTGGTCGTCGGAGAGGCTCTGGAGGGAGCGCTCGATTTCGTTAATTTTGCCGACAACCGGCGTGAGGTTGCGGACCAAGCGGGTGTTCTTGGTGCCGATGAGTTTTTTCAGAAGCCACTGGATCATGGGAAAAGCGGGGAAAGGGGTTTCGCAGGGATGCGACGAGACGGGGCGGGAGGAGAAGCGTGGGAAGGAGGCTATTTGCTGCCCGGTTTGATCGCCGGCGTGCCTGCGAGGTCGGGGGGGAGTTGGTCGGGTTCGAAGGTCTGCACCTCGAGTTGGACCAAGCTGAAGAAAGGCGCTCCGAAGTCGGGCAGTTGGCCCCCGCTGCGGTCCACGATCGAGGCGATGCCCACCACCACGCCGCCGCGCGCGCGCACGATGTCCAGGGTTTCCTGGACCCGGCCGCCCCGGGTCACGACGTCTTCGACCACGAGGAAGCGGTCGCCGGGATGGATTTCAAATCCGCGTTTGAGGACGAGCTTGCCCTCCTCTTTCTCCGCGAAAATGTGTGGCAAACCGAGGTTCCGAGCCACTTCGTGTCCCACCAGAATCCCGCCGAGTGCTGGCGAGATGACGCGTTGGGCCCCGAGGTGGGCGACCTTCGCCGCGAGTTGGGCGCACACTTCCACGGCGATGGGCGTATTCTGGAGCAGCAGCGCGCACTGGAAAAACTGGCGGCTGTGGAGTCCCGAGCGGAGGAGGAAATGCCCTTCGAGCAGGGCGCCGGTTTGACGGAAAAGTTCCAAAGGAGTGGCCATGGTCTCGGGAAGGATGGGGTGGGGACGGAGCGGGAGAGGGAGGGGATGGAAAACCTCGGACGGGGGTGCAAAGAGGGCTTAGGCGGCCGCGACGACCTCGATCTCGACTTGGGCGTTTCTTGGGAGGGCGGCCACCTGCACGGTGGAGCGGGCCGGGAAGGGGGAGGCGAAGTATTTTTGATAGATCGCGTTCATTTCCGCGAATTGGCCGAGATCGGTCATGAACACGGTGGTTTTGACCACATGGGTGTAGTTCATCCCATTGGCTTTGAGCACGGCGCCGAGGTTTTCGAGGACTCGAACGGTCTGCTCTGCAACGCCTCCTTGGACGATCTCGCCGCTGACCGGGTCCAGCGGAATCTGCCCCGCACAGAAGAGCAGGTTCCCAACCGCGACGGCTTGCGAGTAGGGGCCGACGGCGGCAGGGGCCTCGGAGGTGTTGATGGTTCGGTGCATAGGAGCCCGGTAGATTACCCCGAGGGAGGCCGGTGTAAAGACGGGGCGCCGCGGCTGCGCTGGGGTGGGGACGGGGTGGGAGGGCGTGTTTTGGCGCGCTTCCGCGGGCGGCGTTTGGGGGGCGTTTGCTCGGGGGCGGCCGGCTCTCCTGCCGGTCCGTGGTTGAAAAAGCGTCGTCGGGCCTTTTCTTTGGGAGACCCTCGTTGTGGGGGACGCACCATGGATCTTATGAAACCGTATCGCATTCAGCCCAGTTCCCGGCTTCAGGGGGTGAAGTATGAAATCCGCGGCCCGTTGGCGCGGCGAGCCGGAGAGTTGGAGAAGGCGGGGTACGAGATCATCAAGCTCAACATAGGCAACCCCGGCGCATTCGGTTTTCGCGCGCCGGAGACCATGCGCTTGGCGATGATTGAGAACCTGCGGGAGGCGGACGCCTACTGTTATCAGAAGGGCATTTTTCCGGCGCGCGAGGCGGTGGTGATGCAGCAGCAGACGCGGGGCGTTCTGGATGTGACGGCCGATGACGTGTTCATGGGTAACGGAGTGTCTGAGCTGATCCTCTTCAGTTTGTCCGCGCTTCTGGAGGCGGGAGACGAGGTGCTGATTCCGAGTCCGGACTACCCGCTGTGGACGGCGGCGACGGTGCTCCATGCGGGCCGGGCGGTGCATTATCCCTGCAGGCCGGAGCATGGTTTTGTGCCGGATCCGGAGGAGATCCGGGCTTTGATCACGCCGCGCACCCGGGCGCTGGTGATCATCAATCCGAACAACCCCACGGGAGCGGTGTATCCGCGGGCGGTGCTGGAGCGGATGGTTCAGATTGCGGAGGAACACCATCTGGTGGTGTTTTCGGACGAAATCTACGATCAGATCGTCTATGAGGAGGCGGAGCATGTTCCGATCGCGCCGTTGGTGCAGAAGACGCTTTGCGCCACCTTTGGCGGATTGTCGAAGGTGTATCGGGCGTGCGGGTTTCGGGTGGGGTGGGTGAGTTTCTCGGGGGAGAAGGGCGGGGCGCGCGAGTACCTGCAGGCGCTGGAATTGTTGGCGAGTCTCAGGCTGTGCTCGAACGTGCCGGGGCAGTGGGCGGTTCAGACCGCGTTGGGGGGGCGTCAGTCCATTCTGGATTTGACGCGGCCCGGCGGTCGTCTGTGGCAGACCCGGCAGACTATTCTGGATGCGGTGGCAGGCTCGGAGTTTCTTTCGGTGAAGGCACCCATGGGAGCGATGTACGCGTTTGTGGCGGTGGACTTGGCGAAGATCCCGCATTTTGACGACCAGAAGTTCGCGCTGGAGCTCTTGGAGCGGAAGCACGTGTTGCTGGCGCCAGGGACGAGCTTCAATGTGACGTACAAGAACCACTTCCGCGTGACGCTCCTGCCTGACTGGGAGACCATGAAGGAGGTGTTTGGGCGGATCGAGGACCTTCTGCGCGAGTGGAGCTTGAGGCGGGTGTAGGGGGCCTGCGGAAAGGGGTTGGATGGGCGGGCGGTCTCTGGTTCCATCCACCCCTCATTATGAAGATTGTACTTGCGTACTCGGGAGGTCTCGACACCTCGGTTCTGCTGGCTTGGCTGAAGGAAACGTACCAGGCCGAGATCATCGCTTTTTGCGCGGATGTGGGTCAGGAGGAGGAGTTGGACGGACTCGAAGCCAAGGCGCAGCGCACGGGCGCGAGCAAGATTTACATCGACAATCTGTGCGAGGAGTTCGCGGCGGATTTCATCTTTCCGATGATCCAAGCGGGGGCCATTTACGAGGGGCAGTACTATCTGGGCACCTCGATCGCCCGGCCTCTGATTGCCAAGCGCATGGTGGAGATCGCACGCGCCGAGGGGGCGGACGCCGTGGCTCATGGCGCCACGGGGAAGGGCAACGACCAGGTCCGCTTCGAGTTAACGGCAGCCGCGCTTGCGCCTGAATTGCAGGTCATTGCTCCGTGGCGGCAGGACCGCTTCCGGGAACAGTTCCCGGGGCGCGCCGAGATGATTGCGTATTGCGAAAAGCTGGGGATCCCGGTGCAGGCCACGGCCAAAAAGCCCTACTCGATGGACCGTAACCTTCTGCATATTTCCTTCGAAGCCGGGATTTTGGAGGACCCATGGTATGATGCCTCGGCGCGCGAGGCGGCGGGCATGTACGTGCTGTCGGTCTCTCCGGAGGATGCGCCGAATGTCGCCGAGCACGTGGAATTGAGCTTCGAGCACGGCATTTGCAAAGCGTTGGGATGTCATGGGATCGAGTTGCTGCTTTCCGAGCTGGGATACCGAGGGGACGTTGTCCCGAATGCGGAGGGGCACGTGCTGCTCTCGCCGTACTGGGTGATGAAGGTGCTCAACCGTTTGGGGGGGATGAACGGGATTGGTCGCGTCGACATGGTGGAGAATCGTTTTGTAGGGATGAAGTCGCGCGGCGTGTACGAGACTCCCGGGGGCGCGATTTTGCACTTTGCTCATCGCCAGATTGAATCGCTCACGATGGACCGCGAGGTCATGCGTCTGCGCGACGGGCTGATTCCGAAGTACGCGGAGTTGGTGTACAACGGGTTCTGGTTCAGCCCGGAACGGATGGCCTTGCAGGCGCTGGTGGCGGAAAGCCAGCGCAACGTGACGGGAACCGTCCGGGTCAAGCTGTACAAGGGCAACGTGATGGCGGCCGGGCGCAAGTCGCCGGTGAGCCTCTACAATCCGCACATTGCCACGATGGAGGCCGATCCGACCAAGGCCTACAACCAGAACGATGCAACCGGCTTCATCGCGCTCAATGCATTGCGGCTGAAAGTGGCCTCCCGCGTGCACGGCGCCTCGGGGATGTAATCCGCATCGCCTGACGTCCTCGGAGGGTTCGCGCTCCTCCGCGAGGAAAACAAGCCAAGTGAGAAAGGGTCGCCTCCGGGCGGCCCTTTTTCATGGTGTCGTTCTCTGTCCATGCGCCACGGACGCGCTGGGGCGACCCGGGTTGCGAAGGGGTAGGCCTGGAGGGATTCGAACCCCCAACCAAGGGATTATGAGTCCCCTGCTCTGACCATTGAGCTACAGGCCCTTCGGCAGCCTCTCGTGCTGCGTTTCCCATTCCGGCCGGAGTGTGGGGTGCGGCGCGAGAGGGCGACGGGAGACGGAGAATGCCTGCGGGCCAAATACGGGGCAACCGCAGAATTTCGGGCGTTCGCCTCGGAGAGGCCGCGGCGGGAGGGTTGTTTGGCAGGGAGAGACTTTGTAAGGGATGGCGATGGACTCGACGATGTTTGCGGCGTTGGTGGAGGCGTTGCCTGTGATTGCCTCGTTGGTGGTGATCGAAGGGTTGCTTTCGGTGGACAATGCCCTGGCGATCGCGGCGATGGCGGCGCATCTGCCGCCGGAGAAGCAGCGCCTGGCGCTGCGCTACGGCATTGTGGGGGCGTATGTGTTTCGCGGGGTGGCGCTTGGATTGACGAGTTGGATCATCGCAAACCCGTGGATCAAGGTGTTCGGGGCGCTCTATCTGATCTACCTGATGTGTTCGCACCTAACGCGTGCGGAACCGGAGGAAGAGGGCGAACGGGGCGGGCGCCCACTGCCGGGACTGCTCCAGACCGTCCTCCAGATCGAGTTGATGGACCTCAGCCTCTCCATCGACAACGTGGTGGCGGCGGTCATCCTCTCGCCCAAACTGTGGGTGGTCTGCACCGGGGTTTTCATCGGGATCCTGGCCCTGCGCTTTGTGGCGGGGTATTGCATCCGTCTTTTGCAGCGGTTCCCAATCCTGGCGCAGACGGCCTTTTTGTTGGTGGGTTTTGTGGGCATGCTCCTCTTCTACGAATTAGGAACGGGGGCGCATGTCTCCTCCCTGCAGAAGTTTGGGGGGATCTGTGCGGTGATGGTCTGCTCGTTGCTTTACGGACGGTTTGCCGGCCTTCGCGCGGCGCTTTTCCCCGTGCTTCGGGTGGTCGTGAGGCTGATGCGGCTTTTTGCGCTGGCGTGTGACGCCGTCTTTTGGCCGCTGCGGGAGCTGCACCGTATGGTGCGCCGCATCTTTGCGCGGCGTCCGGCACCGGAAGCGGTTGCCGAGGCGCAGAAGGTGTCCCGCGAGCTGTAGGCGTCGCGGATCAGGCGTTCGGGGTGACCTCGCAGAGGTCGCGGTGGGTCGGGGTCGGGCGGCCGGGGCGGAAATGTTCGAGGTGTTCGAGGGAGAAGCGAGGCGCACCGGGATGGGAAGAGAGTTCGCCAAGGGCTTCGCGTAGCGTGGAGGCAAGGGTGTCGGGAGCGGCCTCCGCCCGGAGGTTGAGAATCAGTTGTCCGGAGCGGGCCGGATGTTCCAAACGGATGGAAAGCTCTGGAACGAAGTCGTTTCTCACGAGGTTGATGACGGCGATGTCCCCCAGGCCTTCGTCGGGGCTGAAGGTCATTTTGAAATGGGCCACCTCGGCGCCGAGGGTTTCAAGGCGTGAGCGGACCGCCTCGGCGAGGGTCTGGAGCTGGGCGTTGGCGTCGAAGTCCGAGTCGCTCTTCCATGCGACGGTGGCGTTGAGCCAGCCCAGGAGGGATTCCCCCTCGGCGTACAGATCGTAATCCACTTCCATCGTGGACCGGACGGGTTGCTCGGCCCCTTCGATTTTTTGGAACCACGCGTCGAGGCCCTCTCCGGTGCGCGAGGAAACGGCGAGGATCTCCTTGGTCGGATACTCGCGTTGGAGCGCGGCGCGCAGGGACTCGAGTTCGGGTTCGGAGAGCAGCTCTTTTTTGCTGATCACGAGGAGATCGGCCTCCTCGAGTTGCTTCCTGTAGATGTAAAGTACTTTCGAGGAGAAGGTTCCTCCTTGCTTCAGTCCCAGGATGCGCTGTGCGCGCACCGGGTCCAGCAGCACGCTGAGGGGGGCGATGGTGAAGTGGTCGCCGTACATCCGGCGCAACGGGTAGGTGACGGTGGCCACGAGATCGGTGCAACTGCCCACGGGTTCCGCGATGAAGACATCCGGTCGGTTGGATTCGGAGAGGCGGTCGGCGGCGTCCACGAGCGAGTTGAACCGGCAGCAGAAACAGCCGCCGGGGATCTCCTCGGTGGCAAATCCCTGGGAACGGAGCATGGCCGTGTCTACGAGGTCCTGTCCCTGATCGTTGGTGATGAGGCCGACCCTCAGGCCACGGGAGGAGAGGCGGTGGGCGAGTTGGGAGACGGCGGTGGTTTTGCCTGCGCCGAGGAAACCGCCGATCATGAGGTAGCGTGCCTTGGAGGATGCCGGGGAGGAGGGGGTGGCCATGGGGGAATTGAAGGCCAGTGGCCGGCTGCGGGCAAGGCTTCCCCGGCTCAGGCCGGGGCGCTTGGGGAGGGGGATGGAGGGGGGCAATCGCCAGGCTGCGCCGGGGTCACGCGGCTGAGCTTGAAGCGGGCATCATATTGACCCGCGGCGAACTTGCGGCAGCAGGGCAGGCAGGCGGCGGCCCTGCGAAAGGGCCGGGTGCGTTCGATGCGCAGGGAGCAGTGGGGGCAAATGTAGAGGTAGTTGCGGGCGACGCTCCGCCGGGGCAGAGGCAGGTCATGGCAGCGGGATTCGTTGGCGAGGCCCAGATCGCGGCAGGCCCGCTGCCATTCCTCGCCGTGCGGAGCGATCCGGCGCCGGCCTGCGCGGTGCTGGGCGACAAGGTGCGCGAGTTCGTGCAGGAGGGTCCGCTCGACCTCGCCGGAGCCGAACTCCCGAAGCCTGGGGTTGAGGAGGATGCAGTTGACGTGGGGGTAGGCCAGCCCGGCGGTGCTGCGCATCCGGGGGTTCCAGAGAACCTTCAACGACTGCTCCAGGGCCGAAAGAGCGAGGGGGGCGAGCCTCTGGAGGGCCAGTTCCAGCAGTTCCGGAGCGGGCGTGCCCCGGAGCGAGCCCTGCGGTTTGGCCGGTTCGGGCAGGACGGCCTGGTCCTGTGGGGTGAGGAGACGGCGCAGGCGCTTCAGACGCTTGGAAAAAGAGGAAGGCAGTTTCATTCGCGGAGACGGTCCCAGACGCGGCCCACCTTCCTGACGGTCTCGAGGATCTCCTCCGCAGTGGTGGTCCGGCACAAAGAGAATCGCAGGGAACTCTTTGCGCGGGCGGGTGTCCGTCCCATTGCCAGCAGAACGTGGGAGGGCCGGGGCGAGCCGACCATGCACGCCGAGCCGCTCGAGGCGCACACGCCCTCCATATCCAACGCCATCAGAAGGCTTTCCGAGTCCGATCCGGGAAACGTCACGTTGCTGGTGTTGGCGACCCGGTGCGCGCGGTGTCCGTTGAACGTCACCCCGGGGCAGCGTTCCGCCAGGGCCTGCTCGAATTGATCCCGCAACGCGCGCAGCCGAAGGGCGTCCTCCTGCTGGCGTTCCACGGCCAGTCGGGCCGCGGCGGCCATCCCCACGATGGCCGCAGTGTTCTCGGTGCCCGCGCGCCGGTCTCCCTCCTGGGCCCCTCCGATCTGGGTGGGCCGAATGGCGAGCCCCTCCCGGAGGAAGAGCACGCCCGCCCCGTGCGGTCCGTGGAATTTGTGGCTGGCGAGCGAGAGGAGATCGAAAGGCCCCGCCTCCAAGGGGTCCTTCCCGAGGGACTGGATGGCGTCGCTGTGAAAGGGGATTCCGCGGGCGCGGCACAGGGCGCTGATTTCCGCGATGGGGTGCTGCACGCCGGTCTCGTTGTTGGCGGTCATGATGGAGACGAGCGCGGTGTCGGGGCGGAGAGCGTGTTCGAGTTGGGCGGGGTCGAGCCGGCCCTCGGAGTCGACGGGGAGACGGGTGACCTCGAACTGGCCCGAGGCTTCGAGGCGATCGAAGGGGTGTAGCACGGCGTGGTGCTCCGTCTGACAGGTGACGAGGTGGCGTCCCCGGGAGGCGTGGGCGGTGCCCAGGATGGCGAGGTTGTCGGACTCGGTGCCGCTGGAGGTGAAGATGATTTCGTTTGGGCGGCAGCGCAGGAGGGCGGCGAAGGTGTCGCGTGCGGAGTCGATGGCGGCCCGGGTTTGGCGACCGGCGTAGTGACCGGAGGAGGGGTTGCCGTGGTGGAGGCGAAGGAAGGGGAGCATGGCCTCGAGTGCCTCCGGATCGAGGGCCGTCGTGGCGTTGGCGTCGAGATAGATCATGGATGGGGCGGCTTGGGCGTGAGCAGCGGCAATATACCGGCCCGGCGGCGAGGACCGCCGCGGCTTGGGACCTCGGGTCGCGGCGCCGCAGCGGGGCCGAGGGGGCTAGGAGGCGTCGTTTTCGGGCAGGACGCGGATTTGGATCTGGCGGGAGAGCAGCCAGCGCACGGCGAACATATCGAGGGTGGCCTTGAGGGCGCGGTTGCCAAACCCGTATTTGCTGACGCCGGCGACGCGGGGGCGGTGGTGGACGGGGATTTCGGTGATGCGGTAGCCCATGCCTTTGATGAGCGCGGGGATGAAGCGGTGCATTCCGTAGAAGGGCAGCAGGGCTTCCTTACACACGCTGCGCATGGCCTTGAGGGTGCAGCCGGTGTCGCGCACGCCGTCCTTGGTGAAGCGGGAGCGGATGGCGTTGGCGAAGCGGGAGGTCAGGCGTTTGGAGAAGGTGTCCTTGCGCTGGGCGCGGTAGCCGCAGACCAGATCGAAGCCCTTCTCGATTTCGGCGAGGAGTCGCGGAATGTCGGCGGGATCGTTCTGCCGGTCTCCGTCCATGAGGAGCAGGACGTCCCCCTTGGCGGCGTGGATGCCGGCGTACATGGCGCCGCTTTGCCCGGTGTTTTTGGCGAAACGAATGACGCGGATATGGGGGGCTTTGGGGATTCGGGCGAGGGTGGCGTCGGTGGATTTGTCGTCTACGAGCACGATTTCGAAGTCGCGTCCCCGGAGGGCCTCCTGGATCTCCTCGCAGAGCGGGGCGACATTGTCTTCTTCGTTAAAGAGCGGGACGACGACAGAGAGCATGGGGGGAACTTCTCTGGGACGGGGGCGCTTCTCAAGAGGCATTATCGCGCGGGGCGGGGCGGAAACGGGTGGGGCTCTTTAGAGGGAAAGGCTGCGGTAAGTGTCGCAACGGAAGATACGTACCTGACGCAGGCGCAGGTCGCGGCGGAGGATGTCGAGGCAGGCGATGAGTTCGGTTTTGGCGAAGGCGCCCTGGATGGAGGACGGCGGGTTTTCGTCCTCGGACTCGGTGATGTAGAGGGCGGAGCGGCCGTGGAAGGGATTGATGCCGGCCTCTTCGGAGAAGAGGGGTTCGCGGGGTTTCTGACCCGGCTTGAGGGCGATGAACTCGTCGTATCGGGGCCAGAAGGAGAACTGGTTTTCGATGTTCTGAGATTCGGGGATGTAAACGGGCGGATGGTCCGGTCCTTCGACGGGTTTTTCGGGGAGATAGAAACTCAGGGAGGAGGCGGGACCGCGGTCGGAGGCGATGAGGAAGAAGGCGTGTCCTGTTTCCTTTTCGAGTCGGGAACGGATTTTGGCGACCTCCTCGGCGACGGTCTTCCAGCCGCGGAAGCGGGCGGAGGGATCGGCCTTGCGGGGGATGGGGATGCCTGCCTTGCGGACGAGGTCGAGGTCGAGAATGGCGATGCTCAGCAGGAGGCCGAGGGCGAAGGCGACGCCGAAGAAGCGGCGCACGGCTTGGCTTTGGAGGGCGCGTTGGTGCCAGTAGGCGGCGGCGAAGACCCCGAGGGAAAGCATGGCGGGGGCGGTCCAGTTGGGTTCGCCCGCTTTTTTGAGGGAGAGCGAGCCGTACATGACAAAGAGGGGGAGGGTGAAGCTCAGGAGGAAACGGGGCTTGAAATGGGAGCGCCATTTGCGGAGCGCGGCTCCGAGGGCCACCAGGCAGGCGCCGAAGAGCAGGGGGGAGTAAACGCCGAGGTGCATGCCCAGGTAGGCGAAGGGTTCGCCCAGGTTGAGGCGGAAGGGTTGATGCAGCCCGCCGCGCTGGGAGACGTGCATCACCGTGATCCACCCATGCCGCGCATTCCAGAGCACGGGCGGGATCGCGAAGAGGAGGAACACCGCGAGCATGCTCCAGAAACCGGGTTTGCGAAAATGGGCGCGCAGCTTGCGGGAGGAGCACAACAGCAGCACCACGGAGAGCAGCTGCATGGCGTTCGTCCACTTGCAGAGAAACCCCATGCCAATCAGCGCGCCCGTGGCGGGCCACCACGCGCTCCAACCCGGATCCCCCTCCGCGCCCTCCTCCGCGTCGTGCTTGGGGTTGGGTGGCTCCAGGGCAAGCCAGAGCGTGTAGATGGCTGCCATCCAGAAAAAGATCGAGAGCGGGTCGATGGTCATCAACACGCTGCCCACGTGGAGAATCGGCAGCAGGTTCATGCCAAGGGTCAGCCAAACCGCCACGGATTGCCCGTAGAGACGGCGCGTGAAGAAGAAGAGCAACAGACTGGTGCCGAGGGAGAGCACCGGGCTGAAAAAACGGATCCCAAATTCGGTGTCCCCAAAGCAGTGGGTTCCCAGCCAGATCGTCCACGCCACCCCGGGGCCCTTGCTGTAGTAGCAAATGTCGGGGTGTTTGCTCCAGAGGTGGTAGTAGGCCTCGTCCTGAATGAGTTCGAGGCTCCCGATCAGCCACAGGCGCAGCAGGGTGAGCAGTGCGAGTCCGAGGAAAAGCCAGAGCCGGGGATTCATGGTTGGGAAGGGTTGGAGGTTCGGCCGGATTCGGTCCCCGGGGGAGGGCTGGACGGGCGTTTGGGGAAGAGGGGGGGCGTGAGCAGGGGGAGTTCGGCGAACCACTGCGGGCGGAGCCTCGGGATCCAGCGGGACCATGCCAGGTTGCAGGCTCTGAGCAGGGCGAGGGTGAAGACCGACCCGATCAGGAGCGAGGCGGAGACGTCGGAGGGCCAGTGGGCGCCCGTGTACACCCGGGACCATGCCATCAGCAGGGGCAGGAGCAGCCATGCCCAGGCTCTCCAGCACAGGGCGGTTACCAGTCCGAGCGTGAGCGCGTTCATGACGTGCGCCGAAGGGAAGGAGCGGCCCCGTTCCGGGCGGCTCGAGGGCGGGGGCGAAAAGGACACCGAAACGGGTTTGGCGATCGCCAGAAGCCGGGGGGTAGCCGGAGCGAGGTCGACCCGGCGGACCTGGGCCAGGGCCTGGTGCGGGCGGAGTTTGTTGGTCCAGGTCTTGAGGGGCTGCGAGACGAGCAGCTCATTTCCGGCGACCCCGAGCACACAGAGGGCCACATGGGCGGCTCCCCGCAGGCGGTGCTTCCAAAGGAGCCACAGGGCTCCTCCCACGAGAAGGGGCACCCAGAATGCAAAACAGGACAGCGTGGCCAGCACCCAGTCGAGGACGGGGTGGGTCCACTCGCGGTTCAGAAGAAAAAGTAGCTGCTGCTCCATGCGGGGCGTGGGAAGGTGGGCACGCTATGGAGGCTCTTGACGTTAGAAAACTGAAAACCCGCTCCGACAGAACGCCTGCGTTCAGGGGGTCCGCCCTCCGGGCTGCGCTCCTTTGGAGCTGCGCGTCCCTCAACCTCGGAGCCTCGGCGCTTCGTGCCGCTCCCGCTCCTCCGGCGCCCCCTTCCCAAACACCGCCCGCAGCGCCCGCAGAAGCCAGGGCCGCCTCCGGAGCTGCGCTTCCCTCGGCTCAGGTGCTTTTGCGGGCGATCCGGGAGGCCCAATCCTCCTTTTCCCAAACGCTCCAGGGGCAGATTCGGCGCAGCGGCCGGAAGGTTCCCTATCGGATGATCAAGGAGGGGCCGATGGTGCGCTTCGAGTTTCCCGCGGCCAAGGAGCAGGAGGTCGCCGTGGTGGTCATTCGCTTTGGTGCATTTGACGCCACGCTGGAGGTGCGCGATGCCGCCGGAAAACTCATGGCCTCCAAGTTCGAGGATGAAGTGTACGGGATGGGCGTGACGTATGAGGACCTCGCGCTGCGCTTTGTGTACTGGATGGATGGGGAAGTGGAGGGGGAGGAGCGCTGGGGAGGGGTGGTGAAATGCTGGAAAGTCCGCGTGCGGTGTCCCGAAGCCGTGCGGTCCGCCTACCGGCAGGTGGTTTTCTGGGTCACGCAGGAGGATGGAATCTTTGTCAAAAGCGAGGCGTACGGGGAGGAAACGGGGAAGGAGGCGAAGCCCGTGCGTCTGATCAGTGTTCGGGGAACCGGTCACATCGGCCAGGTCACCGTGCCCAAGCAGTTGAAGGCGGAGTTTCCCCGGAGCGAGGGGGACCCGGTGTATCTCGACGTGGACGTGGATCGGACCTCGATTCGCGAGCCGCGGTAGTGGGGGGCGGCCCGGAGGGCTCGGGAGGCTCGGGGGGATGGGGCCGCGAGCGAGGGGTGCCTTGGCGCTCCCTAGCGGGGCTGGGTGGGGCTGGGCTCGGGAGTTCCCGGAGAGGGAGCCTCGGGCCGGGTCCAAGCGGCTCCGCCTGCGACGTAGCGCGAGAGGTCGCGGAGGGCGATGACGCGGCAGCCTTGGGCGTGCAGGTGGGCCATGTAGGCTTCAAATTTTTCGCATTCGGTGGAGACCCAGGGATGCCGGATGTCGGGGACTCCATGGAAGGTGAGGATGGCGATTTTTCCATCGCGGGCGCCCTCGATCGCCTTGGCAAAGAGCTCGGGGGTGCAGTGGGGCTTTCCATCGAAGGCTTGGGGCAGGGTGAGGGGGTGGTCCTGGGTGGGGTCGTAGCAGCGGTTGCCGCCGGCCCGCGCGAAGCGATAGCCCCGGTGGAGGAGGGCCTGGACGGCCCCGGGACTGGTGCGGTAGCCGGGGTAGCAGAAGCTCGTCGGCACGGGGATGCTCCGCTTCTGGCATTGCTCCTCGATGTAGGCGATGTCCGAAACGAGGTTCGGGGCGTCCTGCGAATCCACGGCCTTGTGGGCACGGGTGTGGTTGCCGATTTCAAAGCCATCCCGGTGAAGGGCTTCGATTTGCTCCCATGTCATGTAGTGCTCTTTGTCCGTGGTGAATTCAAAGCCTTCGGTGATGAAAAAGGTGGCTCCAAAGCCGTATTTTTTGAGCAGGGGCGCCACGAAGGTGGCGTGGGAGGCGACCGAGTCGTCAAAGGTGAGCACGACGAGACGGTCTGGAATTTTTTCCAGCGCCCATCCCGTCGGCGGGGCGAGCAGGGAGCCGAGCAGCATGGCGGCGACGAGGAGGCGCAAGAGGAAAGGGAGGGGACGGGGGGCTTGGTGGATCATTGGTGGAAAAGATACGGGCGGGGCGGGCGGTATTCACGCTCCGATGGCGGGGGCGGAGGACGCTGACTGCGAGGGTGGCAGCGCTGGCCGTGCAACCGCCGCCACGCACGAGCACATCCGTTTCGATCACACGCGGTGCCTGTCGGCTCGAGGACGCGGCGGTTGTCGACAGAGGGACGGTGGCCGCGGCGGCAGGAGCCCTGATTTTTGCCGTAACGGAGCCGCCCTGTTTTGGAAATACTCGAGGCATGATGACCCAGAACGAACAGGAGCGCTTCATGGGGCTCTGGAGCTCCGCGCAGCCCGCTGTCGCAAACTTTGTGCACGCGCTGGTGCGAGACCACGCAACTGCGAAGGATGTCCTCCAGGAGACCGCCCTCGTTCTCTTCCGTCGCTTCTCTGAATACGACGGCACACGGCCCTTTCTCGCCTGGGCCCTCGGCATTGCCCGTTTCCAAACCCTTGGCGTCAAACGTGACGCCATGCGCAGTCTGGTCACCTTCGACGAAGAACTCTTCACGCGCTTTACCGAGACGTGGGCCGAAGTCGCCCCCGCGACTACGGACCGTGCTGCAGCTCTCCAGTCCTGCCTTGGTCGCCTTGCCGCTCACGCACGGCGTCTGGTGCGACTGCGCTACTTCGAGGATTGCGACGCCGAAGAGATCGGCCGGCAACTAGGCAGCACTGGGCCCGCCGTTCGCATCGCCCTCAAGAGGGTGCGCGACCAACTTCGCCAATGCGTTCAAACCCAACTCGCTCACGAAGGATCCCTCCCATGAAATCCACGGATGAACTCATCGAGGCGACCCTGAATTCGAACGCCACCCCGGCCGATGCGGATGCGCTTCTCGAGCGCCTCAAAACCGAGCCGGGAGCGATGCATGCCTTCGTAGACGCGCTGATTTTTGAGGAGCAAATCCGCTCCCAAGTCCACGCCGTTCAGTTCCAACACGCTGCCCAAACATTCCATCCCGATCCCACCCCCGGTCAGCCCTCTCGCTCCTTCCGCTCCAGCCTGCGCGGCGCATGGATTCCCGCGGCAGCCGGACTGCTTTTCGGGCTCTTCAGCGCCTCGCTGCTCTTTGGATTTGTGTCCCCACTCGGCTCAAAATCGGTCTCCCTCCTCCGGGAGAGCTTCGAACAGGGGCCGCCTCCCGGAGTCCGGGGCATTCCCACCAACGCGGGCCAGTGGGGGGGCGACTACACCGAAATCACGGGCGAAATCGGCGGAATCCAGCCGCTGAGCGGCAAAAAAATGCTCCGCTTCCTCAGGGCCGATTACGAAGGCAAACCGCCCAATGTCGGCTGGATCAGCGAGATCTACCGCATCGTCGATGTCCGGGCTTTCGCCGCGGACTTGGCCACCGGAAGGTACACCGCTCAAGTCGAGGCCAGCTTTCAGAGCCTCCCCTTTCCTCCGGAAAAACAGTTCGTGGGCTCCGTCGAGGTCCATGCCGTCGATGCCTTGCCCGGCCCGGATCGTGGCCTCTTGTTTCGCAGGGCCACCGGAGTCCCCCTCAAGGATTCCGCAGACCCAAGTGACCTCAGCTCTGCCTCGGCGCTTCGTAAGCTCAAGCTGAAATCACCCACTGCCTCATGGCAAAAGATCCGAGTGGACCTCCGGATCCCCCCCGGGACGCAGTACCTCGTAGTCGGGCTCTGTGTCAGCCAACCCTCGATCTGGAAAAGCAATCCCGATTCCAGCGAGGTGACCTTCCCGGGACAGTTCGTGGACGATGTTTCCGTATCGCTCAGCAATTCCCCGTAAGGGTTTTGAATATTTCGAGGCTTCGCAAAAACATTGCGCGCAACGCCGGGGCGCAACGGCGGAAATACCCAGGAGGAAGCGGGACTTCGCCCGAAGCTCACCCACCAAAACGTCACGTTCCTCCCTACGCCCCCATCCTTCCATCTCTCAGCTCTCTCGCTGAGGCGATCGATAGGGGGAAGCCGCTCCCGGAAAAGCCAAGGGATCCCCCGCGGGCTGCGCATCCGAAAATCGACCGCCAGGGTGGGGCGTCCCGATTCCAGCGAGGTCGCCTTCCCTGCCCAGTCTGCGGATGAGGTCTCCGTTTCGCCAAGCACCGGTCCGGAACGACTGTGGGGGCGTGTCGTGTCGCGCGAATTTCTGCGTAACACTCGAGTCAGGCAGCGGAAATGCTCTTTGGTTCCCGGGCTCTGTGACCCGGCGCCTCCTTTGCTCTCCCGACTCTCCTTTCAGCATCTTGTTCCTCCCAAAAACATCCCCCATGCGCTCCCGCTTTTGCCCTCCCAGAATTGCCGCGCCCTCGGCTGGCATCGCGTTCTTCCTCGCGCTCCTGAGCACGACGCCCTCCGCTTGCGCTGTAAGTCCCGCCCCAAATCAGGCTCGCCTTCCGGATAAACACCGCGCCCTCCTCCAGTCCCATTGCACCTCCTGCCACGGCCCGGACAAACAAAAGGGCAACTTCCGGGTGGACGATCTCCCCCTGGCCATCGCCACCCTGGAGGACGCCGAGCGCTGGCAGAAAGTCCTCAACCAGCTGAACTCCGGTGAAATGCCGCCCGAGGACGCCAAACAGCCGCCGAAGGTGCAAAAAGCGGATTTTCTGGATGACCTTTCCAATGTGATGGTGACGGCCCGGCACCATTTGGCGGACCAAAAAGGGGTCATCACCCTGCGCCGCCTCAACCGGCGGGAGTACAAAAACACCCTCCGCGAGCTGCTCGGCGTGGAGATCAACGTGTCCGAACTGCCCTCGGACACCGGCACGGGCGCGTTCGATACGGTTGGCTCGAACCTGTTCATGTCCGGCAACCAGTTTGAGCAATACCAATCCCTGAGCCGCGAGGCGCTCTCCGAGGCGTTTGAGCGGGTGGCCTCGGCGGCAATCGAAAAAAAGATCCGGATCGAGGCGGAGGAAACCCTCAAAGGGATCACCAAAAGCATTCAGGAACTCCGGGACGGTGCGGAACGAGCGGAGCAATGGGTGAAAGCCGTGGAGGCCGCCGCCGCCCGGCCCGAAAACGCCGCCGTCGCCGCCCAGATCCGGAAAACGTCCAAGGACGACGCGGAATTTCGACGGTCCTGGAAACGGATTGCGGGCGCCCCGGCGCCGGAGGAATTCGGGTTCAAAACGGTGGAGAACAACGCCGACAAAGCCAACGGGGCGCTCACTTACAAACAAAACACAGGAAGCGGCCTCTACCTGCGGCCCGCCCACGAGTATTACCTGGGCCTGCCCCATCTGGACACCGGCGCCTATCTGAGTGTGGCCGGGGGGCTTCAGCTCAACAACAACCTCACCCATGTAGTGAACTCCAGCTGGCCTCCGGGAGACTACGTGCTGCGGGTCCGCGTGGGGGCCGCGCCGGACGCCCCCAGGGAACGCCGCTTCCTTGAGTTCGGGATCCATCCGCGCAGCGGCCGCGTCATGCAGACCTACGAAATCACGGGCAGCATCGATTCCCCGCAGACCCTTGAAATCCCGTTCACGCTGACGCGCAAACACACGTCGCGCGACGATCGCACCCTCTTCATTCGCGAGAAAGGAACGCTCGATCACTACACCCAGACCCGGGCCGTCATCGCGAAAGGCAGGGCTGAGAACGGCTTCGGGCCGAAGGTTTCGCTGTGGATCGACTGGATGGAAATCGAACGCAAAACCACCGAGGGAGCGCCTCTGCCCCCCGGGCTTGCCGCCCTGGGGATCCCGTTCGACGACAAAGCGCCTGAAATCGCCAAGGCGGAGCTTCGCGAAGCCCTCCGGCGGTTTGCCGTCGAGGCCTTCCGCGGCACGACTCCCCAGGAGGCTTACACCGACCGGCTCTTGGGCATCTACGACGCGCGCCGCGCAGCCGGGGACAAACACAGCGCCGCCCTCAAGGAAACCCTCTCGGTCATTCTCGCGTCCCCCAAGTTCCTCTATCTCGCCGAGCCCACCCCCGACGATCGACGCCGCCCGGTCACCGACGCCGAACTGGCCACCCGCCTCTCCTATTTCCTTTGGAGCGCCCCTCCCGACGCGGCCCTGCGCGCCTTGGCCGCCCGGGGCGAACTCCAGAAACCCGCGGTACTCGTGGCTCAAATGGAACGGCTTCTCGCGGACCCCCGCTCGGAGGCCTTCGTTCACGCGTTTGTTTACCAATGGCTTGGCCTCGACCGGCTCGACTTTTTTGAAATCAACCGCGCCCTTTTCCCGCGTTTCGATGACAGCACGAAGCTCGCGGCCCGGAATGAGATTTACGAAACCTTCGGGCACATCCTGCGCTCCAACAGCAGCCTGAGGAACCTGCTCAAATCCGATTACGCCATTCTCAACGGCGTCCTCGCCCTCTACTACGGCATCGATGGGGTCCAGGGCGACGCCTTCCGGAAGGTGCCACTTCCTCCCCATTCGCCCCGGGGCGGACTGCTGGGCATGGCGGCAGTGAGCCTGATGGGCGGTAACGGCGAGGTGACAAGCCCGGTCAACCGGGGCGCGTGGGTCCTGCGCAAACTGCTCGATGATGCGCCGCCGCCGGCGCCGGCCAATGTGCCGCAGATCGCGCGGCTTGCAGGGAAAGTGCTCACCACGCGGGAGCGGCTCATGGCGCACCAGGAAGACCCGCAATGCACCAGTTGCCACCGGAAAATTGACCCGATCGGATTCGGCTTGGAGAACTTCGACGCCGCAGGCCAGTGGCGCACAAGCGACCGTTACCAGCTGATGAACGACAAAGGGGTGCCCGACCCCAAAACCAAGAAGACCTGGCAGATTGAACCCGCCGCAGCCTTCTACAAGGGCCCGGCATTCAAAGACTTTTTTGAAATGCGGAACCACATCGCCGCAAGGGCCGATGCGTTCACCCGGGGCTTCAGCAAGGCCCTCATCGAGTACGCACTCGGACGGCCCTGCGGCTTTAGTGACGAACCCCTGCTCAACGCCATGGTCCAACACGCTGCCGCGAAGCACTTCGCCATCCGCGAGGTGTTCGTCGCCTTGGTCGCCAGCAACGAATTCCGCACCAAGTAAACGTCCCCAACGCCGCTCCTGAATATGCAACCCCAGCCCTTGCTCCACCGCCGGCATTTCCTGCGCTCCACCACCGCCCTGATCGCCCTGCCCTTTCTCGAATCGCTCGGGTTCCGCCGATTCGCCTCCGCCGCCGCTGCCGCTGCCGCCGCGGTTGCCCCGCCCAAACGGATGGTTTTCCTGGGCGTCGGCTGGGGGGTGACCGAGGAGAGCTGGTATCCGGACATTCGCACCCCGGGGCCCGACTACGTGCTGCCAGCCGGACTCAAGCCCTTGGAACGGCACCGCAACGACTTTTCCGTGGTGCAGGGGCTATGGAACAAATTTTCCAATGAGGGGCATTGGGGGAGCACCTTCTGGCTCACGGGCGCCAACCGGTACGCGCAGCCCGGGGTGAGTTTCTCCAACAGCATCTCCGTGGACCAAGTCGCTGCGGAAGTTTTGGGGAAGCAAACGAGGTTCGCCTCCCTCGCCCTCAACGGCGGAGAGAACGGCGAAGCCTCGGGGCACGGCCCCGGACTCTCCATGTCCTGGGACATGGGGGGGAAACCCGTGGCCGGCCTCAATGGGCCACTCGCCGCCTACCATCGGCTTTTTGCAAGGGACACGACGCCGATCGAGCAGCAGAAAGCGTTGCTCGCGCAGAAGCGCAGCGTGCTCGATGCCGTTTTGGAGGACGCCCGGGATCTCAAGCGCGGCTTGGGCAGAGGCGACAGCCGCAAGCTCGATGAGTACTTCCAGGGGATTCGCGACATCGAAAGCCGGCTGACCAAGGAGGAACAGTGGCTGGGCGTGCAGCCCCCCAAAGCGGCCCTCAACGAACCCCGGTCGGTGATCGCCGGCTACGAGGAAACCAAGCTGATGTACGACATCATTCTCGCGGCGATCCAGACCGACAGTTGCCGCGTGTTCACGTTCCGGCAGCCGGTGAGCACCCTTCTCACGAGCCTGGACATCAAAGTTTTCCCGCACGACATGAGCCATTACCACACCACCCGGGCCGAAAAACTCGACGCCTCCCAGAAACGCGACCTGGCTCAAAGCGAGTTGTTTTCGAGGTTCCTCGACAAGCTCAAAGCCACCCGCGAGGCGGACGGCTCCCGGCTCTTTGATCATACGGCCATCGCCTACGGCGGCAATCTGCGCACCGGACACGAACTCACCAACTGCCCCACCATTCTCGCCGGTGGGGGTGCCGGACTGAAACTCGGCCAGAATATCGTGGTCCCCAAAAACACCCCCCTCTGCAACGCCTGGCTCTCCATGCTCCACGGCGTCGGTATCCGAGCCGAGCGCCACGGCGACAGCACCGGACCGCTTCGCGAAATCCTCGCCTAAAGCCAGCCTGCAGCCCTCCCCCAAACATCTATGAAATCCATCCCCATGGTCGTCGGAACCGTTCTCGCCTTTGCCGCCTCGCTCCACGCCGCCCCATTGCCTGAGCTCACCCCCGTTCTCGGCCAGAAGGGCGCCCTCCTGTATTCCAGCGATTTCAAAGCGCCGAACGCGAAAGCCACCACCAAAGTGACCGCCGGCCGCGCGGAGATCATCGACGGACTGCTCCACCTCCACAAACTCCCGGAAGTATCCCACCCCGGGATCGCCCGCATCTCCGACGCCAAGGACTTCCCTCCGCTCACGGACCTCATCCTGCAGGCCGATTTCCGCTGGGAAGAAAAGGGGGGATTCAATTTCCAGTTCAAAAAACCGGGCCGCCCCGAACACGGCGTGCCTCCGGAATATTATGTCTCCTTCGCGCGATCCGCGAAGCCGGGAGCATCCGTGGTCGTCCAACTCACGGACAACGCGCCCCGGGCGGTCGTTGCGAAAAAAGAGATGCCCTTGGAG
>JBEBAG010000266.1:0-6374 GCA_041159065.1 Verrucomicrobiota bacterium | reverse complement strand
TGGAGCGGGAGCTCCGCGCACGCGCAAGATCCTCCCCCAACTCCTTCCAGGGGAGTTCCGAGATGAGCTTGCCATGCCATTTTGCCTGCGTGCTTGCGATGACCTTGAGGGGCTCGCCCGCTGCCACGAGAATATCCAGCACGTCGCTCTCGGCCCCCGCCGCAGACACCACCCGCTGCAGTTCCTCCGTGCGCGAAACGCTCTCGGCGGCGTAGTTGAGGAGGTGTGCAAGCAGTTCCCCGCGCTGATGCAGTTTGCCAAAGAGTTGGTGTTCGGAGCGGAGGTGGAAAAACCAGAGGGCCAGCCCGGCGAGGAGGATTCCCAGAAGTAGCTGGGGCGCAATGAGCTTTCTGCGAAGCGACGAGGATCCGAATTTCACGGAGCGGGTGCGGGTTGGGGTGCGGCTTCGGGAAGGGCATCCCGGCGCCGGTCCGGCCCCTTGATCTGGGCATTGAGCCGGAGAATGCGGTCGGTGGCGTCGAGGATGGCGGAGAGTTTGCCCCCCGGGGCGAAGTAGGCTTCCTGATCGGTAGCCCCCAGCATGACCACGCCCTCGCGAAGCGCCTGCTCGAAGTCCTGGACCGAGACCCTTTCGCGTTCGGCCATGATGCGCAGGGCCTCCTCCGGGGATTGACGCAGGAAAGCCATGGCGCGGTCCAGTCCTTGGAGCAGCTTCGAAACCGCTTCGGGTCTCGCTCTCCGAACGGATTCGTCGATGGCAATCACGTCCACCACTTCCCCGGGGATTTCGGAAGAGGAAAACACGGATCGCGCGGCGCCGGAGCGTTGGAGCTGAATGGAGTGGGGCGGATAGGTGACGATGGCGTCGAGGGTCTTTTGAGCAAAGGACTCCTCCATGGAGAGCGGAGCCATGGGTTCGGTCCGCACGTCAGCCAACGTCATCCCGTTTTTTTCGAGGGCGCGTCCGAGGAGGTATACCCCCAGGGAGGCCAGCTCCACCCCCACGCGGGCGTTCCGGAGCTGGGCGACCGAGTCGCGCGTCGGTTGGGCGAGGATGACGTCGGCGCCGTTGGACCAGTCGAGGACCCGCACGATTTGGGGTTTCCGGGTGCAGTGGTCGAGGGCTTGGAGGACTTCGACGACGGTGCTGCCCATGCCATCGATCTGGTTGCGTTCAAAGGCGCGTCGGCAGTCGGCGAGCGAGGAGAACTCGAGGAGTTTCACGGGGAGGCCGAGTTCCTTGTAAAAGCCTTTTTGCTCCGCGAGGTAGAGGAACTCGTAGCCGGGCCATGCGTTGATTCCGATGCGCAGGGGCTGCGGGGGTTCGGACGAGCAGGCGTTGAGAAGCAGTGTCAGCGGGAGCCAGAGAAGGGCGGCGATCCCACCCCGGAAGCGGCCGTGGGAATCCGATCGGAGACAAAACAACGGACGCGGCGTGGGGCGCAGCATGGGAGCGCGGAGTGGGGCCGGAGGGGAGCGGTGGTGGTCGCGAAGGGGGTCGGGAAAATCCGTGCGGAGCCGCGGCCTCGAAGGCTAATCGAGCTTCATGATATTGGCGAACTCGAGGTCGCCGCGGTAGGCGGTCGATTTGTGTTCGGCGGCGGTTTTGATTTTTTGGAGGCTGTCCACGATGCCGAGCAGGGCGTCGTGAAGGGTTTCTCGCACCGGGGGGAGGTTGAGGTCGGGGGCTTCCATGCATCCGATGGCGACAGACAGCCAGCGGTTGATTTCGAAGTGGTAGGTGGAAACGACGGCCTCGGAGGCGAGCATCTGTTTGAGGGTGGCTGCCTCGCGGGAGATTTCCCCGAAGCTCAGATGCATGAGGATGCGCGAGACGGCGATGTCGAAGTTGACCGGCTTGGTGACGTAGTCGTTGGCGCCGGCGCGGAGGCTTTCCACGACATCCGAGGCGTCGGACTTGCCGGAGACCATGATCACCGGGAGGTCGAGCGGGCTGAATTTCTCCCGGATCTTGAGGAGCACCTCGGTGCCGGTGGTTTCGGGCATGAGGATGTCCAGCAGGACGAGGTCGACGCCGCCCTGTTCGATGATGGCCAGGCACTCGGCGGCGCTGCGGGCTTCTTTCGCCTGGAACTTCCCTTTTTTGACCAGAGCCGCCCTCAGCAGGGTCCGGTCGAAGTCGCTGTCATCGACGACGAGAATGGTTTTCTGGGCGATGATCTGGCACTCGAGGGCGAGGGTGCGCAGGGCGGAAGCCAGACGCACGCATTCCGAACCCAAGCTCTGGAAAATTTCGGAAGCCTCCGGATGGATCTGGGCGAAGGGGGTATCGTGGTGCGCGGTCTCTTTCGCGAGGACCTCGAGCCGGAGGGCGAGGTTCCGGGCGGGTTCAGCGCGGAAGTTGGAGACCATGCCTTTGAGCGTGTGGGCTGCGATCTCGAGTTCCTTGAGGCTTTGGGCGGAGAGGGCTTCCTGAATGCGGTCCAAGAGCGGCGGGAGCGTCTCCTGGAAGGCATTGATGGTGTCGAGCAGAACGTCCTCCATGCCTTCCATTTCAGAGAGGAACGCTTTGCGGTTGAATGGAGTCGGCGCGGTCATAGGGCTGGCGGAGTGAGGCGAGGGCGGCGGTGAAAAGAAGGGGCGAGAGGGAAGGAAGGGGCGCGGCGTTCTGGAGCGGGTTGGAGGGGAATGGGAGTCAAACCATCAGAGTGGACGGGAGCCCTTTCCGGTGACGCTGAGGGTGAGAATTCCGGAGGAAAGCTCGAGTTTGAGGGTGCGCACGTCCTTGCCTCCGGTATCGACGGCGTGGAGGCGGACGCCATTCCGGGAAAGGATGGCGTGGGCTTTTTCGACGTTGCGCGGACCGATGTTGAAAATTTTGTTGTCGTTGAGCATCTCGGCGCCGCCGGCCATTTTGACCTCGAGCCGGGAGCGGACTCCGCCGAGCGCGTAGACGGCGTGAAACAGGGCGGGGAGGCCGGTATCCACGTACATGTAGGGGCGCTTCTCGGAGCGGGCCTCGCTCGCATTGGATTCGGGAAGCATGGCGTGAAGAAGCCCGCCGACCTTGGCCACGGGGTCGTAGACGACGACCCCGATGCAGGAGCCCAACGAATACGTGATGAGGCAGGCGTTGACGTCGTTACTCGCCACCATATCGCCGATCCCCACGTTCAAATTAATCTTGGGCGCTGGACGCGTCCAAACTCGGGGGGGGATCATAGTCGTTGGGAATGCCTCTTGTTCCTGAAGAACGGTATCTTGCACCGAGCCCCTAGTGCAGCCTTTCCGAACGGGGAAGTCACCTTCAAAATTCGCTCCGAAAGCCTTCGGGATCAATGAAACCTCGAGTCGTATCCACCACACAATCAGAATGTTGATTGCGGGACGCGGGGTGCCGGTTCGCGGTGGTTGCCGCGGGGCGGCTTCGGGCTAACAGAGGGCGCATGAGTGATGTATATGGCAACTCGCCCAACCCGGTTGGGGACCTGATGCGGATGTTTCCCATCCGCCCGCTGCTGCTCTTGGGAGCGGCCCTGGTCATGCTGGCGAGCGCGGGTTCCCTGTTTTTCACGGTGGGAGCGGAATCCGAGGGGGTGGTGCTCCGGTTTGGGAAGTACTTGAAAACGGTGAAACCCGGGCTGCACTTCAAGCTGCCCCTGGGCATGGATTCGGTGACGATTGTGCCCACGGAGCGGCAGTTGAAGCTGGAGTTTGGCTTTGCCTCCACGACGTTCACCAACCCCGCCCAGGTGAGTCCGACCACGATGGAGGAGAAGTCCATGGTCACGGGGGACCTGAATGCGGCGATGGTGGAATGGGTGGTGCAGTACCGCATCCAGAACCCGAAGGAGTATCTGTTTGATGTGCGCAATCCGGCCCTGACGCTGCGCGATCTGTCGGAAAGTGCCATGCGCGAGGTGATCGGAGATCGCACGGTCGACGAGGTGATCACGATTGGGCGGCAGGAGATTGAGTCTGCCGCGCTGGCCCGGATGCAGGATCTGGCCAAGCGGTATCAGTTGGGGATCCGCGTGGATCAGGTGCAACTGAAAGACGTCAATCCGCCTCGCCAGGTGGAGGCGTCTTTCAACGAGGTCAACAAGGCGCAGCAGGACCGCGAAAACGCCATCAATCTGGCCAACGGAGATTACAACAAGGCGGTGCCCCGAGCGAAAGGGGAGGCGGACCAGATGATCCGTTCGGCGGAAGGGTACCGGTTCAAACGGGTGAACGAGGCGGAGGGGGACGTGGCTTCCTTTGCTCTGACCCTCGCGCAGTACGCGAAGGCGCCGGAGGTGACCCGTACCCGGATTTACCTGGAGACCCTGGGGAACGTGCTCCCGAGCGCCGGACCGAAGGTGGTGGTGGACGAGTCGCTGCGCCACCTGGTGCCGTTCCTTCCCCTGCAGTCTCTGAGTTTCCCGAACGGTCAGCCTCAGCTCAAATCCCAAGAGATTCGCAAATGAAGAAGCCTGAAACATTTCTGCTGATGCTGGTGGGGTTTGCGGTGGTCTACCTTGCGGCGGGGGCGCTGTACACGGTGCATGAGTCTGAGCAAGTGATTGTCACCCAGTTTGGAAAGCCCGTCGGGGAGCCGATCACCGAGCCGGGTTTGCACGTCAAGATGCCCTTCGTGCAGAGCGTCAACCGGATCGACAAACGTTTTTTGGAATGGGACGGCGCTCCGGTGGCGATTCCGACCAAGGATAAGACCTACATCCGTACCTCGATGTTTGCGCGCTGGCGGATTCAGGATCCCAAGACGTACTTCGTGCGCCTGCAAGATGAACGCAGCGCCCAGTCGCGTCTGGAGGACATTTTGGGGAGTGAAACGCGCAACGCCATCGCCCGGCACGAATTGATCGAGATCATCCGGACGGACAAGACGCGCAAACCGCTTCAGGACGATGTGCTTAAGAGTGATGGGATGGGCAGCATCGGGGTGTTGCCGCCCATTCGGTACGGACGTCAGGTGGTGGAGGCCGAGATTGCGAAAGCCGCGGCGAAGAAGCTTTCGGAGTTCGGGATTGAGCTGCTGGATTTGCGTTTGAAGCGGATCAACTACAACCCCGAGGTTTTGGATCGCATCTACCAGCGCATGATCAGCGAGCGGGGTCAGATTGCCCAGCGGTTCCGTTCCGAGGGCGAAGGGGAGGCGGCTCGGATTGCAGGACAGAAGGAGCGGGATCTAAACGAAATCCAGTCGGCCGCGTATCGCCGGGTGCAGGAGCTGCGGGGCGAGGCCGATGCGAAGGCGTCGGAGATTTACGCGCGGGCCTACAATCAGAGTCCGCAGGCGGCGGAGTTTTACGCCTTTTTGAAAACGATGGAGACGTATCAGAAGATCTTCCAGAAGGACTCGACCCTCCTGCTTTCCACCGATTCGCAGTTGATGAAGCTCTTGCACAACGCGACCCCCGCAGTTCCCGGGAAGGGGCCCTGAGGACCCGGACGTCTCTGCGCTGCGCTAGTTACGGAATCAGCTGGCCGATTGCCTTTTGCAGTTCGGGAGCGCGCAGGGGTTTGGTGAGCACGAGATCCATGCCCGCAGCGATGCATCGCTCGTGGTCCTCGCGCATCGCGCTGGCGGTGACGGCCGCGATGCGGATGGGCGAATGCCCGGACACACCTCTCGCCGAGCCGGGTGCCGCCAGTTGGCGGATGGTGCGGGTCGCCTCGAATCCGTCCATCTTCGGCATGTGACAATCCATGAGGATCAGGTCGAAAGGCTCCTTCTGGTAACGCTCGACGCATTCGACTCCATCGGAGACGAGTTCCGCCGAGCACCCCAGCTTTTGCAGGAGGGCCATGACGAACATCTGGTTGATGCGATTGTCCTCGGCGACCAGCACCCGAAGTTTTCGGGCCGCTGGCGCGTGGGCCTCAGGCGAAGCCGGCTGTGGGGGCGGCTCGGGAGGAGGGGCGGGAGGCAGGGCCGGGAGCGCCTCACGGAGGGGCAGCGTGAACCAGAATGTCGACCCTTGATTGGGAGTGCTTTCGACGCCGATTTGGCCCCCCATGAGTTCCACAAACTGCTTGCAGATGGCGAGCCCCAGCCCCGTGCCTCCGAACCTCCGCGTGGTGGTGGAATCGGCTTGCGCGAACTTTTGAAACAGACGCGGCCGGTCCGAGGCGGCGATCCCAATCCCGGTGTCGGACACGGCAAACTTCACGAAGTCCTCCGAGGGCCCCTTTTCGACACGGACTTCGATGGAAACCCAGCCGCGCTCGGTGAATTTCACGGCGTTTCCGACCAGGTTCAGGAGGATCTGGCGCAGGCGTCCCCGGTCGGCGAGGAGGTGGCGCGGGGTGCCCTCGGCGAAGCGAATGTCGAGCGAGAGTCCCTTCTCCCGGACGCGCGGGAAAAGGAGTGTGGCGACCTCGCGCACATTTTCCTCGAGGTCCATCGGAGTGGGGTCGAGGGAGCAGAGGCCGGCTTCGACTTTGGA
>JBEBAG010000265.1:0-4395 GCA_041159065.1 Verrucomicrobiota bacterium | reverse complement strand
CGTCCTTCCGAACTCGCCCAGACACACCACCATCGTCGAATCCAACATCCCGCGCTGCCTCAAATCCTGGATCAACCCGCTCAGCCCCTGGTCCAGCTTTTGGCCAAACCCGTCCTCCTTGAAGCTTTTGAAAATCTTCCGGTGATGATCCCAGCCCCCCCAGTACACGACCGTAAAGGACACCCCCACCTCCACCAAACGCCGCGCCAAAAGGAGACGCTGCCCGAAATCCGTCAACCCATACTGCTTGCGCGTCGCCTCGGGCTCCTTCGACACCTCAAAGGCCGCCTGCGCCTCCTTCGAAGCCAGCAACCCAAACCCCTGCTGATAGGACTGGTCAAACGCCAGCAGCGGATCCTCCGCCGCCTCGTCCTGAATCCGCAGCATCCGGTCTAGGGACGCCCGCAACGCCTGACGCGACTGCGCCCGCCCTTCGCTGATCTCCACCGGAAGCGCCACATCGCGCACCCGAAATCCGGCCTCGTTCGGATTCCCCCCGATGAGGAAGGGCGCATCCTTCGGCCCCAGAAAACTCGGTCCCCCGGACCGCGTCACCTGGTTGAGGCAGATGTACGCGGGCAACCCGTTGCGCACCCCGCGTTCGTGCGAAACCATGGATCCAAACGAGGGGTGAAAACTCACAAACGCACCGCACCCCACCGGCACCGGGGTCGGGGCGCCCGTCATCAGGTAGTGATTGCCCCCGCCGTGGTTGGGATCCTTGTGGCAAATCGATCGGATCACCGTGAACTGATCGGCCGCCTTCGCCAGCAACGGGAGCGTCTCGCTGAAATGCACCCCGGGGATCGCCGTCGGAATCGATCGGAACTCCCCGCGAATGTCCGAAGGCGCCTCCGGCTTCGGATCAAACGTCTCATAATGCGAGGGACCGCCATCCAGCCAGATCAGGATGCAGTTCACCTTCGACCGACCCGCCCCCCCGGGCTGCAACGCCGCCTCTGCGCGACTTCGCAACAAATCCGTGAACCCCAGCCCGCCCAGCGCGCCAAATCCCACCTGCAAAAAATCCCTGCGCCCCATTCCCTGACAATTCCGTGTGCTCATCGCTGTGCTCCTCAATGGTTGAAAACAAACTCGGCCGTGTTGATCAGCGCCCACACCAGATCCTGCACCGATTCCGAACGCGGCACCCCCTCCCTCCCGAGATGCCGCACCGCCACCTCCAACTCCTGCCCATCCGGCTCCCGCTGAAACGCCGCCTCATAAATCTCCCGAACCAGCTCCTCCGCAGACGCCTTCGACGCCCCCCAGCCCGCCACGCGCCCCTTCGAATTCCCCAGCTTTTCCTGCAGCCCTTTCGCATTCATCAAATGCAGCGACTGCACAATCGTCGGCTTCCGGTCCCGCTCGCACGGGCATTCCAAACTCGCATTCGGCCGCCCGAACGCATCCATGAAATCCGAGGGCAGTTTGTGGTTCCACGCCTCCACCGCCCGAGACCCGGGCGGCAACCCCAAGAGCGTCTCCCGAACCCCCGTCACATCCCCAACCGCATCCAGCAACACCTCCGCCGACAAGCGCCTCCGCAGCGCATGCGCGTAGTTCCGTGAGTCCGCCACATTGGACCGCTTCGGCACCGCACTGCGCTGGTAGGCCGCCGAGTTCAAGATCCTCCGCATCAGGTGCTTCAAATCAAACCCGTGCTCCACGAAATCCCGGGCCAGCCAGTCCAGCAGCTCCGGGTTGCTGGGCGGGTTCGAGACCCGGAAATCATCCACCGGCTCCACAAAGCCGCGCCCCAAGAACTCCGCCCAAATCCGATTCACGATCGCCCGCGCAAAAAACGGATTCTCCGGTGCCACCATCCAGTCCACCAACTGCCCTCGAGGATCCACCCCCGCCTGGTAGGGGAACTCCGGCCCGTCCGGGGCCTTCGGAACCAGCACCGCCTCCGTCAGGGGATGCCGCACCCCGGCTCCCTTGGGATCATACCACCACCACTCCGCCTCCCCCGAAATCGGCGCCGAAATGCCTTGGCCGCGCGAACGCATTTTCCCGAAAAACGCCGCCAACTGGTAGTAATCCTCCTGCGCCCACTTCTCGCTTGGATGATGGTGGCACCTCGCGCAGTCCATGCGCACCCCGAGGAAAATCTGGCTCACAAAGCCACTCGCATCCACCGGCTCCCGCTTATCCCGCACCATCGCCACCGGACCGTCCCGATGCGAGTTGCCCTGCGCCATCAACAACTCGCGCACCATCCGATCGTAGGGCTTGTTCTGCCGAAACGCGTCCCGCAACCACGCGTCCAGCAAGTGCACCGGAATCACCCCCACCCGCGACGGGTTCGGCCGGATCAAATCCCCCCATTTGACCGCCCAGTGGTGCGCGTAGTTCGTATCCTCCAGCAAATGCTCCACCCACTTCGAGCGACGCTGCTCCTTTGCCTCCTGCAAAAACTCCCGCACCTCCGCCGCCGTTGGCAACCGCCCAATGCAGTCCAAAGCCGAGCGCCTCACAAACTCCGCGTCCGTGCAGGGTTCCGAGGGTTCAATCCCCAAAAACTGCAACCGTTTGTACACGAGCGTGTCCACCGGACTGTGCACCGGATACCGCTCAAAATCCGCCGCGCTCAATGCCTTCTCCGGGGGAATCGAGGGCCGCACCACGTCCACCTTGCCCATGAAATTGGCCACAATCACCCCTTCGCCCCGCAGCTTGCCCCCGCGCACCCACCCACGCTCATCCACGGAGAACAACTCCTTCTCCTGAGAACTAAACACCGTCAGCGCCGTCACGTCCCGATCCCCCCCATCGCTGTACTTGGCTCGGACCGTCAGCGCCAGACTCCCACCCACCCCCAGCACGGGCCGCCTCGGCTCCATCTCAATCCCCAGCAACTGCGGCGCCTCCCCCCCGTCAAAGACCGCCCCCTGCCGAATCCAATCCAACACCACCCGGTACCCCTCCGAATCCTTCGCCAAGCGCGCCCCCCCTTCATGCGGCCACTGTCCCGACCCCTTCAGCAGCAGCAGACTCTCCTCCGGCGCCGCAAAAAACACCCGCCGCCCCCGCACATCCCGCGTGATCTCCTCGTAGTCCTGCCGGGCATCATAGCCGAACACCGACAGTTTGAAGTTGCTCTGCCCCTCCGGCTTGGAATGACACCCTCCGCTGCTGCACCCCGCCTTCGTTAACTGCGGCATCACCTCGTTCACGAAACTCACCTTCCTCTCCTCCGCCGCATACGCCCCCCAGCCCACCAGAGCGCTCCACACCCACCATCCAACCCAAACCCACAGGACAAACTCTTTCCCCACCCAGAAAAACGCCGGATGGATGGCTCGGACTCGCATGGAGAACAGGGGGATCATTTCGGAATATCCCCCGCCAAGACGGAGGAACGCTCTCCATGCACAACCGCGCTCCAAACCATCCTCCTAGGGGCGGCCTTCAAGAATGTTCCTAACGGCCATTCGGACCAGACTAACAGCCCCCCCCACATCGCCTCCCATCCCCGTTTGCCACAGGGTGCCACCCGATATTCAACCGGGCTTTGCCGCCCACGCCTCGGGGCCTCGGGATGCCCTGGCTCCACGCAAACCTCGGAAGCCTCGAAAACCCGGAGAACACCGTCAACCCGGACGCATCCCACCGGGTCCGCTGACGCGCCCGCTCTCACGCTCCGGGCAGGATCCGATGTCCATTCAGAATCCTGCAGCCCCAAACCGCTCGGCGCCGACCGCCTCCACCAAATCCCGCTCCACCGGCGGGGGCCTTCCCTCGATCCCCGAGGCCACCAGTTCCCCCAGCAACCCCGACCAGACCAGTCCCCGCGAGCCCAACCCCAGGAGCCCAACCACTCCCCGTCCCATGGGCAGGCGGCCCGCAACCGGCATCCGGTCCGGCGTCAGACAGCGGAACCCGACCCGCCCCCCCTGCGCGCCGGCATCCTCCAATTCCGAGCGCAACCGTTCCTCCTCCACCGCCCGCCCCAAAAGACCCGCGAGGCGCGCGACATTCAGCCCGTGCCCCGGTGCATCGAGGTCCGCGTCCACGCGATCAAAATCGTACGTCGCTCCGACGCAGTGCATTCCATCCACAGCGGGGGTGAGGTAGCCATCCCGGCACACCACACACGAGAGCCCCGGAAAGGCGCCCTCCCTCAGGTGACTCACCTGGCCCCGGACACGCTTGAACCGGAGCGCCCCCTCCGGCAGCAGACGCAGCGCCTCCATCGCATTCGCCAGCACCACCACCGGCGCCCTCCCCAGCACGCGCCCGCCCGCCTCCCGCACCTCCCACTCGCCGCCCGCCTCTTCACACTCCAGCGCCTCTCGGAAAAAACGCCGCTCCACCGCCCCCCCCGTCTCCAACCACGCCGCACACAGACTCGCCGGATCCACCCACCCACCCCGCTCAAACCAGTACGCG
>JBEBAG010000264.1:0-4082 GCA_041159065.1 Verrucomicrobiota bacterium | reverse complement strand
ACCCGCACACTCTCCTTCGGATGGTTTAAGTACCCGCGCAACATTCCCAGCACCGGCTCCTTCTCCACCGAGGCCCGTTCCACCGCCCCAAGCGCCTCCAGCCCCGCCCCCAATACCGACGCCGGCCACTGCCCCCCCCTGGCCTGCAACACCTCCCGCAGACGCCCCCCCATCGCCGCAGATCCCTGCGCCCGAATCGCCCCAATCGCCGCCTCCGCCACCCGCTCCCGGTACACGCTCCGCTCCAACGCCTCCCCCAACACCCGAGCCACCTCCGGGTCCGCATACGCCCCCAAGGCTCGCAACGCCGTCGCCACCACGCCCGGATTCTTCTCCTCCGCCACCACCCCCAAAAGCGCCCGCCTCGCTCCCTCCTCGTAAAACCCGCCCAAGGCCCCCACCGCCGCACTGCGCACCCGAGCATCCCCATCCCTCAAGCCCACCTTCACCAGCGCCTCCAGCGCCTCCGGACTCCGCGCCTCCCTCAGCACCTCCGCCGCCCGCGCACGCACCCGATAATCCCAGCCGCCAGACAGCATCCCCGCCACCTTCGCCACCGTCTCCCGATCCAGCTTTTTGCCCAAACCCTCCAACGCCAAAAGCTGCCCGACCAAGTCCGCCCCATTCTCCAACTGCCGCAACAGCATCTCCTTGGGAGGCTGAAAATCGAACCGCGCCAGCACGCTCAGCTCCGGGTCCAACCGAATCAGCCGGGGCGCCTCCGCCAGCGGCAAATAAAAGTCCTCCTGCTTCGCCCGGACCTGCAGCGTGTGCTCCGCCGTTCCACTCCCCCCCGTGCCGCCCTCCACACGCACCCGCAGCGGAAACTCAAACAGCGGCGCCTCCTCGCTGATCTTCTGCGTCTGCTTCACACTCAGCTTCAAGAGCTTGGTTCCCGCATCCCACGACTGCTCCACACTCACCCGCGGCGTCCCGACCCCGTACACCCACTGGTCAAAAAACCGCTCAAAATGCAACCCGGACACCTCCTCGATCACCTCCCGCAACTGCTCCGTCGTGACCGAGCCCAGCGCATGCTTCTCCACGTACCGCTGAATGCACCGCCGGTACAAATCCGCCCCAAGCTGACTCCGGAGCATGTGCAACACCCACGCCCCCTTCGGATAAGCCAGGTAGCCGAAATTATCCCCGGGGTCCCGATACTTCCGGCTCACGATCCCGCGCGTCTCGTTTTCCTTCTCCAAAATCCCCTTCGCCGCGCCGTACAGCGCCCCCAACAGCTCGTTGCGCCCCCCGAATTCCCCCTGCCACAGCCAGTCATAGTACGTCGCAAATCCCTCGTTCAGCCACACATGGCTCCAGTCCTTGCACGTCACCAAATCCCCAAACCACTGATGGGCCAGCTCGTGCGCCACCAGACCGTCGCTCGTAAACAGATTCTCCGTCTCCGAATGAAACAGCGTCCGCGCGTTCAGCGTCGTCAGCGACGTGTTCTCCATCCCGCCCCAGTGGTAATCCCAGATCGCCACCTGCGCGTATTTCGCCCACGGAAAGGGCACCCCGATCTCGCGCTCGAAAAACCCCATCATGTGCCGCGTGTGGCGAAACGTGTTGCTGGCCTCCGGCAGATCCGAGGGCGCCGCCCAAAACTCCAGGGGCAACGCGCCATGCCGCTCCTCAAGCTTCCCGAACTCGCCCGCCACCAAGGCCACCAGATAGTTCACGTGCGGCTGCTCCTGCACCCACCGGTGCGCCCTCCCTCCCAACCCGTCCGCCTCCACCGACACCCTCCGCCCATTGGACAGCGCCACCATGCCCTCCGGCACATGGCAGATCACCTCCGTGGTCAGCTTCTCCGAGGGATCATCAAAACACGGAAACCAGTGCCGCGACTCCACCGTCTCCCCCTGCGTCCAGAGCTGCGTGTGTGGATACCCCATCTCCCGCGTCCGAAAATACATCCCACGAGCCGGCTCCGCCGAATAGGGGATCCGCAGCGTCACCTCCTGCCCCGGGGCGAGCGCCTCCGAAAAACGCAACACCAACTCCGTGTCCGTCCGCTCCTGCCACACCTTCGGCCCCGAACTCGTGCACTCCCCCACGCGTAAATCCACCGCGTCCAACCGAATCTCCCGCACCGGCCGCTCCATCGCGCGCACCCGATACTCCGCGGTCCCCGAGAGCGTCCGCTTTTGGAAGTCCGGCGTCACCTCCAGCCTCAGATGCAGGAAATCCACGTCGCGCTCCCGCGCGTATTTCCGATAGTCGCGGTGCTCCGGCCCCCAGTCCGAAGTCGCCCCCGGCGCCGACACCCCATGCCGGCACCCCCCCGCACACGCCGCCCCCGTTTCCGCGCCCGCGGATCCGAGCCCCTGCACCATCCCCCACCCGAGGGCCAGCACCGCCCCCCAGCGCCGCACGCGACCAACCAGCCGCAGTTCCAAACCACCCGCACCAAGACCAAACAGCGAAAGAGGGGACATTCCGCAAACCTACCGAACCCCGCCCCCCCTGACAACGCCCCCTCCGCTCCGCCCGCTCACCCCCCGCAGATCGAGGCAAACCGATCGTTCCAAACCACCCCAAGCCCCGGCCCCTCCGGGATCCGATACTGCCCCCCCTCCCGCACGAGCGGCTCCGCGAGAAACGCGTTCGCCATTCCCAGCACATTCGGATTGAACTCACACACCCGGCACCCCTCCGCCGCCGCCGCGAAATGCAGCGCCGCCGCAATCTGCGGCCCCATCGCAATGCTCAGATGCGGCGCGACCTCGCCGCCAAACTCGAACGCCACCTCCATCGAGCCCGTGATGCCGCTGCGGCCGAGGTCCGGCTGCAACACCTTCGCAATCGGATAGAAGGGCCGAAACTCCCGCGGCATCCGGTAGCTCTCCCCCACCGCGATGGGCGTCCGAATCGCCGCCGCCAGTTGCGCGTGCGCCTCGATCTCCTCCGGATACAAGGGGCATTCCAACCAGCGCGCATCCCGCGCATCCAGCTCCCGCGCAAGGGAAACCGCCTCCCCTGGCGGCAGGTGCCAGAGCGCATCCACCCCAAACCGCATCCCAGCAGGAAGCCGGTCCGCCACCGCGAGCAGCTCGCTCCACTCCGTCTCGTAGTACAGCTTCACCATGCCAATCCCCTCCTCGAAGAACCGCTTCGCAAAATCCGCCCGATCCTGCGGTGTCGCCCCGGAGGTGCCGCTCAGATACGCGGGCACCGTCCGCTTCGGAGCCGCGCAAAGCAGCTCGCACACCGGCTTCCCCGCAAGCTTGCCCGCCAAATCCCACAGCGCCAGATCCACCCCACTCATCGCGTCCACCATGAATCCGCCCCCGTGACCCCGCACCCGCATCGTCGCGTACATCCGCTCCCACAGCGCCCCAATCGCCGCCGCCCCGCCCTCGAAATCCACCCCCTCCACGGCCGGCCGCAGCAACTGCTCCACAATCGTGCACGCCACCTCCGGTGCCAGCGGCGCCTGCGCCTCCCCCCAACCCACCAACCCGTTCTCCAGCTCCACCCGGATCAGCGCCGTTTCGAAATGCACCGAATACAGAACCGGATACGCCCCCGACCACCGATAGCTCCCCTGGCCCTTCAACTCCGTAGGCGAACCCGCCGTGCCTCGGGCCCCCTCCAGATCACGCGGCAGTCGCACCGGGATGGCCGATAAAGATCGTATTTTCATGAGTTCACCATTGCAGTTCCCGCCCCAAGTGGCCGCCGTACCCAACGCCGCATCACCCAGTACGAGAGCGGATGCAGCACACTCATCACGACGAAGATCGCCTCGTACCCAAACCACTCCACCACGCGGCCCGTCATCCACGTGAACAGCGTGCCCCCCAGTCCCGTCCCAAAGGCCAGAAGCCCCGACGCCGTGCCGATCAAGCGGCGAGGAAACACGTCATTGGTGAGCGTGTTCTGATTCGTCTTCCACGCCATGTGCGAAAAGGTCACCACACAGATCAACCCGATCGTCATCGCCCGCGACGGCGCATGATGGATCGCCAGCGACAAAGGCATCACACACGCAAAAGGCAGCATCACCAGCATCCGCGCCGCAATCGCCCCGCGCCCGGACGCCACCAGGCGCCCGCTCAACCACCCTCCCACCA
>JBEBAG010000263.1:0-12930 GCA_041159065.1 Verrucomicrobiota bacterium | reverse complement strand
AATCCCCGTGCGGGTTCGAGTCCCGCCACCGGTACCACCTGTTGATCCGCAGAGGCTTAACCAAGCGTTGGCTCTCGAAAACCACCAAGGCTTTCACACTCCCCCGCGCGAGTGCGGAAATAGGACACAGCGTCATTCCCTTTCCACTACGCTCCCTGGAACCCCCACTCGCCAAGGAAATGCAGGACCATTACCCGTTCTGACTCTCCTCCATTCACCGCACGAGCCAAGCCCACCCACGGTCCAAAATGGGAAGGCATCGACTGCTGGAAGGCCCTCACGAGCGAAGACGCCACTCCCGCGCCGCGCACGATCTACATCAGCCACCCGCAAGGACGCTCCATCCGTCACGGCAACTGGAAACTCATCGCCTTGAACAAGAGAAAGCCGCAGCGCTTCAACATCGCCGCCGCCCCCTATGAGCAGAGCGAACTTTCGGCACAAGAGCCCCAGCGGCTCGAGAGCAACGATCGCGGTCCCGCCCCCCCGATTAACGCTGCTGCCTGCGCCGCAAAGGCTTCCAGTCGCTTAACGTGCCCACGAAGCGCCCGCTGCTAAGGTCACGAAGGGTTGCGGTATCTCCCCCACGCAAACCACGCTTTGGCCCCTGAAAGGCGCTCCGTCTTCCGGGGGGATATGCCCTTGGCGTGTCTTCGAAAAAAAGTGTCCCGATTCGCCAGCGCACCCCACGCCTCCCCGGTCTTCGCCGTCCGAGGGAAGCCGAACCCCCTCCCCACCCCATGTCTCCTGCTCCCATTCTTTACCGACTGCTCTGTGCGATAATCCTGCTGCTGCCTGGCAGCGCCGCGGTTCAGGCGGCGGCGGAGTTTAAGCCGGTTTTCTTCGCCATTCATTGCCCGGAAAACGTCAACCCGGTCGGTGTGAAGTGGGATCATCCCGTTTACAATCTCACCGGCTGGAAACGAGCGGATGGGCAAGTTGCACACAACCCGTTTGATCTGGGCGAGGTACTGCTTCTTGAGCATCCGAAAGTGAGTCGGACAGGCGAAACGACCCAGTGGGAGTTTTCGCATGAGGCCATTCATCTGGTGGCGCAACTCACCGCAGGCCGCCTCTCCTACACATTCACCGTCAAACGTCCGGGCCAGTGGACGGTGGCCTATGCCGGAGCTCCAGCCGCCGCGTTGAGCGAGGTCGTAGAGCTCTTTCAACCGTTGGTTTGGAATGGGCGACGTTTGCCCGAGTCCTGTTTCCTGATCCCCGACGAAATTTGCTCCATTCCGGGATGCCTGGTCGAAACGCAGCGGGGCACAGTCGGGGTCATGGCCGATCCCTCGCAGTTTCCCTACGCGATGCCCCACGGGCGGAACCGCCGATTCGGCGTAACGGTGCGCAACCGGGAGGGGCAAGCTCAGCCGTTGGTTTTTCTGCCCTTTCCCGGGAGCCCGGAGGCGGCCCTCGGGACCGGAGATTCCCGGTCGTATCGGCTCGTGCTCATCGACGATGCGCGCCCGCTTGCGAAAGCTTTTGAGTCCGTCGCCAGAGACGTGTGCGGGTTTCGCGACCGCCGCGAGAACACGCTCAACAGCCTCAATCAGGCGTTCGAAAATATCCTGGATTTTGCAACCAGTCCGGCCGGCCAGTTTGACGCTGCCAACCGCGCATTTTCTTATCCGGACTCCGCTGGCACGGTGAAAAATGTCAGCGCCCTCCACCCTCTCTCGCTCGCCATCGTGACCGACTCGGAGCCTTTGTTCCGGGGACAAGGGATCCCGCTCCTGGAATTTCTGCTTTCCCGGGAGAAATTCCTTTTTGCGCTCAGCCGGGACACGCGGGGATCGCAGGGACCCTCCCGCCGGTTGGCCGGGCCCGCCATGCCGGTGTCGGAGCTCGCCGCCCTGCATCGCCTCTCGCACGGAGCGACTCCGCACTTCCTGTCAGCGGCTGAGCGGCTCGAGAAGACCCATCGGACGCTCAACATGGATTGGGTGAGTCCTGCGGGTTCGTGGCAGAACGATCTCTGGCTGTACCGGGCTGCGGGCGACCCAACACGCCTGACTGCGGCTGCTTCGAAGGCCGACCTGGCGATTGCCTCAAGGCTAGACTGTCAGCCCACCGATTTCAGGGAGGCGGGTACCGGCACCTTCTTCGATTACATGCTGCCTCCTTGGAAAGAGTTCTATGAGCTCTGGTTGGAAACCCGCGAACCACGTCACCTTGCCGCGGCGCACAAAGCTGCCCGACAGTATGCCCAGATGATCTGGTTTTATCCCGCCGTCCCCGAGGGAAACGTGGAGGTGAATCCTGCGGGGTTCGCTCCGCGCCGAGGACGCCCCGGAGAGCCCGGTCTCGTCCCTGCACCACGGGAAACGGTACCGGCCTGGCGCGTTTCAGAGCAGGGCCTGCTCTGCGAGGGAAACGGAACGGTTTCGCGCCTGGCCATTTATCTGGCGACACACGCGCCGCTTTTCATGCGGCTCTCCCACGACGCGGCCGATCCTTTCCTGCACGACATTGCGCGCTCCGCCATGGTGGGGCGGTTTGCAGGCTTCCCCGGCTACCACTTCAACACCGAGTACTCCACGGCTCAGGAAAAACCGAATTTCGCCCAGCATCCCTTTGAGCAGCTCAAGCATACAACTTCCATGCACTACAACCATAGCCTGCCTATGGCAGCCCTTGTGCTGGATTACCTATTTTCCGACGCCTACGCACGGTCGCGTGGTGCCATCGATTTCCCTGCCGAATACGCCGAGGGCTACGCTTACCTCGGGGGGCGCGTGTATGGCGCGCCGGGCCGGTTCTACGACGTTGGCCCTGTGCGCCCCTGGATGCCCAAAGGCCTCGTCACCACGGACAATATCCAGGTCAACTACGTGGCAGCCCGCGCTGATGCCGGTCTCTGTCTCGCTTTCCTGAATCAATGCAACCGGCCCCTCGAGGATGTGAGTGTCTGCCTCGACCTGGCTCGATTCGAGGAGGCCACGGGTGCCGTCGAGGCGGAAGTTTGGCATGACGGCAAGAAGCTCCCCTCCTCGATACCCGTCGAGAAGGGCCGACTGCGTGTCTCGCTTGCGCCGCACGGCCTGACAGCCCTCTGCATCCGAGGGCTGGTGCCACGGCCTGTTTTCCAGCAAAAGCTCCACACCCGCCGCGTTGCCGGAGCCGCACCGACAGCTGCCGCTGTGGTGACCCCCTCGGGCACCGCTCATGTCCTGAGGCTTTCGTTTGGGAAAGAACTCACGTGGCACTACGCCTATCTCGATTGTAAGGAGGACGATGTGAAGCAGGTCGTGCTCACCGTGGAGTCGCCCGGTGGCAGCACCCCATTCACCGACACCGCTTATCCATTCGAGTTCAGTGTGCCACAAAAGGAATCGGGCGGCCCAGTGCAGTTCCGATTCGAACTTCGAGGAGAAGCCGGTGTCATCCAAGCGGCCGCACCCGTCTCATTTCCAGACGCATTTTCCCGGGCCGTGGAGGACCACGAATTGATCCGCAGCAAGGGCCGCCTCGCTGAGGTCCGAAACCGTGGACCGAATCCATACCTCGAAGGATTTCCCACGCCCCAGCCGTTCCACGAGAAGTACCGGCCCGCGCTGATCCGAAATGCGGACGGACTGCTGGTGAAGGCGGAAAGCGAACATGCCAGGGCCGAAGCCGGGGTGGCCGCCTTTCTGACCAACAACTTCCTTCCGGCCGTCCGCAAGACCCTGCCTCTGGGGGAAGCAGAGTTGACCGGGATCCGCATCGCAGCACGGCCCTCCGATGCGCAGCTCAATGTCCTTGAGAACGTGGCCTATAACAAGCTGGGGGAACGCGCTTTGTTATTGGATCTGTACACACCCAAAACCGCTTCTGTCACCCGACTGCCGGTGGTCCTCTTCGTCCACGGCGGGGGCTGGCTGGACGGAACCCACCGCAGCAACCGTCCTGTGGCCATGAGCTTGGCAGAAAAGGGGTTTGCCTGCATCGCCGTGGAGTATCGGTTGGGCCGGGAGGCGTGTTTCCCTGCGGCGGTGTGGGATGTGAAGGCCGCAGTGCGCTGGGTAAGAAAAAACGCGGCGCGTTACCACCTCAACGAATCATCCATCACCGTGGCGGGCGGTTCTGCTGGAGGCAACATCGCCGGGTTGGTGGGCGTAACCAACGGGGACCCGCGGTTTGAGGGAGACGGCGAGCACCGCGAGTTTTCGAGCGACGTGAGCGGTGTCATCGCCCTGGACGGGGCCGTGGGCGAGGTATCCGGGAACTGGGCGGCATCTCCCCAAAAAGATCCCTGGCTGTATAATGAAGCGATCCCCCTTTTCCATATGCTGAAGCAACAGCGTTGCCTCCCATTGCTCTTCGTAAAGGGAGGAGCGCCATTGTCGAATTGGATTCAGTCCGAGATACCCGGCGCTCGCTCACAGCACGTCCATTTTAGATGGCCCCATGCCTTTGAGTGTTTTGACCCCTCCAAGGACGAGCTGGTGGACATCCTCGCGAAACACCTGAGGTCCGCCGCCTGGGCCCGGAGCACCTCTCCCGCTTCCACCCCGGTGCCATGAAGCGTGGCTGATCCGGGCGCGTTCCCACGCGCTTCGACGCCACTCCATCGCTCCCCGCTGACAGGCACCACCCCTCACCTCACCGCACCCAACCGCGAATAAACGATCCTCCTCTGCCATGGTCCGTTCCACCCGGAGCGCTCCGCGTCTTCACGAACGAGTGCCCTCATCGGCGCACAGGGACAGACAAGCTGAGGGGAACCCTTTGGAACCCCTTCACGAGACAATGCTCCCGGGCCAAAAGTGGGGCGCATCGGGACCGCGATGCTTTTGTTAAGCGCTCAGTCCGTCGAAGCACGCCTCCGCCGCCGGACGCGGAGCGTTGAAAGCACTTTCGCATTCGAAGTACCGCACGGGGAACAAGCTCAGCGAGATCCGCCGTGCGTATGAGGCGTTCTTGGGGGACGAGTTGCTCCCGCCCCCGCGCTCCCTCCGAAGCGGCATCCGAAGTTCAGGCCAAACCTCGGATTAAGCGATCGCAGCGCGATGCTCGAACCGGACCCGCCCATTCGGCGCGGGAAGATGCAACCTCTTGCCCGCCCGCTCGAAAAGCGTTTGTGCTGCGACCTGGTCGATTGCAATGGGCGGCCACGTGTCAAAATGCACTCCCACAATCTCGTCGCATTCGATCATGCGCGCCGCCTCAAGCGCATCCTCAGGCCCCATCGTAAACGTGTCCCCAATGCTCAGCACCGCAAAGCGCAGCGCCCCACGTCGCGGGATCCATTGCATGTCCATGGTGAGCGCGGTATCGCCCGAATAGTAAAACGCACCCTCCGCACTCCGCACCACGAAGCCCGCGGGATTTCCCCCCGAAGCCCCGTCCGGAAGCGTGCTCGAATGCACCGCCTGAACCATCTGCACCGTCCCAAAATCCAGACGAAGCGTCCCCCCCAAATTCATCGGCAACAACTGCGCGGCGTCCACGCCCTTCCCCTTCAACCAGTCGCAAATCTCAAACGCGGCAATCCCCTTCGCTCCCGTCCGATTCAGAACCTCCACCGCATCCTCGATGTGGTCGAAGTGGCCGTGGGAAATCAGCACGTAATCCGCTTCCACCGTCCCGGCATTCACCCCCGCCTGCGCCGCCAGGGGATTGCTCGTCAGAAAGGGATCAAACAGAAGCCGCTTCCCCCCTTGCTCGGCAGAAAGCGAAACTGAAAAGCAGGCGTGTCCGTAATGCGTCAGAGTCATGGCGGGACAGCGTGCCAAAAGCACAGCCGTCTGCAAGAGCCCCCCTTTTCCACTGCCCTCTCATCCCCGAGCATTCCGCCCCGCCAGGAGTTCCAGAATCGCATCGGGATCGTACACACACCCGCCCCAGGTTCCTCCCCCAGCCTGCTGCAAGGCCGCCCACACACGCGTCTCCGGCGGCAACGCCGGATGCGGCGCCAAATCCTCCCGCGTAGGCCGCCCTGCGAGTATCGCCGCTCCCTCCTCCGGCCCAAATCGGCGCTCTCCCTCCCCCACCAAATCCAACGCCCCACGCATCCCCACACGATCCACCTCGATCCGGATCCAGTCCCCCTCCCGCACCTTCCCAATCGGTCCGCCTGCGAGCCCCTCGGGCCCGACATGCCCGATACACGCGCCCGTGGAAACACCCGAAAACCGGGCGTCCGTCACCAGCGCCACCTGCTTTCCAAACGGCAGATGCTTCAGCGCGGAGGTGAGCTGGTAGGTCTCTTCCATGCCCGTGCCCATGGGCCCCATGCCCGCCAGCACCATCACATCTCCCGCCTCAATGCGCCCTTCACGAATGGCCGCAATCGCCGCGGCCTCGCTCGTGAAACACCGCGCCGGACCCTCCTTCCGATACACCCCATCCGCATCCACCACGCTGGGATCAATCGCCGTCGCTTTGATCACCCCCCCTTCCGGTGCCAGGTTGCCCACGGGAAACACCACGGTCCCCGTCAACCCGCTCCGCCGGGCATCCTCCGGACTCAGGATCACCTCGCCCGCATCGACTCCATCCTGCTCAAAAAGAATCGCTTTGAATCGCGCACGACGCTCCGAGGCCTCCCACTCCTCCAGATTTTTCCCGAGCGTTTCCCCCGTCGCCGTCAGTACGTCCAGGTCCAGCAACCCCAGACCGCGCAGATGCAGCATCACCTCCGGAACCCCTCCGGCCAAATACGCCCGCACCGTCGGATGATACTTTGGCCCGTTGGGCAGCACATCCACCAGCCGCGGCACGCTCCGGTTGATCTCAATCCAGTCGGACAACGTCGGACGCGGAAGCCCCGCGCTGTGGGCCACCGCGGGAATGTGCAGCAGCAAATTCGTGGACCCGCCAAACGCCGCGTGCACGACCATCGCGTTGCGAATACTCCCGCGCGTGAGCACCGCCCCCATGCACAGGCCACGGGATTCGAGCCGGACCAGCGCCTGCGCCGAACGCACCGCCAACTCCCGCCAGACCGCCTGTCCCGAGGGCGCCAGCGCGGAGTGCGGAAGCGCCATCCCCATCGCCTCCGCCACCACCTGCGAGGTCGCCGCCGTTCCCAAAAACTGGCACCCACCGCCCGCCGATCCGCAGGCCCGGCACCCCAGTTCGGACGCCTCCTGCAAGGTCAGCAGTCCCCGCGAATAGCGCGCCCCAATCGTCTGCACTGCACCGGCATCCTCCCCGTGGGTGGGCGGCAGCGTGACGCCGCCAGGCACGAGCACCGACGGGAGGGTCTTCGCACGCGCAAGCGCCATCATCATTGCAGGCAGCCCTTTGTCACAGGTCGCCACCCCCAAAATCCCGGCGCGCTTGGGCAGCGAGCGAATCAAGCGCCCGAAAACCGTCGCGGCATCATTGCGGTACGGCAAGCTGTCGAACATCCCCACTGTGCCCTGCGTTCGCCCGTCGCACGGATCGGAGCAATACGCCGCAAAGGGCACCATCCCCAGCCGCTTGAACTCCAGAGCGGCCTCCTGCACCAGCAACCCAATCTCCCAATGCCCCGTGTGGTACCCCAACGCCACCGGAGAGCCATCCGCCGCACGAATCCCCCCCTGCGTACTCAAAATCAAAAACGCCTTTCCGTTCACCCCCGCAGGATCCCATCCCATCCCCGCATTCTGTGTGAGCCCGAACAGATCCCCACTCGGACTCCCACGCAACAGCGCGTCGCTCAGGGGAAGCGCTCCGGCGGGACCCGGTGCGTGCGTGCGAACTTCGTAAATCTCGGGCCGCTCGGGGAACATGGACTCAGACATGCCTCCACGCTGCCAAATCCCACCTCCAGGAACCAGCCTCCCGAGGACCCGAATCCCGGTGTCGACCCTGGCAACACGACCGCCCATATTCGGGCGATGAACTCCCCGCTCCTCGTTTTCCGGACCGCTGCCGGACTCGCCATCCAGCCCGCTCCCAGCGCCTCCGATGCATCCGGTTACCTTCTGCTGCCCGGCACCTCCATGGACTCGCTGTTCACCCAGCAAAATCCACGACAGTGGCTCGAAGCCGCGCTGCGCTCCGCAGCCCCCATCCCGTCACCCGCCGAGTTTCTCTCCCCCATCGGCTCCCAGGAGGTCTGGGCGTCTGGCGTAACGTACCTGCGCTCGCGCAACGCCCGGATGGAGGAATCCAAGGACGCCGGTGGCGGGACCTTCTACGACCGCGTGTATCTCGCCGAACGGCCGGAACTCTTCTTCAAAGCCACTCCGCACCGCGTCATCGCCCCGGGCAAACCCATGCGCCTGCGCTCCGACTCCCGCTGGAACGTTCCCGAGCCGGAACTTGCACTCGCGCTCAATTCCCACGGGGAGATCTTCGGATACACCGTCGCCAATGATCTCAGCTCCAGGGACATCGAGGGCGAAAATCCGCTCTACCTCCCCCAGGCCAAGGTCTGGAGCGACTGCTGCGCCCTCGGCCCCGGAATCCTCGTGGGCGACGTTCCCGGACCCGACACCACCATCCGCCTGGAAATCGAACGCGCGAGCCTCCCCGCTTTCGATGGCGCCACGTCCCTCTCCCAAATGAAACGCTCCCTCCCGGAACTCGCCGCCTGGCTGTGGCGCGACAACACCTTCCCGAACGGCGCTTTCCTTCTCACCGGCACCGGCATCGTCCCCCCGGATGACTTCACCCTCGCCTCCGGAGACCGCGTCCGAATCACCATCTCCGGAATCGGCACCTTGGAAAATTCCATCGCCTGACTTCCCCGCCAAACCGCACGCCCCTCTCCATTCCCCCTCGCGCCGCGCTCGCGCGCCGAGGCCCCCGCGATTTCCATGGCCACTCCCCTGCTCTTGGTAACTCTGGGCGTCTGCGTACTCTGCCTCATCGCCCTCACCTGCATCCTCTGGCAGCTTCGCTCCGCCGCATCCGGAAGGCTTCCACCGCAGATGGAAGCCACCCTTGCGCAGGGCGCCGCGGAAATCCTTCGGCTCCGAGACACCCTGCAGCTTCTTGAAAAGCACGCGCGCGACGAAGCCCAGCGCCAGCGCCAGGAACTCCACGCAATCCTCAGCAACCACCGCGACGAACTTTCCTCCGCAATCCTCAAGTCCGCCTCGGCGCAACACGAGGCGCTCTCCCGCTTCGGCGACTCCCAAACGCAGGCCGCCGGCGCGCTCCGCGAGGAACTCGCGCGCGCTCGCGTGGAGATCACCGGCGCCGTGCAGAAAATGTCCGCCGATTCGGGCCAGCTGCTTTCCACGACCGCCGAACGCATCCACCAGCAGATGGCTCAGGAAGCCAGCGCCTCGGCTGCCTCGGGCGAAAAACTGCGCGCCTCCGTCGAACTCAAGCTCGGGCAGATCCAGTCGGCAGCCGAGACGCGGCTCGAGCAAATGCGCGCCACCGTGGACGAAAAACTCTCCAGCACTTTGAGCACGCGCCTCGGCGAAAGCTTTAAGCAGGTCTCCGATCGACTCGAAGCCGTCCAACAGGGCTTCGGCGAAATGCGCTCCCTCGCCGGAAACGTGGTCGACCTTCGCCGCGTCATGACCAACGTGAAGACACGCGGCGTCTGGGGAGAGGTGCAGCTGGGCAACCTCCTCAGCCAGCTTTTCCCACCCTCCCAGTACGAGGCCAACTTCAAGCCGCGCCCCCGTTCGGGAGAAGTCGTGGAGTTCGCCATCAAACTCCCCGGGCCCGACGGCCATGGTGACCCCGTCTTCCTCCCGATCGACAGCAAGTTCCCGCTCGAAGACTATCAGCGCCTCGTTGCAGCTTCTGAGACCGCCGATGCAACCGCCCAGCGCGCGGCCCAAAAGGCCCTCGAAAACCGCATCTACGCCTGCGCGACAGACATCCGCGCGAAGTATATCGTCCCGCCCACCACCACGAATTTCGCGGTCCTCTTCCTCCCCACCGAAGCCCTCTACGCGGAGGTCATCCAAATTCCCGGGCTCCTTGAGGACCTCACCCGCAATTACAAGGTCATCGTCCAGGGCCCCACGACCTTCTCCGCCTTCGCCATGGCGCTCCTCATGGGCTTCCGCACCCTCTCCATCCAAAAACGTTCCGCCGAAATCGACAAACTCCTCGGGGCAGTCCGAACCGACTTTGGAAAATTCTCCGACCTCCTCGGCAAGGTGGAGGAGAAGCTCGATGAAGCGAAAACCAACCTCAGCAAGGCACGCGGCCGTTCCCACCAGATCGTCCGCAAACTCTCGCGTGTCGAGGCCCTTCCCGAGGAACACACCGCACTCCTTCTCCCGGATCCCTCCCTCGATCCCGACGCGCTCCCCGCGCCTGACGAAGGCTCCCTGCCGCTCTAATTCCAAATCCTGACGTTCCTTGCCTAGAAGGCACGGAACCCCCGGAGCTACCCTCGCCCCATGTCTTACTCCCCTCGTTCCGCCCTCCTCCCCCTCCTCTCCCTCCTCCCCGCGCTCTGTCCTCTTTCGGCGCCCACCGCTCTGGCCGCGACACCCCCCGCCTCCGCACAACCCGCCGCGTCCTCCACGCTTTTTGACAAAAACAACCTCGCCGCATGGTGCATTGTCCCGTTCGACAAGGCCAAACGCACCCCCGAGCAACGCGCCGCAATGCTCGAAGCCATTGGACTCCGAAAATTCGTGCACGATTACCGGGGCGAACACGTCCCCTTCTTCGAGGACGAAATTGTCGCGATGAAAAAGCACGGCATCGAACTGCTGGGCTGGATGTTCAACGCGGCCGCCGCCCCAGGAGAACCCGATCGGCTCAATGCGGAATCCGAAAAGCAGCTGGCGCTTTTTGAAAAACACGGAGTGAAACCCCAGCTTTGGGTGATTCGTGGGGGCGGCCCTGCCCAACTCTCCAGCGCCGAGGAGCAGGAAAAGCGCGTCGCCGCCGAAGCGGCCTCCCTGCGCACCGCGGCGCGGATCGCCGCGGCAAAAGGTTTGAAAATCGGCCTCTACAACCACGGAGGCTGGTTTGGAGAACCCGAGAACCAGATTGCCATCATTGAACGCCTCCAGGCGGAGGGCATTCAAAACGTGGGCATTGTGTACAACCTCCACCACGGCCACAACCATCTCCCGCGTTTCAGCGAGCTTCTTCATAAGATGCTCCCCCATCTGATCTGCCTCAACCTGAATGGCATGGATGTGCACGGCGACCAGCACGGCCGCAAGATCCTCCCCATCGGCGCCGGAACCGAGGACGTCCAGGTTCTTCAAACCATCCTCCAAAGCGGCTACCGCGGCCCCATCGGAATCCTCAACCACACCGGCGAGGATGCCGAGCAACGGCTCTTGGACAATCTCGACGGCCTCGCTTGGATCCATTCCCGCATCCAGGGACAGACCTCCGCCACTCCGCCCGCCTACCGCTCCTGGAAGCCCACCCCTCCCGTGGCTGCCGCCCCGTAGCGTCACATTCACCGCAGCCGTCCCCTTCCCTCAAAGCGCCTCCCTAGCCGGAGGCGCTTTCTTTTTCCACGGACTCCCTCCGCAGAGGGGCCGCCGACTCCCTACGGCAAAGCAAACCGAGCTCCCGTACAAACGCCTGCATCCAGCCGGTTCACAGGGCGCCTACCCACCCAAGCCATTCCCCGGTAGACCAGCACGCGAAACAACGGATCGTCGTGCGTCCACGTGAAGTGACACGGAATGTACACGAACACCCGCCCGCCCCCCTTCTCCGCGCACCAAACTTGAGGCTGCGCCGCTCCATCCACGTCCAAAGATGCCACCGTGGTGGCCCCCTCGCCCTCCCCAAACAGCTTCCAGCAGGGCTCTTCCGGGTGCACATCCGACTCAGGAAACCCGCGCGTCACCTCGTGCGCACGGTAGCTCAAGGCCACGTCGCCGCGCAGCCAATGGTTGCCAGTCCACGCACGACCGATGCGCTCCGCAAGCGCCTTCGGCTCGCGCCTGCCATTCAGCGCGAAGTGTAAAAATACCACCCCGCCCCCGCGCGCCAAAAATGCATCGAGCTCCGGTCCCTTGCTGGCATCCCACACCGGGTTGTCGTGAAAGCATGCGATCACATCCGCCTTCACCCATTGCTCCGGCGTCGGCCACTGGTCCGCAGGCTCTACCGTCACCCCTGGCACTCCCCCGAGAATCCGCGTCCAGCGCTCCCGCCAAACGGGGTAATCATGATACCCGACACCGCCATGCTCGCTCTCCCCATCCTCCGCATCCCCACGCGCACCGGCGCCGTCGACCACATGCAACTGGACCCGGTGTCTTCCCACCTCGCTGAATGAAACACTCGGACGCATGCCCTCCGCTGTTCTTCCGCCGCTAAAATCCGACTCAAACCGCAACGGATCCCCGTCTGGATCGCTGGAGCTGCCCGCATCCAATTCCACCTTGAGCGGCTGTTTTCACGCCACCGCACTCGCCTTGAGCACCGCCAACGGCACCCGATTCCCACGCCGATAGATCACTCGCGACAACTGCCCATCCGTATTCCCGTGCCACTTGTAGCCATACTCCAGAATCCGCAGCGTCCCATCCTCCGCCGGCTTCACGTCGACAGGCTTCCGAAAACTCATCTGGGCTGCAAAAGGTTCACCGGATGCGGCGCATCCGCGAGTTCGCGAGGCTCCCCCCGCGCCTCCACCGAGCGAGAGGGCTCATTCGGCCCAGTGAAGAGCGGATGCCCAAAGTTGCCCGCACGGGTCGCTACATTGATCTCATCGTACCCTTCCAAGCCCCATTTCGGATCCGTGTTCGGCCCCCCATCGCCCCAGGCAATCCCGCCCGTCTGCGGATCCACGCAGCTATGAAATCCATTGCGCACTCCCATCGCATAAATCTCGGGCCGCCCTTCCTTGGGGTCGCTGAACAGGTTTCCCTCGGGAATGCGGTAGCCACCCTCAGGCAACGGATGAATCCGCAGAATCTTGCCCCTCAAATCCTGACTGTTCGCGCTGGATCGCAACGAATCCCGCAGCAGGCCGCCCTCGGATCGATCCAGCGGAGGCATCGCCGCAGGGGGCGAATTATCCCCAGTGCCAAGGATCAAGTTTCCAGAGGC
>JBEBAG010000262.1:0-5221 GCA_041159065.1 Verrucomicrobiota bacterium | reverse complement strand
TTCGCATCCGCCTGTTTGTACACCGCCACCAAAACCGCAGGAGTCACCCCCGCCCATCCGGCCATCCGGGCATTTTCAAAATCCTCCCGCACCGACCCCAGTTGCCCCAAATTCACCGAGCCGCCCGCGCGCTGTTTGACCACCAGGGAGGCCATCGCCTCCGCCTCCGCCACCTGATCGTTCGTCTCCACCCCGTACTGCCCCCATGGCCCCGAAAGGCTCCCCTTCGCCATGGCCACATTCCCTTGCCCAATCGCCCCCCGCACCTCCTCGCTCCCAATCCCCGCAAGAGCCACCGCGGCCGGATTCCATCGCACCCGAATCGCCGAGCGACTCGCCCCCGCCACATTCGCCTGACTCACCCCTGCAACCTGGCTGATCCGCTGCCCCACCACCCCATCGGCAAATTCAAACAGCCGCGCCACGGAAAACTGCTCGGACGTCAGGGCCAGGATCATGATCGGAGCGTCCGCGGGGTTCACCCGGCGGGCACTCGGAGGAAATGGCAGGTTGGTCGGCAAATCCTCGCGAGCCGCACTGATGGCCGCGAGCACATCCTTGGTCGCCCCCCGGATATCCCGAGCCAGATCAAATTGCAGGGTGATATTGACCCCACCCACCGTGCTCGCCGAGGTCATCTCCTCCAGCCCCGCAATCTGCCCCAAACGCCGCTCCAAGGGGGCCGCCACCGTCGCCGCCATCGTCCCGGGATCCGCCCCCGGAAGCGAGGCGCTCACCTGCACCATGGGAAAGTCCACCCGCGGCAGGGGGGCGACAGGCAGAACCCGATACGCCACGAGTCCAAAGATGAGCACCCCCAGGGCGAGAAGCGTCACCGCCACGGGCCTGCGAATGGGGAGCTCGGAAATCTCCATAGGCTCACCCGACCGTGCACCCCCGCGCCCCCCGCCACCAACGCCGCACCCCTGCGGAAACCCGATCCAATCCCAGATAAATCACCGGGGTCGTGTACAAGGTCAGGATCTGCGAAACCACGAGTCCCCCCAGAATCGTAATGCCCAAGGGATTTCGAAACTCCGAGCCCACCCCCTTTTCCAAGGCCATGGGAAGCGCCCCCAACAAAGCCGCCATCGTGGTCATCATAATCGGCCGGAACCGCAGAAGACAGGCCTCGTAAATAGACTGCTCCGCAGACATTCCCCGCTCCCTTTCGGCCTCCAAAGCAAAGTCGATCATCATGATCGCGTTCTTTTTCACAATCCCGATCAATAGAATAATTCCAATCAACGCCACCAAGGAAAGATCCATCCCCGCCCATTCTAAAGCCAGTAAAGCCCCCATTCCCGCAGAGGGCAGGGAGGATAAAATCGTCACCGGGTGAACATAGCTCTCATAAAGCACCCCCAAAACAATATAAATCACAACCACCGCCGCGAGGAGCAAATAAGGCGCACTCTTCAAGGAAACCCCAAATTCGGCCGCACTCCCCGAATACGCACAATGGATCCCCACAGGAAAACCCAAGTCCTGCTTGGTTCTTTCAATCACCTCCACCGCCTCGCCCAAGGAATAACCCTCCCCTAGATTGAAGGAAAGCGTCACGGCCGAAAACTGCTGCTCGTGCTGCACGGAGAGAGGCCCCGTCCCCACCCGGATCGCAGCCAACGCCCCTAATGGCACCAATTGCCCCGTCGTGGATTTGACAAATATTTTCTCCAAAGCCCCCGGATCCCACTGAAACCCGGGCTCCACCTCCAAAACCACCCGGTACTGGTTCAACTGGCTAAACACCATCGACACCTGCCTCTGCCCAAACGCGCTGTACAGCGTCTCGTCAATCGCCTGCATCGTCACATTCCGACGCGAGGCCAGCTCCCGATCCACCTCCACCCGCACCTGCAATCCCCCCATCTGCAAATCACTCGCCACCTCCCTCAATTGCCGGCACCGCTCCAACCCCTCCTTCAGACGCCCCGCCCACTGCGCTAACTCCTCCTCATTCGCCGACTGCAAGGTCAACTGGTACTGGGTCCGGCTGGGGCGACTCTCCAACTGAATGTCCTGCACCCCTTTCAAGAAGAGCGTGATCCCCGGCACCGCCCCCGCCGCCTGCCGGAGACGCCGCATGACGACCTCGCTTCCGGCCCGGCCCTCCTCCCTGGGCCGAAGCTGAATGTAGAGTTTCCCCGTGTTCAGCGTGGGATTCATGCCTCCCCCCCCCACCAAGGAGGCCACACACACCACATCCGGGTCCGCCCGCACCGCCTCCACCCCCGCCGCCTGGCGCTGCACCATCGCATCAAACGACTCGGTGGGCGACGTCTCCGTGACGCCCACCAGCAGCCCCGTATCCTGCAGGGGAAGCAGCCCTTTCGGGATCCGCCCGTACAAGGCCACCGTGACCGCCAGCGTTCCCAGCGTCACCCAAAGGGTCAACGCTCGGTGCCGCAACACCCAACGCAGCCCCGCCGCATACCACGCAAGCGCTGCGTCAAAACCCTTTTCAGTCACCCGGAAAAACCATCCCCGCGAAGCCTCCGTTTCCGGCTTCAGCAACCGGGCACACATCATCGGAGTCAGGGTGAGGGAAACCACCGCCGAAACAACCACCGCCGCACTCAAGGTCATCGCAAACTCCTTGAAAAGCCGACCAACCACCCCGGGCATAAAGAGCAGCGGAATAAAAACCGCAATCAAAGACACGCTCAGGGAAATCACGGTAAATCCGATCTGTTTCGCCCCTTTAATCGCAGCGGTAAAGGGAGGCTCCCCCTCCTCAATATACCGGAAGATATTTTCAATCATGACAATCGCATCATCCACCACAAAGCCCGTGGAGATCGTGATCGCCATCAAAGAAAGGTTATTCAGGCTAAACCCCAGCAAACGCATGATGCCAAAGGTTCCAATTAAAGCCAAAGGCAGGGCCACCCCGGGAATCACCGTCGCCCACAACCTCCTCAAAAAAAGAAAAATCACCAACACCACCAGGATGACCGTCAATCCCAAGGTGAACTGCACATCCCGGATCGAAGCCCGAATCGTTTCCGTGCGGTCCTGCAAAATTCCCAATTCCACCCCCGGCGGCGCCGCCAAACGCAAGGACGGCAAGAGCGCCTTCACCCGCTCCGCCGTCTCAATGATGTTGGCCCCCGGTTGGCGCTGCACATCCACCACCACCGCCGGATGGCCGCCCACCCACGCCCCAATCCGCACATTCTCCACCGATTCCACCGCCGCCCCCAAATCCTGCACCCGCACCGGGGCCCCGTTGCGATAGGCCACCACCACCGATCCAAAATCCCGAGCGGAGGTGATCTGGTCATTGGTGCCAATCGCGTACGCCTGGCGCTTTCCATCCAAAGTGCCCTTGGGCGAATTCACATTCGAAACCAAGATCGCCGCCCGCACCTCCTCCAGACTCAGCCCCAAATTCGCCAGAGCCCCCGGATTCACCCGAACCCGGACCGCCGGCTTGAGGTTGCCCTGGATACTCACCAACCCCACCCCGGAAACCTGACTCAGTTTCTGGGCAAGCGCCGTGTCCGCGAAGTCGTTCACCCGCTCCAAGGACAGCGTCTTCGAGGAAGCCACCAGGGTCAGAATCGGCGCATCGGCGGGGTTCACCTTGCTGTAGGTGGGAGGCGAGGGAAGGTTGCGCGGGATCACGCCCGACGCCGCGTTGATCGCGGCCTGCACGTCCTGGGCTGCCGAGTCGATGTCTCGGCCCAGATCGAACCGAAGCGTGATGCTGGCAAACCCCTCCGAGGTGCTGGAGGTCATCGCCTCCAGCCCGCTGATCTGTCCCAGTTGCCTCTCCAAAGGGGTGGTCACCGAGGCCGCCATCACCTCCGCGCTCGCCCCAGGATACCCCGCACGCACTTCCAACGTGGGAAAATCCACCGCCGGCAACGCCGAGATCGGCAGCGAAAAATACCCCAGCATTCCCGCCAACACCATCCCCACCATCAGCAGCACCGTGGCCACCGGTCGCCGGATGCACCACTCCGACACGCTCACAATCCCTTCCCCGCTGGCGGTTGAGCCTCTTCCTTCCGCGGACTCTCCCCCTTGGCTTTCTCCCCGCCCCGGGCACGCCCCCCGCCCACCGGTTCCACCGCCCGCACTTTCGCACCGGGCACCAACCGATAATGCCCATCCACCACCACGCGCTCCCCCGCCTGGAGCCCCTCCTCCACCACGGCCCAGCCGTCTTCCATCCTTCCCACGCCCACCATCCGCATCTCCACGGTATCCTCCCCCTGCACCACAAACACATACGTGCCCTTCGGCCCCCGCTGCACCGCCTGCACCGGCACCACCAACGCCCCCTCCCGAATCGCAACCCGCAACCGCACATTCACAAACTGTCCCGGCCACAGTTTCCGTTCTTCATTCGCAAACACCGCCTTCAGCCGGATCGTCCCCGTCGTTGAATCAATCTGGTTGTCCACCACGCTCAGCGTGCCCGTGGCCAGAAGCGTCGTGTTGTCCCGCCCCAGCGCCTGCACGAGCAGCGGCTCCCCAGACTGCGCACGACCCGCCTGCACCGCGCCGAGGTGCTGTTCGGAAAGCGTAAACACCAAGGCAATCGGCTGCATCTGGGTAATCACGACAACGCCCGTCGCATCCGAGGCGCGCACCACGTTGCCCTGATCTACCATCCGAATGCCCGTGCGCCCCGCCACCGGAGCCCGCAGGGTCGTGTAATCCAACTGCACCCGGGCCGCCTCAATCGCCGCCTCATCCCCCAAAAGCGTCGCTTGCAACTGCTCCACCAACGCTCTCTGCGTATCCACCCGCTGCGCCGTTCCCGCCTTCTCCGCCAGGAGCGTCTGCTCCCGCTCCAAATCCCGACTCGCATTCGCCAAAAGCGCTTCGTCCTGCTTCTTCTTCGCCAAAGCTTGGTCCAACACCGCCTGAAAGGGGCGCGCATCCAGACGCGCCAACACCTGACCCGCCTGCACCTCTTCCCCCTCCCCAAACTCCACCCGTTCCAAATGCCCGTCCACCCGCGCACGCACCGTCACCGTGTTGTACCCCTGCACCGTGCCAATCCCGGACAGAAAGATCGGCACATCCCGCTGCACCACCCCCCCGAGCACCACCGGAACCACTCCGCCACGATCCCCCTTGCCCTCCCCCTTCTCCTTCGCCTCCCCCCGGTCGCCCTTGGCCCTCGCCGCGCCCCCCACCGATCCCGATTCCACACGCCCCCCATCGGCGCCCCGCATCCGCTCCATCAGAGGCTGGCGGTAAA
>JBEBAG010000261.1:0-4463 GCA_041159065.1 Verrucomicrobiota bacterium | reverse complement strand
CATGGTTTGGGTACGCTTGCCAGCGCGCGATTACATCTACGAAAGAAATTAAAGGTGATTTGGGCGGTAGATGAAGTGCGAAATTATAGTCGCGTAACTGCCTTTTGGGCTCTTTCGTTCTGTCAACGAGCTCGTAAGCTGGTACAGAATCGGTGCAGAAATCGGGCATGAGCGGGTTTTTCTGCGGTAGGATTTCCGGTTTGAGGTCGTCTGGATTGCGCATGCATAACCCCCCGTTAATGTCGAGCCCGAGAGCCTCGAACAAGCCGGCGGAACGGTAACCTATGCCGATGATTTTCTTTTTTTTCAGCTCTGCAAGGGCTTCCTGACTCAGGGCGAAGCGGTCCCCATCATCCAACACCATGAGTAACACCTCGGAGTCGGCGTTCAACATTTCGTCAATGGTGTTGGCGACACTCACGGTTTCCTTTTTTCCGGATGCCAGTATTTCAGAAAGTGCCGAAACGGCCGCGTGGTCCTGCCGTGGGGCAAAGACAGTGAAATTCTCTCGCGCCATGAGAGTGCCGCTCCAGGAGAAGATAAAAATAAATAATTTCGTTAATTGATAAAAATACACTTGAAGCCAGGTTTGGGATGCACTCGATAGAGTCGAATTCCGTTTCGAATAAATTCCTTTCTGCAGGGATATCAGGAAATTCCTGTGTTGGTTTGATAGCGATTTTTGGCGTTTCATCGATTTCGATAGGCTCGAGGATTTTAATCTGAATGAGTTATGGGAATGGCGCCTGACGATAGGCTTGGGCCCGACTTTCGGGCGTTCAATCCCGTCGATTGGACGCTTTGACACTTTTCTGCCCCGACTTTTTTAGATTTGGCCAAAAAATAGTGGCGATGTTTCTGTGGTAAAAATCGGATGTTCAGGAGTTAAGGGAGATTTCTGATGCGTTTTGTGCCCTTTATCCCAAGCGCCTCTTGACGGAGTGGATGTCTTGCAGACGCTTCGGTTTTAGCGGCCTTGGCGTTCGGGCGCTGGGACCGGGGCCACGCCTCCCAGGGGCAGCTTCGTGATCTGCCATTTCGGCATCGCCAGCAACCGCGCCAGCCCCCCAAGGTTTTGTCGGAATCAATCCTCGGCGAGGGCCGCTTTCGCCGATTGCCGACGCTACTGCACGCGGCGGACCTGCAGCGCCGACCACTACCCCGGCGCAAAACTTCAATTTCCCTAAACCATCTCGGGCCGGGAAGTCGCTCCGCTCTCGGAGTTTTCAGAGCGCCCTTTCAACTCTTTTCAGCCCCAGCGTACCTTTCGCTTTTCCCTGTGGTTCTATGAGCCTCGCTCCCGCCCGGCCCTCGGATTATCCCGGACGACACGCGATCGGGGAGGGGGCGCGCATTTGGGGGCGGGTTCGGCACCAGGCGTGCTCTTGAAAAAAAAATCGCAGGTTCGTTTGTCCAAAAAGGGCGGACGCTGCGGTTGGTGGGTGATGTCAGGCGCTGAATCCAACGCTTACGAGCAGTTTGTCCGCCTCTTGTCGGCTCACGAGGGCCGGCTGAAGGCGTTTTTGCGTTCGTTTCTGCCGCGCTGGGAGGATGTGGAGGAGGCGGTGCAGGAGACCTCGATCGTGGCGTGGAAGAAGTTTTCGCAGTTTGATCCCGCCTCGGACTTTGGGGCGTGGCTTTTGACGATTGGGCGATTTGAGGCGTTGAAGGTGAGGCGCGCGGTGTTTGGGGACCGGTTGGTGTTTCGGGAGGCCCTGTGGGAGGCGGTGCTGGACGAGGGGATGGAGGAGGCGGAGCGTCTCGAGGAGGAGCGGAGGGCGCTGGAGGGCTGTTTGCGCAAGCTGGAGCCCCGACAGAGGGAATGGCTGGCGGCGGCCTACCAGCCCGGGGTGAAAGCGCACGAAGTGGCGGCGGCGAGTGGACGGAGTCCGGTGGCTTTTTACAAAACCCTGCAGCGTCTGCGGGCGCTGCTTTTGGAGTGTATGCAGCAGCAGTTTGAAGTGGAGGGCACGCGATGAAGACCGAACCGACCCTGGAGGAGCTCGTTGCCCGGTTTTTGGAGGGAACCTTGGATCAGGAATGCCTGGGCCAACTGGAGGATCGTCTGGAGCGCGACCCCGAGGCGCGGGCGTATCTGCGCCGGACGGCGAATCTGGATGGGGGGCTGCGGGATTGGGCGGCGGTCGAGGGGGCGAGGAAGGCGTGGGCGCGGGCCGGGGAGGAAGGGGAGTCGGCGTCGTCTCTGCGGGGCGGTTGGAGATGGCCGGCATGGCCCGTGGCGGCGGCCATCGCTTTGGGGGGGATGCTCGCCGGGCTCTCGGGAACGCTTCTCCTGGCGAAAGGCTTCGGCTTTCTCGGGGCGGAGCCGGTCCTTTTGCCGGTGGCGAATGGAAATTTTGAATCGGAGCCTGCGCCGAGGGGGGACGGGCTTCCGTCGGTTTACGGAGGGTGGAGTGGGGATTTCAGCCGGGTGAGCGGGGCCGAGCAAGGGGTGCTTCCGCCGGCGGGGAGCAAGGCGATGCTCCGTTTTTTGCGTGCGGACAATCGGAACTCTCCTCCTGGGGGGGCTCAGGCGGTGTCGGAACTTTGGCAGATCGTGGATTTGCGTCCGATCCGGGCAGGGTTGGGGCGGGGGGCGGCGATGGTGGAGCTCTCCGCACAATTCAATGCGGTGCGGTCCGAGGGGGGCAGGGAGTATTATTTTGGGCTTTCGCTGATGGCGTTTCAGGGGGGACCTGAGAAGGCCCCGATCGTGTGGAAGCATCCGCGGGAAACGGGGCTCGCCTCGATTTCCGAGCGAGGTCGTTTTGATGAAGATCCCTCGGTCTGGCAGCGCTCCACGGTGCGGGTGCACGTGCCTGCGGAGGCGGATTCGCTGCTGATGGCCGTGTATTGCGTGGAGGGAGCCGCCACGCGCGGGGTGCTGACCGAACCCGCCGTCTTTCCCGGGCATTACGTGACCGACGTGAGCCTGTCGCTGATTCCTGAACCGCCGCGTCTGAGTGCGCGCAACCATGTGAAAACCAAACCCACCCCTTAATCCCCCCATGAGTTCCTCCTGTAACCCTCCTCATTTTCAGCGTCTGGCCCGCCGCGGGTTCCTGCAAGTCGGAGCCCTGAGCTGTCTCGGGCTGTCGCTGGGCGATTATTTCCGTCTGCAAGCCGCCCCGGCTCCGGCAGGGACGGGGCCGCGCAAAGAGCCGAAGGCGAAGAACGTGATCCAGATTTTCCTCCCGGGTGCCTGCTCGCATCTGGAGTCCTGGGACCCGAAGCCGGAGGCTTCCCTCGACATCCGGGGCGCGCTGGGGGTCGTGAAAACAAAGATCCCCGGCGTGGTGTTCGGGGAGATGCTGGCGCACACCGCGCAGATTGCGGACAAGATCACGGTGGTTCGCTCGGTGAGCGGGCGCATCCCGGACCACGCTTTGGCGACGTATCACAGCATGACGGGGTACCTTCCCTCCCCGGCCATTCAGCATCCGCAGATGGGGGCGATTGTTTCCCACGAATTGGGGCCGATCAACGAACTGCCCGCGTGGATCGGGGTCCCGGCCAAGCCCGGCGGAGCGTGGACGCCGAACACGGGGTACATGGCCTCGAGGTTTGGGTGTTTCAGCGTTGGGGGAGACCCGGGGATGAAGGGGTTTCAGGTGCGCGATATTGCGCTGCCGGGCACGGTTTCGCCCTCGGATTTCGCCAAGGAGCAGGATCTGCGTACGGCGGCGGAGGCCTATTTCCGCGGGCGGGAAACCGATGGGCAGGCCCTGGATACGATGGATGAGTTTTACCGGAAGGCGTACGGGCTGCTCGGATCTCCGGCGGCGCAGAAGGCGTTTCGTTTGGATGGCGAGTCTCAGGCCATGCTGGATCTGTATGGGTGCGGGAAGTATGCGATGAAATCGCCGCCGAAGCGGCTGGGGGTGGGCGAGCGGTTGTTGTTTGCGCGGCGTTTGGTGGAGGCGGGAGCGCGCTTTGTTTCGGTGACGTACGAGGGGGGCGGCAACTGGGATCACCACGCGAAGATCAAAGAGATGTTTTCCGAGGCCATGCCGGCTTTCGATCACGCCTTTTCCGGGTTGATTACGGACCTTGAGCAGCGGGGGCTTCTGGAGTCCACCCTCGTGATGGTGATGACGGAATTTGGGCGGACGCCCAAGGTCAACGCGGTGGCAGGCCGCGATCACCATGCGAGGAACTACAGCCTGGTGCTGGCTGGCGGGGGAATCACGCGGGGACAGGTCTACGGCGCGAGCGACGCAATCGGGTACGAACCCGCGCGGGATGGCGTCACGTTGGAGGACTTTCTGGCCACGGCCTACGGGCAGCTGGGAATCGACCCAGCCAAGCGCATCATGGCTCCCGGAGAGCGCCCCATCGATATCGTGCGCGAGGGCAAGGTGATCAAAGCGCTGATCGCGTAAATTCCTGCCGAACATGTTCTGCTTTTTCTCCCTCCGGAACCGTGCGGCAGCGCGTCGATGGGTGCGCATCGCTGGGGTGCT
>JBEBAG010000260.1:0-6393 GCA_041159065.1 Verrucomicrobiota bacterium | reverse complement strand
TCCCGCCCATTCTTCTTTGCCTGCCACCCCTCCCCCAATCGGGCACCCTCGCCGTGAACCCGCTCCAGCCCCAATTACGCTCCCCGGAAACCCGCTCCTCCTTCGGTGCCGCGGATGCCCTGATCTTGCTCGGCCTCCTCGGGCTCCTCGGAGGCCTGCTCCACTTCGGAAGCGGCATGCTCGTGCGTTTCGACGGGCAAACCTCGCCCCCCCTCGATCCCTCGCCCCTGCAAATCCCCACCTATGCCGGACGCACCCTCCTGCGCATGTGGATCGCGTACGGCTGCTCGCTCGTCTTTAGCCTCGCCCTCGGATACCTTGCAGCCAAGAGCCTCCGCGCACGCGCCCTCATTCTCCCCGCGCTGGACGTGCTTCAGTCCATCCCCGTCTTCGGCTTTCTCTCCGCAAGCCTTTCCGGGTTTCTTGCCCTCTTCCCCGGCAGCCTCCTCGGTCTGGAATGCGCCAGCATCTTCGCCATCTTCACCGGACAGGTCTGGAACATGACCTTCGGATTCTACCACTCCCTCATCAGCATCCCAAACGACCTCCAGGAGGCCGCCACCGCCTACCGCCTCAGTCGCTGGCAACGCTTTTTCTCCCTCGAACTTCCCGCCTCCCTCCACAGTCTCCTCTGGAACTCCATGCTCTCCTTCGGCGGAGGCTGGTTCTTCGTCGTCCAAAGCGAGGCCATCTCGGTCCTCAACCGGGACTTCAAACTCCCGGGCCTCGGCTCCTACATGGCCTTGGCGCTCGAAAGAGCCGACCCTTCCGCCGCCGCATGGTCCATCGCCGCCATGCTCGCCGTGATCCTGCTCAGCGATCAACTCGTCTGGCGCCCCCTACTCGCCTGGGCCGATCGCTTCAAATTGGAACTCACCGCCTCCTCCCATCCGCCCACCTCCTGGCTCTACTCCCTCCTGCGCGGCGCCTTCCTCTTTTCCTGGATTCACACCCGCCTCCTCACCCCCCTGAGTGACGCCCTCCACCGCCTCGCCTCCTCCCCCCCCCACCCCGCAAGGCAGACCCGCCCCAGCAAACGATCCCTGCCCCTCCTCCTCCTGCTCAAAACCACCGCCGGAATGGCCGGAGCCTTCCTGCTTTGGAAGCTCTTCCGCATCTTCTTCGCCTCCGCCATCCTTGTGCACGAACACGTCTCCCCAGCCCAGTGGCGTCACCTGCTCTGGCTCGGAATTCTCACCCTCCTGCGCGTGCTGCTCATGACCAGCCTCGCCTCGCTCCTCTGGATCCCCGTCGGAGTCTGGATCGGCCTGCGCCCCAGCGTCGCGCGCTTCGCTCAACCCCTCGCCCAAATCGCCGCCTCGTTCCCAGTCAACATGACCTTCCCTTGGATCGTCGGCTTTTTTGTCTCCCACCACATCTCCATGAACGCGGGCTGCATCCTGCTCATCGCCATGGGCACGCAGTGGTACATCCTTTTCAACGTCATCGCCGGCGCCATGGCCCTCCCCAACGATCTCCAAGAGGCCGCCCGCTCCTTCCGACTCCGCGGATGGAACCTCTGGAAAACCCTCATCCTCCCCGCCATTTTCCCTTATTGGATCACCGGCGCGTGCACCGCCGCCGGGGGCGCATGGAATGCAAGCGTCACCGCGGAAATCGCCTCCTGGGGAAACACCGTCCTCCGCGCCGACGGCCTCGGAGCCTTCATCGCCGAGGTCACACGCCGGGGCGACATCCCCCTCATCCTGAGCGGCATCGCAACCATGTCCACCCTGGTGATCCTCATGAACCACTTCCTCTGGCGCAGACTCTACGCTCTGGCTGAGCGCCGGTTCCACCTCGACTGACCCCGCATGAACCCTTCGCACTCCTCCCCCACCCCTCCCCCTCCGGCCTCCCCGCCCGGCGCCTTCCGCCTCGATCAATCCGAACTCCAAAGCCAACCGCTCATCGCCGAACTCCGCCAGGTGTCCGTCTCCTACTCCCAAGGCAAAACGGAAATCCCCGTCCTCCAGTCCATCGACCTCGCCATTCACGAAGGCGAACTCCTCGCCCTCCTCGGCCAATCCGGCTCCGGCAAGTCCACCGTGCTGCGCTGCCTCACCGGCCTGCTCCCGCCCACCTCGGGACGCGTCCGCACCTACGGAACCCCCTTGCAGGGCATTCTCCCCAACGCCTCCATCGTCTTCCAAACCTTCGCGCTCTACCCCTGGCTCACCGTGGAGCAAAACATCGCCGTCGGCCTCCTCAGCCGCCCCATGCCCGCCAAAGAACGCAACGCCGCCGTGGAACGGGTCATCGAACTCATCGGCCTCAGCCACCATCACAACGCCTACCCCCGCGAACTTTCCGGCGGCATGCGCCAGCGCGTCGGCATCGCCCGCGCCCTCGTCTCCGAACCCACCCTGCTCTGCCTCGATGAGGCCTTCAGCGCACTCGACGTCCTCACCGCCGAAAACCTCCGCCAGGAACTCATCTCCCTCTGGCACCGCAAGGACACCCCCCTCCAAAGCATCTTCATGGTCACCCACAACATCGAAGAAGCCGTCGAAATGGCCACCCGCATCTGCGTGCTCTTCCCTCACCCAGGCCGCATCGGTCTCGTCCTCGAAAACCCACTCCCCTTCCCTCGCGATTCCCAGTCCCCCGAATTCCAACGCCTCGTCGCCACCATCCACGAGGCCATCACCTCCGGCACCCTCCCAGACCATCCCCCCGAACCCGCCCCAGCCCCCGGCACTCCCGTCTCCCGCGCACGCTCCCGCATGGAATCCATCCCCTGCGTCCCCGTAGGCCAAATCCTCGGACTCCTCAGCATCCTCCGCGACACCCCCGATCTCACCAACCTCTTCGACCTCTCCTCCGAAATCGGCCGGGAATTCGGCGAAACCATCGCCACCGTCAAAGCCGCCGAAATCCTTTCCCTCGTCGATACCCCGAAAAATGACGTCCTCCTCACCGAACTCGGCACCCGATTCCTCGCCAGTGACCGGCTCGGCCGCCGCCAGATTTTCGCAGAACAGGTCTGCAAGCTGCGCCTTTTCCACATCGTCCTCGAATCCCTCAAACTCCACGAGGAACTCGATGCCGAACGCGTCCAGCGGGAGATCCACTCCGCCCTCCCCTTCGACAACGCCGAAAAAGTCCTCCAAACCATGATCGCCTGGGGACGCTACGCCGGACTCCTCGACTTCAACGCCGCCGCCAACACCCTCTTCATCCCCCCCGAACACGCCCACCCCGGGGCTGCCGCAAAGGGGTAACCGGCCCCGAAGCCCCGCTTCGAAAAATTCAAACTTTAGGGAGGATCCGGGGTTCCATAGGAAATGATTCCTTATCCCCTCCTCCTCGCCCTCCTCCTGCTGCTCGGTGGCCACGCATTCCTCCCCCAATCCCTCGCCGCACAGCCTGCCCCACCGCCCTCCGCCCAGCCCCCCAATATCATCCTCATCATCTCCGATGATCAGGGCTTCGGAGACTACGGCTTCATGGGCCACCCCCAGGTGCGCACACCCCACCTCGATCGCATGGCCTCCCAAAGCCTCCTCTACACCCGCGGCTACGTCATGCCCGTCTGTTCCCCCTCCCTCGCCTGCCTGCTCACCGGCAGAATGCCCCACGAAAACGGCATCACCGGCAACGACCTCTCCAAGGCCCAGCTCGCCTCCCTGCCCAAGGAGAGCACGCGCACGCCCCTCGTCGAAAAACTGCTGAGCAACCCCGTCCTGCTCCCCAAAGCCCTCGCCCAAGCAGGCTACCTCACCCTCCAAACCGGCAAACTCTGGAACGTCGTCTATCAGGACGTCGGATTCACCCACGGCATGACCGATAAAACCGGACGCCACGGCGGGGACGGCCTCGCCATCGGAAGGAAGTCCATGCAGCCCATCTACGATTTCATCGAGCAGGCCCAGGCACAGAAAAAACCCTTCTTCGTCTGGTACGCCCCCATGATGCCCCACGATCCCCACACCCCACCGCCCGACCTCCTCGCCCACTACCAAGGCAAGGGCCTCTCTCCCAAAGCCGAAAAATACTACGGCATGGTCGAATGGTTCGACCAAACCTGCGGCGAACTCGACGCCTACCTCCAGCGCCAGCATCTCGCCGAAAATACCCTCATTCTCTACCTCACCGACAACGGCTGGGATGCCGACAAGGGTTACGCCGGCGACCGCGCCAAGCTTTCCCCCTACGAACTCGGCATCCGCACCCCCATGTTCATCCGCTGGCCCGGAAAAGTCGCCCCGCGCCGCGATGAGGAAACCCTCGCCTCCATCCTCGATTTCGTCCCCACCATCCTCAAAGCCAGCGGATCTCCCATGCCCCCCCTTCCGGGACTCGACCTGCTCGACTCCCAAGCCATGAGCGCCCGCAAGACCGTCCATGTAGAGGCTTACACCCACGATATCCACAACCTGGAGGATCCCGCCCAAAGCCTCCTCGCCACGGTCACCATCAGTGGTTGGTCCAAGCTCATCACCCCCACGGGACGCCAAGATACCGCGCGCCCCTTCGCCGGCGTACCCGCCCAACCCGCCCTTTTTGACCTGAAGCAGGATCCCCTCGAAAAGGCGGATCTGGCCGCTCAACGCCCCGAAGAAGTCCAACGACTGCAGGCGCTTCAGGATGCCGCGTGGAACCCGCGCGCAAAGCGCTGACCCGCCCCCCCGGCACCGCGGCACCGCGTCCGCTCCGGGGGACTTGCGAAGGCATTTCATCGTGTTATTATACGATGAAATGCCGCGTCCGCCGCTCACCTCGCTTTCCCAAGCGCAAAAACGCATCCTCGAAGTCGTTGTCCGCCGCGAACAACGCCAGCAGCCCAGTTTTGTCTCCGATCTCGTCGCAGAACTCGCCCTCAAAGCCGAAAGCAGCCTCGGCCCGACCCTGCGACGCATGGCCTCCCTCGGCTTCCTCCTCCTGCAAGGCGGGGGGGTGAGGGGCCGCCAGCGCCTGGTGGTTCCCACGGAAAAAGGACGCCTCCTCTGCGCCCTGCATTCCAGCGATTCGCCCCCCGCCCCCCTCCGCACGCTGCCCGTCCTCGGGGCCATCCCCGCAGGCCCCCTTCAGGAGGTCCTTGCGGACGCCTCCGCCGAGGTCGAATCCCTTCCCGTAGACGACCTCCTGCGCTGGCGCCCGGGGGATTTCCTGCTGCGCGTCCGGGGCGATTCCATGGTGGGCGATGGCATCCTGGAGGGGGATCTCGTGCTCATCCGCCCCAACGTGGAAGCCCATGAAGGGGAAATCGCCGCCGTGCTCACCCTGGGCGGCGGAGGGGATTGCGAGGCCACCCTCAAACACTTCCATCCTCGCCCCGCCTCCGGCGAAATTCTCCTGCGCGCCAGCAACCCGCGCTACCCCGACCTCCGGCTGCCCGCCGAACACGTCCGCCTCGCCGGCGTCTTTCGCGGACTCATCCGCCCCGGCGCGCCCCCACAGCGCCCCAGCGCGCCTCCGCCACGCCCAGCCCCCCCCCTCCCATGAGCGCGCTGGCATCCGTTCTCGTGGACTTGCGCACCCTCCTCGCTGAACGCTTTCCAAGCTGCGCTCCGCCCCCCTCCCCTCAGGGCTCCCCCCAGGGTTCGGGCTTCCTCCGGGGCTCGGACGCCCAAACTTTCCCCACCGGAATCCCCGCATGGGATCAGCTCACCCGCGGATTGCGCATGGGCGAACTGACCGAAATCTGCGGCTCGCTCGGCGGCTGCAGCCTCCTTTTGCAATCCCTCTTGGAAGCCGCCAGCGCCTCCGGCTGGACCAGCGCGTGGATCGATGCCGGAGGCACCCTCAATGTTGCCGACTGGCCGCCCCCCCTCCTCCGGCGGCTCCTTTGGGTCCGCCCGCCGAACCCACTCGCCGCCCTCAAAGCCGCCGATCTCCTGCTGCGCGACGGCAATCTCTCCTGGGTCATCCTGGACCTCCTGGGCCTGCCCCCCTCCCAGCTCCGGCGCCTCCCGGCCCAACACTGGCACCGTTTTCATCGCCTCGCTGCCCAGCGCCAAAACCCCATGCTCGTGCTCACCCCCACCCCGCTGGTGGAGGGAGTCAGGGTGCGCGTGCGCTCCGAGCCCCGCCTCTCCCTGCAGTCGCTCCTTCTGCCTCGCAAACAGCTGCAACGCGAAACCGCCCCCACCGTCTTTCTGCGTGGACACTTCGCCCCCACTTCCTTCGCTTCCCAGCACCGCCCCGCCGAGGCCGCCGCTCCATCTCAGGCAATCGCCGCTCCATCTGAGGCGACCGCCGCTCCGTCTGAGGCGGCCGCCCTCTCCGCCTGAACCCCGCACGCGCGCCGGGACCGCCTCCCATGTTCGCGACCCTCTTCCTGCCAGCTTTCCGCCTCCAGGCGCGCCTTCTGTCCTCCCTGCCCCCCGGCACGCCTCGCTCCCTCGAACAGCTCCCCCCCATCGCCCTGCTCCAGGACCACTCCCACCA
>JBEBAG010000259.1:0-13812 GCA_041159065.1 Verrucomicrobiota bacterium | reverse complement strand
TCGTCCTCCCGAAAAACACCCCCCTCTGCAACCTGTGGCTCACCCTGCTCCAGCGCAGCGGCGTCAAGGTCGACAAACACGGCGACAGCACCGCCCCCCTCGACACCATCCTCGCCTGAGCTCGTCGCACGCCCCGCTCGTTCCCATGATCCGTTCTTCTTGGTCCCTTGCTCTCCTGTCCCTCAGTTCCTTCGCGGCCCTCAGCGCCGCAGAAAGTCCCTCCCCCGCCGCGGGAAAACCCCTCCCTCTCAGCGATCCCTCGCGCTTCGGTCCCCCGCAGGCGCAGGGCGAGCAAACCGCCGAAATGAAAAGACTCACGGAGGCTGGAATCTATGAGGGGCAACCGGGCTCCCTCACCTTCCTCCGCTGGAAGGGCTCCAATCCCCCGACCCTCTTCCATGTGGGCCTCTGGGGTCCGAAGATTACCAACGAACACGCCGCACTCCTGCCAAGCCTCCCGGACCTCGAGTCCCTCGAAATTCATGAGGCCAGTTTTGACGACTCGGCCGCACAGCACCTCGCCAAGCTTTCCAAACTTCGCCGCCTCACCATCTCCGCCGTAGACCGCTTTCAAAAAGCCGGCTTCCCGCGCATCCAGTGGTCCTATCCCTGGCTGGCAAAAGTGGAAAACCGTCCACGGCTCACCGGAAAAGCCCTCGCCGCATTTGGCGCCCTTCCCGCGCTCGACTTCCTTGATGTACGTGACACCCGCGTCCAGTCCCCCGAACTCGCAGTGCTGGCCTCCTTCCCCAAACTCACCGAAATCGGCCTGCCCCATCCCATCGACGAGGAAGCCCTCCAGGCGCTCCAGTCCTGCAAACTGCTGAGCGCGGTTATTTTGGGAAATCGGGAGGTCGGGGCAAAAGAAATCGAACTCCTCGCAAAGCTGCCCTCGCTCAAACGACTCTCCTTGCGCAACGCACGACTTTCCAACGAAACGCTCGCCGCGCTCGCCAAGCTCAAATCCCTCACCGCGCTGGTCCTTTACGACTGCGGACTCACGGACGCCCACCTCGAGCACCTCGGAAAACCGCCAAGCCTCGCGCAACTCGAACTGGTTCGGAATGAAATTGAAGGCCCCGGGCTCGCCCACCTCGCGTCCTTTTCGCTGAAGAAACTGGACCTGATGTTCAACAACCTTTCCGACGCATCCCTCTCCCAACTGCCCGCCCTCCACACGCTGGAGGATCTCAGCGTCGCCTACTGCACCGCCATCACCGACGAGGGGGTTTGTTCTGGCAAACTTCAGCGTATGAAACACCTGCAATACCTCGAACTCCGCGGCCTGACGCGCATCACCGACGCCTCGCTCGAGGCGCTCAGTCAGTTCGGACACCTCAAGCGGATCGGAATTCGGGAGGACAAAATCAGCTGGGAAAGCGTCGATAAAATGCGGGCCGCCATGCCGAACACCCAGGTTTTCAAATAGGCTCTGCTCGCGCCTCCGATTTCCCTCCCATGAAAACGCTCCTCCTTGGACTCCTCCTCGCCTTCGGCTCCCTCTGCTCCGCCGGGGCCATCGAATCCCTTCCCAGCCCGAGCAAGGACTACCACGGCGCCTCCCTCCACACGCTCAGCGTGGAGGGACAGACCCTCCAAGTCCTCGCCCCGAAGTCCGCCCGACGCGGGCGTCCCTGGATCTTGGCACCCTCGCTCTACAACCTGGAGAGCATGCCAGTGGGTTTCATGGGGCGCACCCAACTCGAGTTGGTGAAGGACGGATTCCACGTGGTGGTCGCCCCGCTGGGCAACACCTTTGGCGCGCCCCAAGCCATCGCCAAATGGGATCCGGTTTATCGCGAGATGACCGAAAAATACGGGTTTCACGCGAAGGTCTCCCTGATGGGCGTCAGCCGCGAGGGACTCTCCATCGCGCGCTGGGCGGCGCGGCATCCGGGCAAGGCCGCCTGCCTCTACATGGACAAAGCCGTCTGCGACTTCAAAAGCTGGCCCGGTGGCAAACTCGGCACCGGCAAGGGCAGTCCCAAGGACTGGGAAAACCTCCTGCCGCTGTATGGGTTCGCCCATGAATCCGAGGCGCTCGCCTATGCGGAAAACCCCATCGACCTCGCTCCCAAGCTTGCAGCCGATGGGGTGGCCATCGTGTACATCGCGGGCGGCAAGGATGAGGCGGTCCCGGTGACTGAAAATGGAGCGCGCATGCAGGCGGCATTCGAAAAGGCCGGCGGCGTTTTTAAAATGATCCTGCGGGAAAACGAGGGACACCATCCCCACGGACTCGAAGATCCCGGACCCGTGGTGGACTTCCTCCGCCACCGGGCCTTTGGCAAACCGGAACCGATTCCCTAGGCGATCGCGCATCGGTTGCATCCGGAGCCATGCATCACCCTCCGCAAGGGGTCCGCCACCTCCCCTCGGGAAGCGAGTGCCCATTTTTCGCCAGCCCCCAACCCTTGGAACTGTAGATTTTTATTCAATTTTATCCCCCGCTCCTCCTCACCCCCTGAGTGAGCCCCGCGTGGCAAGCAGTTTGCTATAGACGGACCGTGCTCGCTCAAAATTATCTCCCCGCAGACCTCTTCGACGAACTCATGGACCCGCAGAGGCGCGTCCGCCCCTACTACCAAGCGGTGGCGGAAGGTTTCGATCGCATGTCGCCCGAGGAACTCGAGCAGAAGGTGAAAAACCTGGATCTGCTTTTCCTCAAACAGGGCGTCACCTTCACCGTCTACGGGGATCAGAAAGGCACCGAGCGCGTCTTTCCCTTCGACCCGGTGCCGCGGGTCATTCCCGCCCACGAATGGGAGGTGGTGGAGGCCGGTCTCATCCAACGCATCACCGCCCTCAACCTCTTCCTGTACGACGTTTACCACGAACAAAAGATCCTCAAGGATGGGGTCATCCCGGCAGAGGTGGTCCACAGTGCGGCCCATTTCCGCCCCGAGTTCGTCGGCATCCGCGTGCCGCGCGACACCTACATCCACGTGTGCGGCACCGATTTGATCCGGGACCGGGACGGCCGCTACCTGGTACTCGAGGACAACGGCCGCTGCCCTTCGGGGGTGTCCTATGTGTTGGAAAACCGTTCCGCCATGAAGCGGGTGTTCCCCCAACTTTTCGGCAGAACCGGAGTGCGTTCCGTGGATACCTATCCCGCAGACCTCCTGGCGGTTCTGCAGTACATTGCGCCGCGTCAGACCGCCCAACCGGTGTGTGTGGTCCTTACTCCAGGGGTGCACAACAGCGCCTACTTTGAACACTCCTTTCTCGCGCGCCAAATGGGCATCGAAATCGTGGAGGGCCGCGACTTGATTGTGCTCGACGGCTTTGTGTACATGCGCACCACCCGGGGGCTGCGGCAGGTGGACGTCATCTACCGCCGCATCGACGACGACTTCCTTGACCCGAGGGTTTTCCGCAAAGACTCGCTGCTTGGCGTCCCGGGCGTGGTCGACTCCGTTCGGCGGGGCAACGTCGCTCTGGCAAACGCCATCGGCACCGGGGTCGCCGACGACAAAGTCACCTACGCCTATGTGCCGGACATGATCCGCTACTATTTGGACCAAGACCCCATCCTCGACCAAGTTCCGACCTATCTCGCATGGCGGGAGGAGGATCGAAAGTACATCCTGGCCAATCTTCCCAACTTGGTGGTCAAAGCCGCCAACGAAAGCGGCGGATACGGAATGCTCATCGGTCCGCGCGCAAGCAAAGCGGAAATCGAGGAATTCCGCGCCAAAATCGAGGCGACCCCTCGCAACTACATCGCCCAACCCGTGGTGTACTTCTCGCAACATCCCACCCTGGTGGACGGCCAATTCGAGGGCCGCCACGTGGACCTGCGTCCGTTCATCCTGTGCGGGGAAACCACCAAGGTGCTTCCGGGCGGCCTGACGCGCGTCGCGCTCACCCGCGGCTCGCTGGTCGTCAACTCCTCCCAAGGGGGGGGCAGCAAGGACACGTGGGTCCTCTCCGAATAGATCTCCGCTCTCTTCCATCCATCCTCTTCCCACCCATGCTTTCCCGAGTTGCAGACCACATTTACTGGATGTCCCGCTACATCGAGCGGGCCGAAAATATCGCACGACTCATGCAGGTGAGCGTCGAGCTCCTGCTCGATTCCGCCTCCTCCGACTTCCAAAAGTCCGACGAATACTGGACTCCCGTCCTCGCGGCCACGGCCATGGAGGGCGCGTTTCGGCTTCTCCACCCCGATCCGAAACCCGGAGATATCAGCTACTTCCTCACGATGGATGAGCGCAACCCCGACTCCATCCTGTCCTGCATCCGCGAGGCGCGCGAGAACGCCCGAACCGTGCGTGACCAAATCTCGGACGAAATGTGGGCGGAACTCAACGCGCTCTACCTCCTCGTGGGCTCCCAGTCGGGGGCCGAACTCTTGGAGCGTTCACCCCAGATTTTCTTCGAAAAAATCGTCCAGTCCTCACTTCAGTTCGACGGCATCACCTCCGCCACCCTCTCTCGCTCGGAGGGCTGGAACTTCCTCCAACTTGGACGTTTCCTCGAGCGGGCCGACAAAACGAGCCGCTTCCTTGATATCAAAACGCAAACGGCCTCCGGCGGAGACTATGCCGTGGACTCCCTCCAGTGGAGCACCATCCTTCGGGCCTGTTCCGCGCACGCATCCTACCGTCGCGTCAATGGAAGCGAGGTCACCTTGGAAAAAATCCTCGAACTCCTGCTCTTCTCGGTCGAGTTCCCGCGCTCGGTGCGGTTTTGCGTGCGGATGGTCGACGAGATGCTGCACTCGATCAGCCGCACTCCTACCGGGCAGTATTCCAACAAGTGCGAAAAACTCACCGGCGCGCTCCTTGCAAAACTCAACTTTGCAGCGCCCTCGGACGTGACCGATCGCGGCCTCCATCAGTACATCGACGAGCTGCAGGTGTCCCTCAATGAGGCGGGGCAGTCCATTTTTGAGACCTTCGTCTACCTGCCTCAGGAGCTCACCCGCCCCCTGCCCTCTTCCTCCTTTCTGGACCCGGTCACGGTTCACTATCAACAACAACAACAGCAGCAACAGTAAGGATGTCAGCCACCTGCCTCGGGGAAGGAAGCCCTCTCCCCGGGGACAAGGTCCTCTGATCGGGAAACCCTGCGGAGCCATCCTTTTGAACACCCACGGCGTTTCATGAAGCTGCACATCCATCATCTGACCGAGTACCGCTATTCCTCCCCCGTTTCCAACAACTCCAATGAACTCCGACTGACTCCGCCCGTCACGCTGTGGCAGAGGCTCCCTTTTTTCCTACTCCGCGTAGTGCCGTCCTCCCGTCTGCGCCGATTCCAGGACTTCAACCAGAACACCGTGACCTATTTCGAGATCGAGGAACCCCACCAAAAACTCCTCATCGAAGCGCAGTCCACCGTCGTCACCAGCGACTGTTATGCGTCGGGAATCCCGCTCGGGATCCCCCTTTCCGCTTTTGCATCCACCGAGTGGATTGAAGAAATCCAGCCCTTCTTCGAACCCACCACGATCGTCTCCATCCCCCCGGAGCTGTGGAGGGCCGCCGTCGATATCCTTACCGATCAGAAAGATGCGTATGAACTCGCCCTCGCAATCATGCGCTACGTCTACACCACTTGCTCCTACGTGCCGGGAGTGACCACGGTGCACACCACCAGCGCCGAGTTTTTCCAAACCCGGCGGGGAGTCTGCCAGGATTTCGCGCACCTCATGATCGCACTCTGCCGGGCGCTCCGAGTTCCCGCTCGCTACGTGAGTGGCTACCTCTACGACGAACAACGCCGCGACATCCGAGGCGCCCACTCCACCCATGCCTGGGTGGATGTCTGGATTCCGGGAACCGGCTGGTACGGATTGGACCCCACCAACAACTGCCGCGTGGGGGAAACCTACGTCACCCTCGCCGTCGGCCGCGATTACCGCGATGTCTCCCCGGTCAAGGGAACCTACTTCGGCGATGGGGGTTGCAGCATGCGCATCGCCGTGCACATCGAACCCCGGTAGGTGCGGTCCGGCGAACCCCTGCTCGGGGTTGAGGGAACGGGCCTAGACGCCCGCGCGGACGTGCCGGAAGGCCCCGCTCCCGCTCCCGCTCCCCCGACGCGCCAAAAAACCCGCGCCAAAAAACCCGGGCCGAAACCCACACGCAGCGGCGGCCCCTTACCGCTTCACATGAGATTTGCGGCCACCTCGGCCATGTGGCTGCGCTCTCCCTTGAAAAGGTTCACGTGCGCCATGAAATCCTGTCCCTGCAGTTTGTTGCGCGTATACACAAGCCCGTTGGTGTGGGCATCCACGTACGGATTATCGATCTGACCCAAGTCCCCGATCAGCACCATTTTACTCCCGCGCCCCATGCGGGTCACCAAGGTCTTCGCCTCGTGCGGGGTGAGCTGCTGGGCCTCGTCGACAATAAAGATCGAGCGAGGCAGCGAGCGGCCCCGAATGTGGGTAATCGCCTCCACCTCCAGCATCCCTGACTGCAGCAAGGGCTCATAGGGCCGCACCTGCTTGCCGCTGGGCTGAGCCCCACCCGCACTCGACGCACTGGGGGAAGACGCCTTGCGCGTGCTGGCTTTTTTGTTTTCGAACTGGTCGGGCTTCCGCGGCCGCGCCAGGAGGTGCTCGAGCGCATCATACGCTGGCTGCAGCCAAGGCTGCATTTTCTCCTCCTTGCTGCCCGGCAGAAACCCAATGTCTTTCCCCGTGGGCATGATCACCCGCGTGATCAGCATTTTTTCAAAGTCCCCCTCCTGCACCTGCTCCAAGGCCGCCCCCACGCTGAGCAGCGTTTTTCCCGTGCCCGCCTTTCCGTACACCGTCACGAGGCTGATTTCGGGATCATAGAGCGCGTCGAGCAGGAAGCGCTGGCCGAGATTCAGGGCCTGAAGGGAGCGCCCACCGCGGATGTTCACATGATCCCTGTGCAGGGTGTGAAACATCCCGCCCTGGTGAAAACGCGCGGGCACCCCGTGTTCCGGCGCCTCCGTGCTGCGCAAAAGCAAATACTGATTGGGGAGGTATTTTCCCTTCAGTTCCGGAAGGAAGACGTGCCCCTCACTGGCAAAAGCCTGCAGCCGATGCCCGGGAATCTCGAGGCTCTCGTAATCCTCGTCCCCAGTACGCCGCTGCGTGCGCCGGATATCATGGTCATCCTCAACCCGGTCCGTCCGGTAATCCTGGGCCTCCAATCCGAGGGCCCGGGCCTTGAGCTGAAGATTCAGATCCTTGGTGACCAGAATCGTTGGTCCTTCCTGCGTGTCCGCAAGGTGAGCGGCGGTGGCCAGGATCCGGTTGTCGGTCCGCGACAAGTCCGGGAACAATGCGTGGGCCGTTTTGAATCGAGGGCTTTGCCCGGCAGTCCCCCACTCCCCTCCGTTGAAACGAACCGCCGCATTGATGCACACGTGAATTCGCCCGCCGCTCTCCAGCGCCACGCCCACCTGCATCGAAGTCGCATCGGGAAAACGCTCGTTCAGCTTCCGATGCACCTCCCGCGCATTCGCGCCGCGCGTCGTATTCTCGGGCTTGAACCGGTCCATTTCCTCCAACACTTCAATGGGAATCCACACGACGTGCTCAGCGAAGCAGAACATGGACTGCGGATCGTGAAGCAGGACGTTGGTATCGAGTACGAAGTTTTTTTTCCGAAGAGCGGGGGTCGCGGGGGTGTTGCCCATGTCCCTTTCTCGTCGGGTATTGCCTCCTCCGCAATCGCATTCGCATGCCCGCCCGCCCCGGATGTCTTCCGCCTCCCAGGGTTTGCTTCCGAAGCGCCTCACCGCATAGCCTCCTCCCATGGAAAAGATGATCATTGTCGGCACCGGGTGCTCGGGACTCACCGCGGCCATCTACGCCGCTCGCGCGAATTTTAATCCGCTCGTTCTCGAGGGACACGAACCCGGCGGTCAGCTCTCCACCACCACCCTGGTGGAAAACTTCCCCGGCTTCCCCGAGGGCATCGACGGGCCGGCGCTCATCATGAACATGAAGTCCCAGGCCGAACGCTTCGGCGCCCGCTTCGAATACGCCACCCTCTCGGATTTCGAAACCACGGGCTCGCTGCTGCGGGTCAAACTCGACGAGCGCTGGGTGGAGACCCAGAGCCTCATCATCGCTTCCGGAGCCTCCGCAAAATGGCTCGGCCTCCCCCGTGAAAAAGAGCTCGTCGGACACGGCCTCACCTCGTGCGCGACCTGCGATGGCGCATTCTACCGCAACGTCCCAGTGTGCGTTGTCGGCGGCGGCGACTCCGCCTGCGAGGAAGCCAATTTTCTCACCCGCTTTGCATCCAAGGTGTACCTGATCCACCGGCGCGACTCGCTGCGCGCTTCCAAAATCATGGCCGATCGCACCATCGCCAACCCCAAGGTCGAGATCCTCTGGAACTCCGCCCCCGTGGAGTACCTCACCGATTCCGAGGGCGAAATGCGCGCCGTGACTCTGCGCGACACCGTGTCGGGCGCTCAGAGGGAGCTGGAAGTGAAGTGCGTGTTCGTGGCGATTGGGCACACGCCCAATACCAAGCCCTTCGCGGGCAAACTCGACATGGATGCGGACGGCTACCTTTTGCAACGCAACGGCACCCACACCAACATCCCCGGGGTCTTCGCGGCGGGCGATGTGGCAGACCGCACCTACCGGCAAGCCATCACCGCGGCGGGACAAGGGTGCGCTGCCGCACTCGACGCCGAGCGCTACCTCTCACACCTCGCCTAAAGGCGCCACGCTCAGACGAGGCCCCCTCCCATTTTTCAAATGGGCGCGGCTAAGAAAACCGGCGGCACTCCGCTGTGCTTCTTAGCCGCACACTCCCCATGTGGATCGTTCAACTCGCACTGCGCCGTCCGTACACCTTCGTCGTGGCGGCGCTTGCCCTGCTGCTGCTCACCCCGCTGGTGCTGCTGCGCACCCCCACGGACATTTTTCCGTCCATCAACATCCCCGTGGTCTCCGTCATCTGGCAGTACGCCGGCCTCAATGCACAGGAAATCGAACAACGCCTCCTCTACATCCACGAGCGCTCGCTCTCGGCTACCGTCAACGACATCGAGCACATTGAGTCCAACTCCTACAGCGGAGTGGGCATCATCAAGGTCTTCCTGCGTGAAGGAGCTTCCGTCGATGGAGCCGTGGCGCAACTCACCGCCATCGCCCAGACCGTCACCCGCATGATGCCTGCGGGCCAGACCCCGCCCCTCATCATCCGCTACAGCGCCTCCACGGTGCCCGTGCTGCAATACTCCCTCACGAGCCCCACCCTCTCCGAAGGCGAGATTTACGACCTGACCCTCAACCAGATCCGCACCTCCCTCGTGACCGTGCCGGGCGCGCAAATCCCCTGGCCCTACGGGGGACGCACCCGCGTGGTTTCCGTGGACCTCGATCTGACCGCGCTCAAGTCCCGAGGCCTCGCCCCGCAGGATGTGGTCAACGCCGTCGCCGCGCAGAATCTGGTGATGCCCAGTGGCACCGCCAAAGTGGGCGAGACCGAGTACGATGTCTCCCTGAACACCAGTCCCATCGCCCTCGATGATCTGAACGACATCCCCATCCGCACCGTGAGCGGCACCACGATTCGGCTCCGGGAGGTCGCCCAAGTGAGGGACGGATCGCAGCCCCAGCAGAACGTGGTGCGCCACGATGGCAATCGGGGAGTGCTTCTGACGATCATGAAAACCGGCATGGCCTCCACGCTGAGTCTGGTGAACCAGATCAAGCAGCAGATGCCCAAGGTGCTCTCCACCGTCACCGCCTCCCTCGTAGTGAAGGAGTTTTCCGACCAATCCCTCTTTGTGCGCGCCGCGATCAGTGGGGTGCTGAAGGAGGGGTTGATCGCCGCGGCCCTCACCGCACTGATGATCCTGCTCTTCATCGGATCGTGGCGCAGCACCGTCATCATCGCGATTTCCATTCCCCTCGCCGTGCTCTGCTCCATCGGAATCCTGAGCGCCTTGGGCGAAACCATCAATCTGATGACCTTGGGAGGACTCGCTCTCGCCGTCGGCATTCTCGTGGACGACGCGACCGTGGAGATTGAAAACGTCCACCGCCAGATGGCTCTCGGGAAGCCCCTGCGGCAGGCCATCCTGGACGGCGCCGAGGAGATCGCCCTCCCCGCGCTCGTCTCCACCCTCTGCATCTGCATCGTATTCGTCCCCATGTTCTTCCTGAACGGGGTGGCCCACTACCTCTTCGTCCCGCTCGCGGAGGCCGTCGTCTTTGCCATGCTGGCCAGTTACGCCCTTTCGCGCACCCTGATCCCGACGCTCGTCCAGTGGTTCTACCGCAATCATGCGCACCACGGCCATGAAGCGTCCGCCCCGCATGGAAGCCAGCGCCGCACCCTGTTCGCCACCATCCAGAATGGGTTCGAGTCCCTCTTCAACCGCTTCCGCTCCGCCTTTCTTGGCGTGCTCAAGGCCTGCCTCGTCCGCAAAAAGACGTTCATCCTCTTCTTCCTGCTCCTCTGCAGCCTCTCCATGGCCCTCCTGCCCTTCCTCGGACGCGACTTCTTCCCAACCGTGGACACCGGTCAGATCAAGCTTCACCTGCGCGCACGCTCCGGAACCCGCATCGAGGAAACCGCGCAGCTCGTCGAAAAAGTGGAGCAGCGCATTCTCCAACTCATCCCGCCCTCCGAAATCTCCGGCATTCTCGACAACATCGGCATTCCCAACTCCGGCATCAGCCTGAGCTACTCCAACAACGGGCTTCTCGGCACCGGCGACGCGGACATCCTCATCTCCCTCGCCCACCCGCACGCCCCTTCCGCCCACTACCAGAAACTGCTGCGGCGCGAACTCAACCGCGAGTTCCCGGGCACCCTCTTCTACTTTCTCCCAGCCGACATCGTCAGCCAGACCCTCAACTTCGGGCTGCCCGCCCCCTTTGACATTCAATTGCTCGGCCGCGACCAAACCTCCAATCGGGCCATCGCCACCAAACTGGCAGAGCGCATCCGGACCATCCCCGGCATGGTCGATGTCCGCATCCAGCAACCCGCCGACCTTCCCAAACTCGAGCTCGAGGTGGATCGCGAACGGGCCGCGCTCATGAATCTGAACGAACGGGACGTCGCCAACGCCATCCTCCTGAGCTTGAGCGGAAGCGGACAGGTGCAACCCATCTACTGGCTCAACCCCAAAATCGGCGTCCAATACCTCGTCAACTTCCGCGCTCCCGAAAACGCCATCGACTCGTTCAACGCCCTCCGGGAAGTGCCCGTCACCCAAAACACGCCGGGCGACGGGGACGGACAGCTGCTCGCCAACCTTGCCAGCATCCGCCGCGCGCAAGGCCCCCCCGTCATCAGCCACTACAACATCATGCCCGTCATCAACGTCTACGCCGGCGTGGATGGTCGCGACCTCGGAAGCGTTCTCTCCGACTTGAAACCCGTACTCGCACAGTTCCGCAAGGAACTGCCCCGCGGAAGTTTCATCGAACTCCGAGGCCAGGCCGAAACCATGCGCAGCAGCTTCACCAGTCTCGGCTGGGGGCTCTGCGCCGCCGTGCTGCTGATCTACCTGCTCCTGGTGGTGAATTTCCAAAGCTGGCTCGACCCCTTCATCATCATCATGGCCCTGCCGGGCGCCGCCGCCGGGGTGCTCTGGAGCTTGCACCTCACCCAGACCACGCTGAGCGTGCCCGCGCTCATGGGGGCCATCATGAGTCTGGGAGTGGCCACGGCAAACTCCGTGCTCGTCGTCAGTTTCGCTCGCGAGCGCCTCGCCTCGGGTCGTTCGCCGGAGGCGGCCGCCCTCGAGGCCGCAGGCACCCGACTGCGTGCCGTCATCATGACGGCCCTGGCCATGATGATCGGCATGGTTCCCATGGCGCTCGGACTGGGCGAAGGCGGCGAACAGAATGCCCCGCTCGCCCGCGCGGTCATCGGAGGCCTCTTCCTCGCCACCGCCGCCACCCTCTTTTTCGTTCCCGCCGTTTTCGCCCAGCTCAAGAAACCCCCGGCCCCTCCCGTGCTGGATGCGGCCCCGCTCCCGGCAAACTAGACTCCACCCGACTTGATCGCCGTCGGTGCTCGAATTTTGCAACGCCTGCGCTACCCTACCGGCTTTTGACATGACCACCTCAGCGAAGACCCAACCCAAAGTCGGAATGATCAGCCTCGGCTGCGCGAAGAATCTCGTGGATGCCGAGATCATGCTCGGCTCCGTTCGGTCCGAGGGCATGGAGATCACGGCGAATGCGGACGAAGCCGATGTGCTCATCGTCAACACCTGCGCTTTCATCGACTCCGCGAAGGAGGAATCCATCGAGGCGATTCTCGAATCCCACGAAAAACGCGGTCTCAAGAAAAGGGCCGGACAGCGCCTCATCGTGGCGGGCTGCATGGCGCAGCGTTTCTCCAAGGAGCTGGTCTCGGAGCTCTCCGAAGTGGACGCCTTCCTCGGCTTGGACCAGGTGGCCGACACCGGCTCCCTCGTCAGACAGGTCCTGGACCGGAGTCCCTCCCCAAAACTGCTCTCCAAAACCCACTCCTCCGCAAAGGCGCTCACCAATGACGCATGGGAGCCCCTCAACGTGGTCTCGCGCAAGCCCGTCTACATTCCGGACTGGAACACGCCCCGCGTTCGACTCACCCCGCGCCACACCGCTTTCACGAAAATCGCCGAGGGCTGCAATCACCCCTGCTCGTTCTGCGTGATTCCCCAAATGCGGGGAAGACACCGTTCGCGGACCGTGCAGTCCGTCGTCGCCGAGGTGCGCGGCCTCGTCGCCGAGGGCGTTAAGGAGATCAATCTCATCTCCCAAGACACCACCTACTTCGGCATGGACTCGTGGGATCAGAAAGCCGGACCGCGCCAGCCCGTGGACTCCTCCCGAGGAACCGCCCTCACCGATCTGCTGCGGGAACTCAACGCCATCGAAGGCGATTTCTGGATCCGACTTCTCTACACGCACCCCGCGCATTGGAGCCAGGAGCTCATCGAGTGCATCGCGGAATGTCCCAAGGTGTGCCGTTACATCGATATGCCGTTGCAGCACATCCACCCGAGGATGCTCCAGCTCATGCAACGGGAAACCTCCAGCGAACATATCGAAACCCTCATCGCCCGCATCCGCGCGGGCATCCCCGGCATCGCGATTCGCACCACCTTCATCGTGGGATTTCCCGGGGAAACGGAAGAGGAGTTTGAGTACCTCCTGGACTTCATCCGGCGCACGCGTTTTGAGCGGATGGGCGTCTTCACCTACTCCCAAGAAGAGGGATCCAAAGCAGCCAAAATGGAAGAGCAACTCCCCCAGAAGGTGAAGCAGGCGCGCTTCCGCAAGGCGATGAAACTGCAGCAGAAAATCGCCGCGGAAATTTCCAAAGCCGAGATCGGCAAAACCCTCCGCGCCCTCGTGGACCAACCGAACGTCGCGCGTGCCGCGGCGGATGCCCCCGACATCGACGGCCGGATTCTCCTCAGCACCCCCGCCCCAGTCGGCGAATTCATTTCCGTTAAGATCACCGGAGCACAGGTTTACGACCTCGTTGGGGAGCCCCTGCTTGAGGCCTAACTCGCCCTGACAGACATCCGGGGTCGCAGAGGGCCCCTCGGAGGACCAGTTCCCGCCCCCGGGGAGCCAGCCATCCGAGACCCACGTGGAGCGCGGCCCACGCTCCGCGCAGGAGTTCCTCCGCCTCTTCCTACATTCTTCCCAAACGACGGGCAAACGGGTGTGGAAGATGGTAAACGTCAGCCCGCGTCCTGCGTGGCGCGCGAGGTTCGGAGCTTCATCAAACCGAGTGCCCCGGGGGGAACGGTATCCGCGCTACCCAGATCGTCCGCGAGGATGAACAGGATGTTGGGTTTGGGAGCCGGTTTCTCGGCCGCGTCGAGCACGTGAAC
>JBEBAG010000258.1:0-2603 GCA_041159065.1 Verrucomicrobiota bacterium | reverse complement strand
AACGGGTTCCCCCCGCCCGTTCCTCCCCCGGTTCGCCCCTTATTCCATCAGCCCCAAAGGCGAAGGCGGCAAGCGGTAGAACCAAAAGTGAGATGCGGTCCATGAGTTTCTCACCCCTTGTTGTCACCGCGTCTGCCCATCGTCAACCTCCCTTCCGAGGCCGCCCCCTTCCCCCAAGAGCCCCCCCGGACGCGCCACCCAGACGCCAAAAGGCCCCTCTTCTCGCAGAGAAAAGGGGCCTTCGACAGAGGAACTCTGGACCTTCCAGGGTCCGGTCTATCCGGAAATTACTTTTTCTTCTTCGCTGGCTCTTTCTTCGCGGGGCCGTCGGCCGCTTTTTTGAGTGCGGGGGAAAGCTTGAGCACCCGCTCGCGCATCACCTTGCCCGGCTTGAATTTCACCGTGGCACGGGCCGGAATCGTGAAGGAACTGCCCGGCTTGTTGGGGTTTCTCCCCACGCGGGGCTTGGTGAGGCGCACTTCGAGCACCCCGAAATTACGCAGCTCCACGTTCTCATTCCGAGCCAACGCATCGGTAATGTGATCCAACGTGCGCTGAACGACATCAAACACCTGAGACTGAACAAGTCCGGTCTCATTGCTGATTTGAACGACTAGGTCTCTTTTGGTCAGTGTCCCCATAGGTTCGCAAACCCTAATACGATTCCCCGAATCTCGGCAAGTACTCTGTTTGAGAATGAGATAGAATTTCTGCAGCCGTCTTAAAGTGCACTTTTGCTATCCGCCGAAGCACCTCCCCGCCGTGCTGGCGCACCAGCTCCCTCCCCACCTGCTTGACCCCCGCCGAAGCCCCCTTCGGCAGCGGAGCCCCAAACTCCTTCGCCTGGTCCTGGAGCCACTGGACAAAAGCCTCCCGCGCCAGAATCGAAGCCGCCGCCACCGCCGGGTCGCTCTCCGCCTTCGTGCGTTGATCCAACACAATCTGCCGGCCCCGCTCCAAAAGCGCACGCCGCACCAGGCTCGGATTCGCGAACTGATCACTCAACGCCCTCGGGCAGTCCGGTTTTTGCTCCAGCAAATTTTCGATCACCCGCGCGTGCCCCCAGGCCAGCAACCGGTTCAGGTTCCCAAACTTTTGATACAGCTCGTTGTACCGCTGGGGGCCAATCAACACCACGCTCACCTCCGCGCCCGGAGTCTCCCGAATCACCCGCGCCAGCTGCCGAATCCGCGCATCACTGCCAATGGCCTTGCTGTCCTGAATCCCAGCCCGGCGCCACTGGCGCGCCATCCCGCGGTCCGAATACACCCCCGCAATCACCAGGGGTCCGAAAAAATCCCCCTTCCCGCTCTCATCAATCCCCAGATGCGGCGTGAACCAATCCGGATGCGCCTCCTCCTCGGCCGCGTCCCCTCCGGAATCCTCCCCCCTCATTCCCACGCCCCCCATTCCCACGCCCCCCAAAACCTCCGGCTCCAACACGAACTGCACAAACTCCTCCATGCCTTTCCCCTGCACCACCACCTTCGGCCCCTTCTCGTACACCGAAACGGTCACCTTGCCCTGCCTCGCGAAAAACAGCATGTACGGCCTGGCCTCAAACTCCCACCCCCGCGCCAGCAGGAGGCCCCGCAACCGGTTCGCCTGCTCCGGCAGGATCGGGCAGGTGTGATGGTTCGGCTTGGAGGCGGAAGCCGGGCGGTTTTTTGATTCGGAAGACATGCAGCTTGCCGAAGTCTCGCTAGAATCCCGCCCCGTGAGCGATGATTTTCCTTCTCCTTCCGAGGCACAAGTGATTCGCCGCAAGCTCAGCGCGTGGTTCCTCTCCCACGGACGCGAGCTCCCCTGGCGCACACACCCCGCCCCCTACGCCGTCCTCGTGAGCGAGTTCATGCTCCAACAAACCCAGGTCGCCACCGTCCTGCCCTTCTTCTCCCGCTGGATGCAACGCTTTCCCACCCTCGAATCCCTCGCACGCGCCTCCGAGGAGGACGTCCTCACCCTCTGGCAGGGCTTGGGCTACTACTCCCGCGCGCGCAACCTCCACCGCGCCGCCCAATCCGTCCTCGAACGCTTCGAGGGCCGCCTCCCCCAAAACCCCGAACACCTCGCCTCCCTCCCGGGAGTCGGCGCCTACACCGCCGGAGCCATCGCCTCCTTCGCATTCGACCTTCCCGCCCCCGCCGTCGACGCCAACATCGCCCGCGTCCTCGCCCGCCTCGCGGACCTCACCCACCCCATCGATTCCGCCCAGGGCAGGGACTTCCTCTGGGAGTTTGCCCGCCGGCTTCTCCCCTCCGAATCCGGCGGGCGCGCCCACAACTCCGCCCTGATGGAACTTGGGGCCCTCCTCTGCACCCCGCGCAAGCCCCGCTGCCACGACTGCCCCGTCTCCACCCACTGCCACGCCAAGGACCCGGAGACCGTCCCGCGCAAATCCCCGCGCCGCAAGATCGTCCCGCTTGAGGAAAACGCCGCCTGGATCCTCCACGACCACGCCCTGCTGCTCGAACAACACACCGGACGCCGCGCCGGCGGCCTCTGGAAACTCCCCGCCCTCGCCTCCCCCCCATCCCTCGCTCCCATCTTCCAAACCACCTACCCTTTCACCCATCACAAGGTCACCCTCCGCGTCTTTCCCG
>JBEBAG010000257.1:0-14654 GCA_041159065.1 Verrucomicrobiota bacterium | reverse complement strand
GTGTGCTCTTCCGATCTCCGCTCGAGCGCCCGAAATCCAGAGGGTTCGCAGGGTCCACCCGCAGCGGAATCGCATCATGCGCAGGCCCCAGGTAATGCCCGTCGCGATTGTTCCAGTACTCCCGGGTTCCCATGGAGACGAAACGCGGCAAATCCTCATTCAGACTGCCCAGCCCGTAGTGGACCCAGGCTCCGAGGGTGGGAAAGTGCCCATCCAGCAGGTTCCTTCCAGAATGGAACTGCGTCTGCGCGGCGTGGTTGCTGTCGGTCGTGTACATCGAGCGCACCACCGCGATCTTATCAATGTTCGAGGCGATGTGAGGGAACCAGTCGCTCACCTCGATCCCAGACTGCCCGTGTTTGGCAAACCCTACCTGCAACGGATAGATCTTGTTCCGCTGGTTACCATTCGCGTCCGGGACCACCAGACGCTCCAGCGCGAGCTTCTTCGGATCCTGCACCTCGGCAAACGGCGTTTCGGCTATCGTCTTGCCCGCGTAACGGTTGAGCATGGGCTTGGGATCAAAACTCTCCATGTGGCTCACCCCGCCATTCATGAAAAGCCAGATCACCCGCTTCGCCTTCGGAGTCCGATGCGGCAGCCCGTCCGGCGGACGCCATGCGGAGGACGAGGCCCGAAGCTCGTTTCCGAGCAGGGACTTCAGCGCCACCATGCCCATGCAACCGCCCAGGCTGCGGAACCATTCCCGGCGAGGAAGTGCGTGATCCGGATTTACAGCGGGATTTTCGGAAGCGGGGTTCATCGTTTTTTCTCCTAACGTAGGGTTACAAAGTCGTTGTGGTTGAGGAGGACCCACAAAAACGCCTCCCGCGCCTTCGCCTGCGAACCCGGGTTCGAGGCACCGCCCTTCCACCGCTCCAGCGCCCGAAGGCTAGCCGCCAGGGCGGACTCCTCCGGAGGCACGCCTGTCACATACAAGAAGCCCGCCCTCACAAACTCCGCATCCGAATCCATCCCGCACTCACGAAGGGCGCGCTCGATCTGCATCTGGATCCCTTTCGCGGATTCCTGGGAGAGCGTGCCGTTGATCATGGCCAGCGCCTGCTGCGGCAACACGCTCTGCTCGCGGCGGTAGCACTCCCGCACCATCGCCCCATCAAACGTCGTCAAAAACAAATCCCGCTCATTGTTGGAGTGGAAAAAGTACACGCTCCGCCGCTTCGAGGCCGCCTGGGCCGCCCCCGTAATGCTCGGTCCTCCGAGCGTCCAATCCATCGCCCCAGATAAAGCCAGCATCGAATCCCGTATCGCCTCCCCCTCCATCCGGATCGGAACCCGCCTCCAGATCATGCGATTATCCGGATCTCGCGACTGTTCAGCCTCCCGTCCACGGATGGAAGAGGACATGCGGTATGTGGAAGAGGTGACCAGGAGCCGATGCAAATGCTTCATGCTCCAGCCGTGCTCCACCCACTCGGAAGCCAGCCAGTCGAGCAGTTCCGGATGCGTCGGCGCCGAACCCGCCCGTCCAAAGTCGAAAGGTGTGCCCACCAGATAAAACCCGAAATGCCTTCCCCAGAGATGGTTCACCGCAACCCTTGCAGTCAAAGGGTTGCCCGTATCGGTGACCCATTCCGCAAACGCCTTCCGGCGGCCGGAACTGGTCTTCGGAAAGGAGACGATCGGATCATCCTTGGAGGAATTCAGGAAACGCGTCGCCATCCATTTTGCCCCCGGCAACGGACGAAAGCCGTCCGCAGCCACCGGCTCCTTGGCCGCGGACGCCCGCGCCTTTTGCAGTTCCTCCTCCGCCGTTCGCAGCTTTTTCTCGGCCTCTGCGCGCTTTTCGAGCGCCGCCTTGGCGACCGCGGCCTTTTGCACCGCCACGGAACGCAGCGCGCTCGCCACCGCCCAATCCCGTTCCGCGCGCACCGCAGCCATCCTCGCGGACACCTCCAACTCGCTTCCCCCGTGGGTCCATCCCGCACGGACCGCCTCCACCCTCCGCTGCGTGCTGGTCCACTCCGCCTCGGCCTCCTCCATTTCCAAACGCGCCATCTCCAAAGCCGCCCCGCCAGGCGACGTCCGTGGCGTCTGCTCGGAGGAGACCGAACCCGCGGAATGCGGCTCCGGCTCCGCCCCGCGGCGCGCGCTTTCGTAAGCCTTCCGGGCCGATTCGAGTTTGCGTTTTGCCGCCGAGAGATAGGCATCCAGCACCCACGGTTGGCGCTCCGGCTCCGCGGCGCTGACGGGCAGGGCCACCGGCTCCACCGCCAACGGCCGTTCCCGGAAGAAGTGGGGGGCGTCCGGGGCAATCGCGTGCGTCTTGTCAGGACGGGACTCCTCGCCCCGAATGAAACGATAGGTCGGCACCTCCTTGCGCCCGTCAAACGCCCGAGGGATCCCATTCTTCAGCAAATCCACCTCGTCTGGAACGACATCCATCCGGATGTCATACGGCTCAAACACCGCGCGAACCCGGTAGAAGTCGGTCTGTGTGATCGGATCCGTCTTATGGTCATGGCACTTCGCACAGTTCATCGTGAGTCCCAGGAACCCTTTGCCCACATGCTCGACCGTCTCCTCCATCCAGGCGTTCCGGTTAAATAGAAACCAGTTTCGCGCGAGAAAGCCCGTGGCGCGCAGGCGCGAGGGATCCTCCGGTGCGATCTCATCCGCCGCGAGCATGAGACGCACCATCGTGTCGTACGGGGTGTCCGCGTTGAGCGATTCGATGATCCAGTCGCGAAAGTGCCACATGTGCCGCTGGCTGTTGCGCAACTCGGGCCCGAGCCCCCACCAGTCGCTAAAGCGCCAGATGTCCATCCAGTGCCGCCCCCAACGCTCCCCGTGCCGGGGATCGGCCAGAAGCCGGTCCACCAGGCGCTCGTACCAATCCGGTTCCGCAGCCTTCAAGCCCGCCTGCAGCTCCTTCCACGAGGGCGGTACGCCCACCAAATCGACGTACACACGCCGCACCAGGACCTCCCGCGACACCTCCGGCGCCGGTCGCAGCCCCTCGGCTTCCAGACGCGCCAGCACAAACGAATCCACCGGATTGCGCACCCACGACGCCTCCCGCACTGCCGGAACCACGGGCCGAACCCGCGGCTGAAACGCCCAGTGTTCCCGCGGCGATCGCTCCGCCTTTTCCCCCTCCATCCCCCGGGCTCCCCCCTGAACCCACTCCCTCAACTGCCGGACCTGCTCCGCATTCAACCGCTCCCCTTCGTGCGTGGGCGGCATCCACTCGGTCTCATCAGCCGTGGTCACACGTTCCAAAATCAGACTCCGCGAGGCGTCCCCCGGTAAAATCCCCGGACCGGACTCCCCGCCCTTGCGCATGAACTCGAGCGTGTCCATGCGCAGCCCCCCTTTCTGCTTCAGCGCGCCATGGCAGGCGTAGCAGCGCTCTTTGAGAAGCGGTTTGATGGTCCGGGCATAGTCGACCTCAGCATGCGCGTGCAGACATCCCATCCCCCACAGCACGCCCCCCACCAACAGCGCTCGGAGCAGCGCAAACCGACCAAAGGAAAAGAGCGGGAGCGGGAATGCCATAGGGAGGGAGACGAAAATCAACCCGGGGGGAGGAAAGGCGTAGGGGGGCTGCGAACGGGGAGCAACGTATCCGCAAATGGGGGGGTACGGAATGCAGGCAGGGGAGCGAATTTCTATCCTTTTCCGACCTCGGTTTCAGACAGGATCCCTGCGAGCCCTTTCCGGGGGGGATTCCCGCCCTCTCCAAGCTCCGGCGATTCCTGAGACTTGTTTCCGCAGACCGGGGACCGGACAAAGGGAGCGCCGCGCCCCTCATGCCCACCCGCCCCTATCTATCGGACTGGACGACCGCCTATGAATCGCGATTCGGGGTGCGAATGCAGTGGTTTGGACGCTACGCGGGATATCCGGAGTGGAGCATCCTCCCGTCTCGGCTGGCGGCGGACAAAATCTGTTTTTTCTACGTGGAGACGGGAGGCTGCTGGATCCGAGTGAACGGGGTCCACCATGAACTCGAAGCGGGAGAACTTCTGGTGATTCGAGGGGGCGAGGAATTTGTGGGGGGGCAGAATCCGGAGCGACCGCACGTGAGCTTGTCGGCCGCGTTAGCCATCGAGCAGGAAGGCGCCGCAAACAGCCTGCTGCACTTTGATTTTCAACGGAGGTATCGACTTCGAGAGCCCGGCCGGTATGTGCGCGAGTTTGAACGGGTGCTTGGCCTGTTCAAAAGGCATCGCTCCACACGGGAGATCCCCGCGGTGCCCCCCGCATTGAAGCCGCAGTACGAATCCCTTCCCCATCGCGACATTTTGGTGACGGGCGCCCTTCTGCGTTGGGTGTCGAGTCTGGTTGAAATACTCCGACCCTCGGTGGCTCCCGACGCCCTGGAGCCTGTCGCCCCGATTGAGCGCGTCCTCGCGGCGGAGACGTGGGCGATCGCCAACCTCTCCCGGGAATTCACCCTGCCGGAGTGGGCCCACGCGGCCGGAGTCCATCCCGACTACCTCGGGCGTCTATTTCGGAAGCACACGGGGAAACGTCCGATGGAATGGCTCAACGAGCGGCGTCTCCGCGAGGTGGAGCAGCTCTTGACCAGCACCTCCAAGCCGCTCGCGGAAATCGCGGAGGCGTGCGGATTTGGCTGCCCGTTCTACCTTTCCCGGGTGTTCAAGCGGTCGTTTGGCGAGCCTCCAGGCCGCTACCGCAAGATGCGGCGCCAAGCGAAGCCGCCGCGGTGAAGGCGCGAGGACGCCTCGAAAAGTCGGCGCAGACCGCGAAGGCCTAGGAGGAGCCTTCCGCCTGCACGGTCTCCACCCACCGCGCCCACAACCAGAGCAGGTCGGACAGCCGATTCAGATAACGCAGAACCACCGCATTCACCCCGGCCCCCGTCTGCGCCAGAGCCACCACCTCGCGTTCGGCCCTTCGACACACCGTTCGGGCCACATCCAAGCAGGCACTCCCCTTGGTCGCTCCGGGGGTTGCCCACCCCTCGAAGGTGATCCGGTGGTTTTTCTCCAGGTCCTCCACCAACCCGTCCAACCGCCCAACCATCCGCTCTTCCGTCTGTTTGTACCCTTTTTCCAAATACTTCTGAAGATCTCCCGACGCCACCGCGAGCTCCCCCATGACCACCACCAACTCCTTCTGGATCGTCAGCACCTGCTCCGCCACCAACGGCACCTCACAGAACGCCCGCACCATGCCGAGCGCCGCGTTCAACTCGTCCAAACTCCCGTAGGCCAGCACCCGGGGATGCGTCTTCGGAACCCGTCGATTGAACATCAATCCCGTCACTCCCGCGTCGCCCGTCTTGGTGGCTATGGACATGGCAAAAACCCTTACGGCAAACCTCCCCCTCTGCCAATCCGCGATCCCCCGCGAAACACGATCCCCTCCCACGGGGATCGACACCAAGAACGCCTCCCCCCATCCTCTGCCTCTTCTTGAACGCGCTCCCCCCCAGAAGAGTCCAAGTGAAGTCCCCCTCTATGTCCCCCGCCATGTACCGAGCCGCTCTCCTCGCCCTGTTCTCCCTCCTGCTTTTGCTTCCGCAACCCGAGGCCCCCGCCCAAGGCAACGCATTCCTGCAAGCCAAACCCGCCGCCGGCTCCCTCCCCTCGCCCTCGGAGTGCACCGCATCCCTCGTGCCGGGAACCACCGCCATCGCCCCCGGTTCCCCCTTCCCGGTGCTCGTCCGCTTTGAACTCGCGAAAGACTGGCACCTTTACTGGCAGTTCCCCGGTGACTCCGGCGCGGCCCCCTCCGTGCGCTGGGAACTCCCCGAGGGGTTCTCCGTCAGCCCCGTCCGCTGGCCCCTGCCCCAGAGCCTCTCCTCGCAGGGCGCCCTTTTCACCAACGTCTACCACGAGGAACTCCTGCTCCCCTTCCTCATCACCCCCCCCGCCTCCCTGTCCGGTTCGGAGTTCACCTTCAAAGCCTCCCTCAAGTGGTTTGTCTGCTCGGAGACCTGCCTCCCCGGAAAAGCGGAGCTCTCCCTGCGCCTCCCCGCAGGCACCCCCTCCGACGCCCATGCGGACCTCTTCAAAAAAGCCCAAGCGCAACTCCCCCTCTCCTCGCCCCCCCCTTTCCAGATTCAGTGGAGCCGTGAAAAAGATGCCCTCCTCGTTTCCCTGCAAGGCGTACCTGCAGGAAACCGGGTGGAGCTTTTCCCCATCCCGCCTCAGGGACTCACCCCCGAACATCCCGCCGAACTCCCCGCCGATTCCCCGGCCAACCGCCGGTTCCGCATCCCCATCGCGGAACCCGATCCGGCAGGAACCCATTGGAGTGTCCTCGTGGTGCTGAACGCTCCGGAGGGCCCCCGGCAGGGCTGGGAAGTCCCCCTCGCCCAGGCCGCAGCCCCCACCTCCGCAAGCGTCCCTACCAAGCCCGCCCAGCAGACCCCCACCCCGTCCGCTCCCTCCAGAGGCCTGGCCAACGCCCTTTGGGGCGCCTTCATCGGAGGGCTCCTGCTCAACCTGATGCCCTGCGTACTCCCCGTCATCGCGCTTAAAATCTTCGGCTTCACCCAACAGGCCGGACAGGACCCGCGCAAGGTGCTCCGCTTGGGACTGGCCTTCACGGCGGGAGTCTTCGCATTTTTCCTCGCGCTGGCCGGGGCCGTGATTGTGCTCAAGGCCGCGGGAGGCAGTCTGAACTGGGGGTTTCAATTTCAGAACCCGTGGGTGCTCGTGGGGCTGCTTTCCGCCGTGTTTGCCTTCGGCCTGAACCTGCTCGGCGTGTTTGAAATCACCCTCTCCAGCGGCGCCACAGCCCGCATGAGCGCCCTTTCGGGTCAGCACGGGTACGGAGGGGCTTTTCTGCACGGGCTTTTCACCACGCTTCTGGGCACCTCCTGCACCGCACCCTACCTCGGGGTGACCCTGGGTTTCGCCGTCAGCCAGCCGCCCACCTCGGTCATCCTCCTTTTCCTGACCATCGCTCTCGGGATGAGCCTTCCCTACCTGCTCCTGACCACCAATCCCGCCCTTCTGCGATTCCTCCCCAAGCCCGGCCTCTGGATGGAGCGCCTCAAGCAGGGCATGGGCTTCGTCATGCTGGGCGTCGCCGTGTGGCTGCTGAACGTGCTCGGGACATCCCGCGGGGCCGAGGCGGTCTCGGCCACCTGCAGCTTTCTGCTGGGACTGGGACTTGCCTGCTGGCTCCTCGGAACCCTCCGCTCCCGTCTGATCGCCCTGCTCCTCGCCCTCGGGATCACCGCGGCGGGATTCCTGTTCTTCCTCAAGGAACCCCTCAGCCAGACCCCCACCCAAACCGCCGCTGCCGCCCCGGGCTCCCTGCCATGGGTCCCCTTCTCCCCGGAGCGAGTCGCCTCGGAGCGTGCCGCCGGTCACCCTGTCTTTGTGGATTTCACCGCGGACTGGTGCCTGAACTGCAAAGTCAACGAACGGGGCACCCTCTCCAAACCCGAAGTGATGGAGGCTTTCCGCAAGGCCGGCGTCGTTCTGATGAAGGCCGACTGGACCCACGGCGACCCGGTGGTCACCGCCGAGCTTCACCGGTTCCAGCGCATCGCCGTGCCTTTCTACCTGCTGTATCCGGCCAGGGAGGGGGACCCCGTGATTTTGCCGGAACTTCTCACCCCCTCGCTCGTGATGGAGGCCGTTCGGAAGCTCCCCTGACCGGCGTCCCCTGGAGGAATGCCTGAGCGGGTTTCCGGCGAATCCCTGAAACAAAAGAAACCTGACACCACCCCGGCGCTGGGGTATCTTCAGTCACTTATGACGCAGTGTCAGCCGCACCCCCCCTCTTCGGCGCAGGGACCGCTGCAGGGCCCCTTGGGGTGCCTCTGCGGTGCCCCGCAGGCGCCGTGGCCGCGGCCGCGGCATGGGCTGGTCTGGCTCCTGGGGTTCCTCCTATGCTCCCTCTGCTCCCCCGCGGGCTGGTCGCACGCGGAGGCCCTGCCCCTGGCGGAGGCCCTGCCCCTGGCGGAGGCCCTGCCCCTGGCGGAGGCCCAGCCTTTCGTTCGGGCTGCCTCGCCGTCCGCGAGTTTCTCCACCCCGCAGGGTTCCGCTTCGAGCCCCGGGGCGGCGCAAAATCCCGAAGAGCTTTTCCTGGGCCTCGCGCGGCTGTGCAAGCCCGACTGGGCCTCCCGCTTCCGTCCCCCTGCTCCAACCACTTTTGCAAGCCGCGCCCAAAACGCCCTCACCCTGGGGGGCGTTTTCGCCGACGTGCTCCTGGCCGCCTCCGCCGAGGATGTGCAGCAGTCCAAGAACCTGAGCAAAGACATCCTTGCGCTGGCGCGCCCCTTGGGCGTGCAGACCGAACTGCTCGACCACTCCAAGAGCCTGGTGGATTGCGCCGAACGCCACGACTGGGGAGGGCTGCGGCGGGAGATGGAAACCACCCGTGCCGAACTGGAGGGCACCCTGCGCAAACATGCCGACGACGACTTGATCGCCCTGCTCACGCTCGGCGCGTGGATGCGGGCCACCGAGGTGGTGGCCTCGCTGGTCTGCGAGCGCTACTCCCCGGAGACCGCCTCCCTCCTGCGCCAACCCGTCGCCGCCGAGGTCGTGCGCGAACGCACGGCGTCCCTGAGCGAAAAGCTGCAGACCGACCCCACGGTCACCCGCATCCGCAGCCGCCTGGCGGAGCTGGAAAGACTCCTGGCCGCCCCCCCCCTGCCCCCGCCCTCCCCCGAGGAGGCCCGCGCCCTGTCCGAGCTGGCGGCCTCACTCCTCGGGGACATCAACCTCAAGCGCAACTGACGCCCACCCGCTCTCGATTCTTTCCTCACCCTCCGAACACCTTCCCAGGCCCCTTTCCCCTCCCAAGCCACTCCCCGCCGGCATCCGCCCGCCCCTTCGCCTTTCCTCGCTTCTCTTAATCCCATGGACTTCGATCCACTCTCGACCGCCGAAAAAATCGGGGGACCCCGCGTCACCCAGTTCTCCATCTTCCTCGCCAACAAAGTGGGTGCGCTGATGTCCGTCGTCACGCTGCTCAACAGTCACAACATCCACGTGGTGGCCATCAGCGTCCAGGACTCGGCGGATACCGCCATCGTCCGCATCGTCGTAAGTGATCCGGAGTCCGTGCAAAATATCTTTGCGGAATACGAGATCGCCTATGCCGTGTGCGAGTTGGTGGTCGTGGAGTTGGTGGAGGGAGCCACCGAGCTCGGGGAACTCCTCGCCGCCCTCCTCGCCGCCGATGTGAACATTTTCGGCTCCTACGCCCTGCTGACCCGGCCCCGCGGCCGCACCGCGCTGGCCCTCCACGTGGAGGACAACGAGTGCGCCACCGCCGTCCTCACCAGCCACGGGTTTACCATTCTCGGACAGTCCGACATCTCGCGCTGACCTTCCCGCTGACCCTCCCTCACGCGCCTTGGGGGCACCTCCCTGCCCACTCCCGAATCGGCTCCCTCCCAGCGCGCTGCCGCGGCCATCGCTTCCTCGTTGCGGTCCACCCGAGGAAAGTCCCCCGGGCCATGCTCCGGCCCAGCAGCTGAGGCCCGCCTTCCATCCCGCGCGCGCTGACGTCCTTTGCCCCAAATCCCTCAGGCACCCCGTGCCGGGCATCTGCCCAGACGCGAGCTCCGCTCAGAGGCAAACGCCTCTGCAAGCCCCCGAGTGCCGGCTCCCTGCCTCCTGAGACATTCCAAATTCGGCCTGCGCTTATAATCGCGCAAGCGCCGGGGCACTGATTGAATCCGCGCACCCTCGGAGCCCCCCTCGCCCAAACCGCTCATTATCTGCTCATGAAAGCCATCCCATCCCGCTCCGCTTCCCTCACAATCCCCCGCGATCGCTCCCGCCCGCTTCTGAGAGCCCTCGCCGTGCTCGCGCTGCCCTTCGCTCTCACGCACTGCTCCCCCTCCAAGCCCGAGCCCTCCGCTGCAAAACCCGAGTCCGCTCCCGCAGCATCCCTCGTCACCCATGCCGCGAAGCTCGGTTTTGCCTCCAAACTTCCCGCAGACACCGAATGGTACGCCGGTTCGACCAACCTCGAATCGCATCTCGCGCGGGTTCGGAACACCCAGTTCTGGAAAGAAGTCGCCTCCCTCTTTCCCGCGAAGGACGGCGCCTCCAGTCCATGGGACAAGCTTCCGGAGCCCCTCAAAAACCTGACCCTCCAGAACGTGTTTTTTGCCGCAGGGAAAGGAGCTTCCGAGCAGCTGCGACTCCTGCAGCAACTCGGCTCGCTCCAGAATGAAATCAACCTTTCCACCACCCTCACCGCGGCCCTGGGTTCCGACCCAGCCGAAGGAGAGCCTTTCTCGCCCCGGAGTTCCCTCCCCAATCTCCAGAGTTTGCTCCGCAACCCCGATCACCTCGCGCGCGTCGCGAAACTGGTCGCGCAATTCGAGTTCCCGCCGCTTTGGATCGGAATCAAGTGCGCCAACGCCGAGCCCGCTCTGCAGGCGCTCCTCACGGAGGAAGCGCTCTCCGGCCTCCCGAAGGAAATGGTGACCCGCTCCCAAATCACGACATCCGCCGGCCGTTTTGAGGTGCTCACCACCTCGGGCGACCGCCTCCTGAGTAACGAGCAAAAGGCCGCCCTCCTCGCCGGTCTCCCACAGAGCTTCCCAGCCGAGGCCAAAACCACGGCGGAACAAATCCTCTCCCAGCTCCAATCCAAGAAGCTCTCCCTCGCATGGGGCATGGTCGACGGGTACCTCGTCGTATCGCTCGGAAAATCCACGGAATCCCTCCAGTTTGCGGCCTCTCCCGAGAGCTCGCTGCTAGCCTCCCCGGAATGGGCTCCCTTGCTAGCGCACGCGGATAAAAACCTGATCGCGCTCTCCTACGCCTCAGCGTCCGCGCTGAGCGCCCTCGTCAATCCCCACCCCTTGACCCCCATCCTGGAGGGAGGGCTCAAAGTTCTCCAAAAGCAGCCTGCCTTGCAGCCGCTCGCAGCCAAACTGGCTCCCCAAATCGAGGCGTACTCGCAACTGGAGGCCGCCGTGTTCGAAAGGCAGGCGCTTCCCATGGTGAGTGCGCTGTGGTGGGATGGTTCCCTCCAAAGCGAAAGCTTCGGCGGCTTCCGTTCCGCGGGGCTGGAACAAGCCAATCCGCCCCGTTTTTCCCATCTCATCCAGCAACCTGGTGTCATCTTGGGGTTGAATTGGAAAACGCGCGCCGAGTTCGCCAAAAACAGCCGCGCATGGCTCGAGGCCTTGGTCTCCCTTCTCTACTCGGGAGTCAAGGAAGGGCTCGCCAGCGCCGGAGAGGGCAATCCCATGGCCGTCCAAGTCGCGGTTTTTGAGGGCACCATTCTGCCCCAGCTCCTCCAGGCAAATCAGGCACTCAACCTCTTCAACTCCAAGGCGCTCGGCGGCGAGTCTGCCTGGGTGATCGATGCCAATGGAAAACTGCCCTCCCTGCCCGGACTGCCCCCGGAAAGCAAAGGCAAAAAGCTCCCCAGAATCACCTTCTGCTCCGAAATACAGGACCCCAAGGAAGTCAGCCAGAGCTGGGGCCAGATCAACAACACCCTCACCAAACTTTCCAAACTCGTCCCGGGTTCCACCGGATTCGCCCTCCCCGACCCCATCAGCTCCGAGCGAAACGGATGGAACACCTTCTTCTACGGTTTTCCCTTCTTCTCTGGAGACCTGCTCCCCTGCAGCTCGCTCAATAAAGACACCCTCTTCCTCAGCTCCTCCAAAGCCGCCACCGAGCAGTTTGCGGACTCCCTCGCCCAGACCGACCGCCCCGCCACGCCCCCTGCCAAAGTCGCCTGGAAGTTCGACCTCTCCGCCCTCGCGGATCTGACCACCGAAGCCTCCGAACTCTTCCCCCAAAACAATCCGGAAAAAACCCAGAACCTGCGCAAAGCAGTCCGCTGGCTGAAATGCTTCGGCCCGGCCACGGGACGCAGCTTCGAGCAAAACGGGGTCGACCAACACGTCTTCCGCTGGGAACTCCGCGACCTGAGCCCCGAGTAGGGCGACTCTCCCCAAAGCCGCGCGGCTTGCCCCCCCTGCCTCCGGGTTCAGGCAGGGGGACGCCCCGCGCCAATCGGAACCTCCGTCGCTTGATCCCAAGGGTCCGCCCTCGCCTCGCGATGGGGTGCGCCCCTCCACGATCCCGACGCCGCCCCCACCTCCCAGCCCACCCCGGGCGGTCGATCCACGCCTCCGAGGGTCCCTCCAGACCAAACCAGTCGGGTTAACCCCCGATCGCCTTGAGCGAAACAAGGTACTCGATGAGCGAGGCAAACTCCTCCGCCGTGAGTCCCCCGGCCAATCCCTCGGGCATCATCGACTGGGGCAAGTGCTTTTCCTCGCGAACCTCCTCACGTCGGAGCTTCAGCACCTGACCGGCAATGTTCCTCAGCGCAATCACGCCATCGGCTTCCCCCGTCACAAAGCCCATCTGCAAGGAACCATCCTTCAGCGTGAAGGAGAAAGTCTGGAACCCCTGAGCCACCACCTTGCTCGGCTGAAGCACGGATTCTACCAGATAGTCGCGCGTGAACTTCGCCCCGGCAGCCCCAAGGTAAGGCCCCTTCTGCTCCGCATTCGGATCGATGCTGTGACAGGCGACGCACCCCTGCTGGGTAAAAAGCTTTTCCCCAAGCCGCGCGTCCCCACGGACCCTCATCCCCGCCGCAGTCGCCTCAGCCAACGTCAATTCGCTCAGCCGCCTGCCAGCATGCGCCCCGCTGGAACGCCCCGCCTCCCGCGCCGCCGTCGCCGCCTGAATCAGCAAGGTGTTGTCCCCGCCCAGCGCGGCGTCGATCGCCTTGTCAAAGCCCGAAAGTTTCAGGTCCACGATAGCCTGGAAGAACCCGATCTCCCGCGGATTGGCATCAATCTCCGCCTGAACCTGTTTCTTCTGCGCATCCTTCGTCAGCGGGCTCTTGAGCACCGTCAACAGCGAGCGCCACAGAATCCGAGCGGAAGCATCCTCGGCCCCATTCGCAAGAGAACGCAGCAAGGGCACCTCCTTCGCACGCTGCCCATCATTGACGAAATCCGCGATCGCCTGCGCGGCAGCCGCCGGCAACTGCGCCTCCTTCGACCATCCCGCCAGCACCCGCAACCGCGGCGACAGGGATTCTCCTCCATTTTCATGCGCCGCAATCGCCTTGTAGCACTGCAAACGCTCCTCCCAGGCCCGCGCCGGAGCCAAGGCGGCATCTCCGAGCAGCGAGAGGTCCGCCCCGGAAAGACTGCGGGAGGCAAGCGCCAGCTGAAGCGGATTCACTCCCTCCAGTTTGAGGGCCGTCAGCGCGATCCGATTTTTAGACAACACCTCCAGCATCGCGGCACGGGACTCCCCCGAGAGCCTGGGATAGGTCCTCTCAATGGCCTCTCGGATTCTCGGAGTCGCCTCCCACTCCTGCGGGATGAAGTAAGGCCCCCGATCATCGGGGCGGGTGCTCCACCAATCCTTGTAGTTCCACGGCTTTTCCACGTGATACAGCCGCGCCAAGGCTCCGAGGGCTCCGGCGATCACCGCCGGATCGCCTTGGGTGCACACCTGGATGAGGCCATCCACCGCCTCCGGCGTGTGCATTCCCTGCAAAGCTCGAAGAGCGATGCGCCGCTTCTCGGGAACCGCCAACCCCTCCAGGCAGGCCTTCGCATTTCCCAACCGAGAGAGCACCGTCACGGCCGTGTGAGGCAACCGGTAATGCTCGCCGGGGTTCAGCGACGACTCGTCCTGCGGCCATCGGGCGGCAGCCTCCAAAATCGCTCCGGCGGCCTCCTTGGCCCCCAGTCGCTGCAGCCCCACGAGGGCTTGCAAACGCACCCGCGGATTCGAATCCCCAAGCGCCTTCTCGAAAGGCTCCGAGGGAACCCCCTCCCGCTCTGAAAGCCGATCGGCCAAAGCTCGAAGCGCAAACTCGCGCACCGTGGCATCCGACACTAACCCGAGCAACGCGGGGGTGGCCCCCTTTCCCAACAGCTGTTTGTAGGTGAAAATCGCCGCCACCCGAGCATAGAGCGACTCCGAGGCCGAGGAGGCGATCGCCAGGGTCGGAGCGCCCAAGGTCGCCTTGCCCCGAGCAAGAATCTCCCGCTGAGCCTCCAAGCGCTGCACCGCACTCGGGGAGGAGAGCAGGCGCACCAGGGCCCCGTCCTCCACCCGGGTCACGTCCACATACCGATGGGGAGGCACCGAGGCCGCAACCACTTGCTGGATAATCCCGTTATGCTTCCCCGCTCCCAGGTACTTGAAGCCGCCGCCCCGCCAGTCGGAAACGTACAGCCGCGAATGGCCATCCACATCCACATCGGTGGCACGAGGCACCATCTGAAAGGTCTCCTGCTGGGCAACAAACGTCGCTTCGAAGGGCCGGATCGGATGGCGATGCAGCGTACCCGTCGTCCAGTCACAGGTGAAAAGCGACTCCCCGAAATCGCCGGGGAAACCCGGCTCGCTCAGGTAAAGCCCGCCGGTGCCCGAACCGCCCCCGTAATCCGCGAGTGGACGCGCCGTTTCGTCCTCAAAGTTTTTGTACAACCTGGGATACCCCGCATTGGCTAGGGCCGTGAAATGATGGAAGCGCGTGTTCCACCCCTTGCCATCGTTGGTGTTGTCGCGGGAGAAAAGATCCAGCAGCGGCGAAATCGCCACGTCACAAATGTTACGGGTCATTTCGGAGAACACCTCCAGCTCGCTGCCGTCGGGTCGCACCCGCATGACTCCCCCCCCGTACAGCGTCACCCGCCCCCCGTCCCGGCCCTTGGCTCCAGCCGCCTCCTTCTCGAT
>JBEBAG010000256.1:0-3565 GCA_041159065.1 Verrucomicrobiota bacterium | reverse complement strand
GCTCGAAACCCTCGAGAACTACGCGGACCCCAAGGCCCACCTCATCCCTCGGATTCTCGAGGTCATCGGGAATGACGAGACCCGGCTCACCCTCATCACCTCCGTGGGACGCGTTTTCCCCTTCCTCCGGACCCACACCGTTCTCGAAGCCCTCCAACCTGCCATGATGCGTCATCCCATCGTGATGTTTTTCCCCGGCGAATACGTGCAGGAGGAAGGCAGCGGCTCCCAACTCCGGCTCTTCGGCTCCGTGCCGACACCCTCTCTGTACCGCCCTTACTACCGGGCCATTAACCTTGCTACCTACAACCCCTAACGGTCTGCCTCATGCTCATTCGCGACCTTTTTAAGAAGGACATCCACCGCCACATCGAGGGCGTCATCAAGGCCGATGACGAACGCGATCTCCTCACCGAGGTCGAAGAGTACGTCATCACCGGTGATGTCGCGGATGGCCTCGACAAGTTCCTCGATAACTACCTCCACCACCCGCTCAACAACGGGGTCTGGATTTCCGGCTACTTCGGCTCCGGGAAATCGCATTTGCTCAAAATCCTCTCCCTCGTCCTCAACGGACGCTCGATTGCGGAGGGCGCCTCCGCAGCCGACATCTTCCTCACCAAGATCGACGACGAAATCCGGCGCGCCGACATGCGCAAGGCCGTCAAAATCCCCTCCCGCAGCATCCTCTTCAACATCGACCAGAAGTTCGACGGCATCGGCGGGGATCACACCGCTCCCATCCTCGAAGTATTCGTGAAGGTTTTCGACGAACTGCGCGGGTACTACGGCAAACAGGGCTACATCGCCAAGTTCGAGGCGGACCTCGATGAGCACAACCAGTTCGCCACCTTTAAGGAGACCTACCTCCGCGTCAACGGCTCCCCATGGGAGAAAGACCGAGACGCTCTGGCCACCGCCAAGCGCAAGGCCTTCATCAACGCTTACACGGCGCACTTCAACCTGAGTGAGACCGATGCCACTAACTTCCTCAAGCAGATGCGCGAGGATTACCGGATCTCCCCGGCGGAATTCGCGGAGCAGGTGAAGAAGTACATCGACAAACAGCCTCCCGGATTCCGGCTCAACTTCTTCGTGGACGAAGTCGGCCAGTTCATCGCCCAGGACACCGGGCGCATGCTGAATCTCCAGACCATCGCCGAAAGCCTCGCCACCAAGTGCAAGGGACAGGCCTGGGTCTTTTGCACCGCGCAGGCCGATCTGGGCGGGATCCTCGGGGAAATGAGCGGCGTCAACGCCGACCAGATCTCGAAAATCCTCGGCCGCTTTCCAACCCAGATCACCCTTAAGAGTGCCGATGTGCAGGAAGTCATCCAGAAGCGACTGCTCGCCAAGCAGGAGGAGGAGCCCGAGGTCCTGACCTCTGTTTACGACCGTGAAAAGGAAAACCTCTCCACGCTGTTCCGCTTTAGCGATGGCGGCTTCTCTCACAAAGGCTGGCGTGGGAGCGACGCCTTCTGCAGCTCGTATCCCTTTCCTCCCTACCAGTCCGACCTCTTTCAAATCGCCATCCAGCAATTCTCCCGACACGGAGCTTTTACGGGCAAGTACCGCTCCGTGGGCGAACGCTCCATGCTGGAAGTCTTCCACCATGCTGCGAAAACCGTAAGCAACGAGGCCGTCGGAGCCTTGGCGTCGTTTGACCTGCTCTACGACGGAATCTCCGCTTCGATCCGAGGGGATTTTCAAACTTCCATTGGCATGGCGGCCCGGACGCTGGGAGAGGGCTACCCGATCCGCGTGCTCAAAGCCCTTTTCCTTTTGAAATGGGTCCGCGAATTCAAAGCCACGCCGCAAAACATCGCGATCCTGCTGATTGACCAGGTGGTCGTCGACATTCGGAAACATCTCCACGGGGTGCAGGAAGCGCTCAACCTGCTCGAAAGCCAGTCCTTCCTCCAACGCAACGGCGACGCTTACGAGTTCCTCACCGACATTGAGAAGGATATCGAAGTGGAAATCAAAAACACCGAGATCGAGTCCTCCAATGTCAGCAAACTCCTGACCGACATCCTCTTTGCCGACATCCTTCGGGATCCGAAGATCCGCTACGATAATGGGCAGGACTACGCCTATGCACGCCGTCTGGATGACCAACTCGTCGGACGGGACGCGGATTTTGCGATCAACATCGTCACCCCCGAACACGACAACCACGGCGATCTCCAGACGCTCGCCGCCCAAAACACCGGCAAAGCCGAACTGCTGGTCATCCTCCCCTCCGATGCCCGTGTGATCGACGAGGCACGCCTGCTCCTCAAGACCCAGAAGTACATCCAGCAAAACACCGGCGCCAACCTCGACGAAAGCCGCAAGGCCATCCTCACCCAGCGCGGCGCCCAGAACAGCACACGCCGCTCGCAGCTCCAATCGCTCTGCGCGGATCTGCTGGGCAAAGCCCCCTTGTATCTCAACGGTTCACGTCTTACCGACATCGGCGAGGGGGATGCCCGCAACCGGATTTCCAAGGCCAGCCAAACCCTCGTGTCCTTCGCGTATCCCAGTCTACGGATGCTTCGCGGCTCCTACGACGAGGCAGGGCTTGCCAAGACCCTTCTGGATTCCGACGACCTCCTTCCCGGCGCAGCCCTCACCGACGCCGAACAGGAAGTGCTCACCTACGTCCTCCGAAACCAGAACAACGGTGAACGCATGACCGTGGAGGAGATCCTCCGCCATTTCCAAAAACGGCCCTACGGATGGTACCCGCTCGCGGTGTTGACCCAGCTCGCCCGTCTGCTGCGCATTGGGAAAATTGAGCTCCGCATTTCCGAAATCCTTTCCGCCAAGGCCGCCCTAGAAGCCCTCAAAAACACCCGCCAGCACGGCAGTATCCGGGTCCGTCTTCAGGAGCAGTTTGACCAGACCAAGGTCGATGCGTTGAAGCGCTTCCATCAGGAGTTTTTCGATCGGGCCTGTTCGGGCACCGATGCCCGTTCCGTGGCGGCGGCCGTGGCAGACGCCTGCCAGTCTGAACGAGCAGTTCTGCTGAATCTCGTTTCCCAAAAGAGCCGGTACCCGTTCCTTTCTCAGCTCGAACCGGTCTGCGCCCAGCTCGAAAATCTGGCCGGTAAAGAGCCCTCCTTTTTACTCACCCAGCTCGCCGAGTTCTCCGAACCGTTGCTGGATGCCAAAGACGATCTGCTCGTTCCCATCAAGGCCTTCATGAACGGCCAACAGCGCGTCAGCTACGACGAGGCCGTCGCCTTTCTGCGCGAAGAGGAGGCGAACTTCTCCGATATTTCGAACGCCGACCTGGAACCCCTCCGGCAAATGGCCGTTTCGCAGACCCCTTTCCGCGGCAATGTCGTGCCCCAGGCCAAGGCGGCTGTCGCCAAGGTCCGTGCCACCATTCAGGAGCAGATTCAGTCCGAAAAACAGGCCGCACTCGACGCAATCCAAGGCCAGGAAGCCCGGCTCCAATCCTTGCCGCAGTTTGCCACCCTCACTTCAGGCCAACAGGCGCAGGTGTTAGCCGCGTCCGGGGCGGCGCGCGAGGCGGTCCAATCCGCCCGTTTCCTGAGCCTGATTCGCGACCGGCTCA
>JBEBAG010000255.1:0-19321 GCA_041159065.1 Verrucomicrobiota bacterium | reverse complement strand
TCGGGACGTTACGAGGGAAACGCCGCGTTGGAATGGAAGGAGGGCCAGCCCGGGGCGCTGCTCCAGGTGGAGGTGGGCTGCGCGAAGGCCGCTTGGGAGGGGATCGGAGGCCTCGCCGGGGTACGGGCCTGGGGGCGGTCCGACTGGAAACTGACCGGCCCCACCGCGCAGCCAACCCTTTCCGGGGAGATCGTCGTGAGTGGCGGTTCCTGGGCGCCGGGGACCGACCTGCGCTGGTTTTGGAGTGATGCCCAACCTCGGAAGCTGAGTCTTTGGGAGGGGCCGGAATTTTTAAAAAACGCCCGGCTGCAGGTGCGGGTGAGTGCCGCCGAGGGCGCCTCGGTGGGAGAGGGCGAGGCGAAGGGGGGGATGAAGGTGGAGCTGCAAATGGGGGGACTGGTGTCGAAACCCGAGGTGTCGGGGGAGTGTCGCCTGCGGTTTCGGGCGAATGCGGCGGGGGGGGGAGTGGAGGTGGATCCGCTGCTGCTGCGTTTTGAGGCGGGCAATCCCGAGCCGTCGGTGGAGGTGCGCCTCAAGGGGAGCGTGGAGAAGGGGGGATTTGAGGCCTCCGCGGTGGGGCCCTTGGGCCGGCCGCTGCGGCAGTATCAGGCGCAGGCCCCGTTGACTCCGGAGGCGGTGCGTGCCGTGTTTGAGGAGGGGAAGAGCTGGTGAAGGGACGTCGGAGCGATCCATTTCTTGACAAACGGACGATGGAGTTCGAAGGGAGCGCACTTGCATGAAAAGGGACGGTGTGAATTTGGAGGAGTCGGTGAGGGACGAAGGGCCCTCGGAGGGAGCGTTGGGGGGGAACCCGGTGGGACGGCGGGAGGCTGCGTTGCATGCCGGGGGCGGCTCCGCTTGGCGCGGACTGGCGTTGGGGTTGGGCTTTCTGTTGGGGATCGTGGGGCTGGGGGGAAGCGGTTGTGCCCCGCTGGCGCCGGCGAAGGTGCGCAACACCAGCCGCACCTTCACGACCGTGGTTCTGGACGCCGGGCATGGGGCGCATGACTCGGGGGCCAGGATTCGCAAGGGGCCCGCGGAAAAGGATCTCGCGCTCGATGTGGTTCGCCGCATGGTGCCGCCCCTGCGGGAGGCTGGGTTCCGCACGGTTCTGACGCGCAACTGCGACGTTTTCATCCCGCTGGACACGCGGGTGGATCTTTCGAATGCGGAGCAGGATGCGGTGTTTGTGAGTGTGCATTTCAACGACGGGGGACGCAGCAGGGTGTTCGGGGTGGAGAGCTATTATTTCTCTCCGGAATCACGCCAAATGGCCGAGCGCCTCGTCCGAACGCTCTCCGGTGCCACGGGTTCGCCCAACCGGGGGGCGCGCACGGCGCGTTTCCGGGTGATTCGCAACAATGAGAATCCTGCGGTGCTGATGGAGTGCGGGTACTTGAGCAGCGGGAAGGAATCGGCCTGGATCCGGCAGGAGAAGTATCGGGAGAAGATCGCGGCTGGGATCGTGCGCGGCATTGTGGAGCAGCGCGGCGGACCGATTGTGCGAAAGAGCGAGCCGTGCCCCCCGGGCACCGTTCCCGCGAACTAAACGCGAGGGGAGGTGGGAGCGGCTTGCGCGCTTCGGTGGGGCTTCGGTGCGGATTTTTTCCGGTACTGGAGGGGGGTGGTTCCCGTGTGTGCCCGGAAGACGGCGATGAAGTATTTGGACTCCTGATATCCCAGCTTTCGGGCGACCTCCGCAACGGGCAGCATCGTTTCCTTGAGCAGTTCGCAGGCGCGAGCCATGCGCTCGAGGAACTGCTGGCGCTTGGGCGGGGTGGGAAAGAGTTTGCGGTAGCGTCGGTACGCCGCGCTACGGCTGAGGGGGATTTGCCGGAAGGCCTCCTGAACCGTGAGGGGGGAGCATGCGTTTTCCCTCAGCACCCGCGCCGCGAGTGCCATGTGGGTGTCTTCAATCGCAAGCACACTGGTGGACCTGCGTTCCACGATGCCCCGCGGCGGCAGCAGCACCCAAGGGTCCCGTGGCGCCTCGCCTCGCATGAGCGCCTCCAGCATGGCCGCCGCTGCGTACCCAATCTGGGAGGCGTCGACGTCCACGCTGCTCAGGGGGGGCGTGCAGAGGTTGCCGAGGAATTCGTCGTTATCGACGCCGAGCACCGCGATCTGGTCGGGCACCGGAATGTGGGCGCGCAGGCAGGCGTTGAGGACCTGCTGGCCGCGATCGTCGTGGCAGGTCATGAGCGCGACGGGTTTGGGCAGGCGGCTGAGCCAGCGCATGAGATTCCGCTGGTCTTGTTCCCAGGAAACGGCGCGCCTGGGGTGCTCGAAGACCGCGCATTCCATCCCCAGCGCTCGCACGGATTGCATGAAAACGTCGCAGCGTTCGTCCTGGTAGCGGTGCTCGCCGGGCGGGGTGCCGCAGAAGGCGAAGCGTCGGAAGCCGCGGGCCAGAAAGTGCTCCATGGCCATCTGGATGATCCGCCGATTATCGATCCCGATGACGGGCAGGTTGGTGCGGTAGAGGGCGCCGCGCAGGTCGATGGCGGGGAGTCCGGTTTTGAGGATGGTCTGCGCCATCTGGGGGCTGTTGATGCGGGCGAGGATCCCGTCGCCCTTCCAGCGAGCCAGCCAGGGGGGTGGCGGCTCGTTGAGCCCCTGCGGCGTGAAAAACACCGACCAGGGCCCGTGTTCCTGCTGGTAGCGCATGATGCCGCGCAGCAGCCCGCGCCCGTATTCGCGGGAGGTCTCGACGAGAATGGCGACTTGTGGCGGGTTCATGGGGAGCGGTTCAAGGGATTGCGCCGAGTCCCGGTCCGGTGAGGAGGCCCGTTTCCAGAGAGCCTTCACGGCCTTGGAAAAGTCCGGGGAAGCGTACGGCCCATTCGGCATTCGCCGCGGGGCAATACTGGCGGGAATTGGATTCAATGGCTGCGACCCCCGGGATGTGCGCGGCGAGGGAGGCGGAGTGGATGAGGGAGGCTCCCGGACAGGTGAGGTCCTGTACGCAGAGGAAGAGCTGGAGTTTTCGAACCGCAGCCGCCATCAGCAGGCTCTGCGTCTGGCCCTTGCAGGCTTTGAGCGCGGCGCCGGTGTAGCCCATCTCGCGCGCCAGTTCGAGGGATTCCAGGTCGGTGAGGGATTCGTCGATCACCACGGGGCGCAGCTTCGAGGCGGCGTGCATGCGGTTGTGGGAATGGGCGCGCAAATCGCGGTGGGTGGGTTGCTCGACGTATTGGATCCGCTCGAACCCCTGCGGCGAGGCCTCGCGCGTTTTCGCCAGGAGCTCGACCAGGTAATCGACGTGGGGACAGCGCTCGTTGAAGTCGAGCGAGTAGTGCCAACGAGGGGCGCCGAGGGCGTGCTGGGTCTGGGTTACCACGCGGTCGGTCTTGAGGATGCGTTCCAGATCCCACGCGGGGTCATCCCCGTTGAGCTTGAGTTTGAAGTGGGTCAGTCCCTCGTGCCGGATCCATTCCGGGAGGGTATTGGGGAGGCCGTCGCGCGCGGGCTCGCAGAGTTCGTCCTCGTCGAGCGGGTCGAGCGCCCCAATGAGATGGTAGAGCGGCATCCGCGCCTTGGGGGTGGGGGAAACAAACTGGTCCAGACGCAGCCCGGCGTAGTCGGCGCCCAGAAAATGGGAGAGATCCTCCGGGAGAAAGTCCTTGCCGTAGGTTTGGAAACATCCGAGGCCGAGGGACTTTCCAAAGGCGTCGTGCAACGCTGCGTCGAAGGCGCTGCCGACGACCATGGCGGCCAGCTTGGGAATGGGCTCGGCGAGGGCGAGTTTTGAGGAGAGTTGCGCGGCGTCCCGCACGAAGGCCTCCTCCAGTTCGACTCCGAGGTGGACGGGATGCGCGTGCTTGGAGAGGGCTAGGGTGATCCCGACGAACCGTTGGCTGAGGGTAACCATGGACGCGAGGGTTTCCGCGCGGGAAAGGATGCGGGAGGGGAAGGCCCAGAGGTTCGAGAGGGGCATGGAGCCGAAACCCGCCGCGCGTTTTCCCCTCCGATTTTCCACCACGCATTCCACGTTCAGCAGGGTGATGTGGGAGACGCTCTGTCCCCCGAATTTCATCGGGGTGCGGTAGTCGTATTCTTGCAGGGCGTGGCGGACTTCGAGGACGCGAATGTCGGTGGGGCGGGAGGTATTCACGGGGAAACGGGGTGGAAGCTTACTCGGGCAGGGCTGCGTTTCGGGTTTCGGGCGCGAGCCAGATCGTGGCGATGCCGAGCAGGTAGACGAGCACGAGGGCGGCACCGGCTTGGGAGTAGCTATTGTGGAAGAAATTCATCAGCGGTCCCATCTGCCACGCTCCGAGGGCGGCGAGGAGGCGTCCCGAGTTGAAGGCGACGCCCTGGCCGGTGGCGCGGGCGCGGGTGGGGAAGAGTTCGGGGAGATACTGGGGGAGCCATCCGTAGAAGGCGCCGGTGAAGGCACCGATGACAAACACCATGGCGAGGAAGGCGGAGTTGTAGGCGTCAAACCAGCGAAAGAAGGCACTGCAGGTCAGGAGCGCGCCGAGGCAGAGTCCGCAGTATACGGGGCGGCGGCCGAGGCGTGCGCCGAGGAGCGGAGCGAGGAGGCAGCTGAGAATCGCGCCGGAGCAGGAAGCGGCCTGGATCGAAGCCTTGGCGAGGGGGTGTTGGCCGTGGGTCATTTGATCCACCCAGAGGGGGATCCATTGCACGATGCCCCACGTTACGGTGAGGGGTATCGAGGCGAAGAGGATCGCCAGCAGCGTGTTTTTAAGGAGGCGCCCTGAGAAGATTTCCACGAGGGGATTGGTGGGGGAGGTTTCTTTTTGGGAGGCCTTCCACGTCTCGGATTCCGGCACGTGGCGCATCATCCCGAGCGTGAGGAGAGCAGGGGCCGCGCCCACGAGCATGACCCAGCGCCACGACTCGGTGGTGATGTGCATCCGCATCGCGAGAAGCGCGATCAGGACATAGCCAAGATTGGCGGCCGCCCCGATCAGTCCGGCCATGAGGGGGCGTTTTTCCTTCGGCCACGCCTCCATCACGAGGGCGACGCCGAGGGACCATTCCCCGCCCATGCCGAGGGCTGCAATGAAGCGAAACGCGGCGAGTTGCCAGGGGGCCTCGGCAAAGTAGTTGAGCCCGGTGAAAAGCGAATAGGCGAGCACGCTCAGGATCATGGCCCGGACGCGTCCGATCCGGTCCCCGAGCCATCCAAAGAGCAGTCCCCCCAGGGCGGCACCGACGAGAAACGAGGCGGTGATGCGTCCCATCCAGAGCTGGACGAAGGCTTCCTGGACCGGACCCGAGGCGCGTTGAAACTCCTGCAGGGCGGGTCGGGCGACGAGGGGAAAAATCCCCATTTCGAGGCCATCAAACATCCACCCGAGGAAGGCGGCAATGGTGGTGGCTGTCTTTCCTGAACGGGAGGGATTGTCGGGATACAGGGTTTTCATAAAGCCATGCTAAAAATAACAAGCAAAGTGGTTTGCTTGTCGTAATGGAGGAATTGTAGCCGGGATGAAACCGGTGAGGTATTCCAACGATGTCCAAAAAAATACCAGAAATGGCGCGCTCATTTCGCGAGCACTGCGCGTCGGGGAGAAGCGGGGTGGGAGGAAGCTGGGTGGGATCCGTCCGTTCCGTGGGGTTCCTCCCGAGCGTTGGAATCCAGACCGTCCCCGGTGCCCGCGTTCCATCGGCTCCATGCTGCCGGGCAGGCTTGGAACGGTTCCTTTTTGGCCCTCGCCTTGCTCCTCTTGAGAGGTCAACCCATGCGCGCCTTTCTTCCGTCCCCCTACCGGCTCATTTCCACTCTTGCGGGTCTCCTCTGGATCACTTCTCCGGCGCACGTTGCGGCGCACCTTTCCGGGGAGCCCGTGCCGCCCCGACCGCTGGCCCGAAACGCCACAGGCCCCAGTCCTCGTGGCAAATTAACGGTCCAGTCCAAACCCCTCGCAGCGGAGGTTTTCAGCGTATTCTCCCCGAAAGTCGCGGTGCGTTGGGACGATACCTTCCTGCTGGTCGAGAGCAACGGGCTGCCTGCGCATTCCATGATGGTGGGGATCACCGCCTGGCAACAGCAGGTTCCGATTCCCCAACCCTATACCGGCCCAAACGCGTGGCGCATCCCCCTGCATCCCAAGCCCGCCGCCCAGCCCCGCTCCATCCACAATCAGTTCCTGCGTGGCGCCATTGCCCTCGCAGCCAATGGAATTCCCATCTTCAACCCGCAAAACAACCGTGGCGAAATTTCCGCCGAAATCGGGGAACTCGACCAGTGGGGTGGCCACTGCGGTCGGGCCGATGACTACCACTACCACGCGGCTCCCCTCCACCTCCAAGCTTCCCTCGGACCCGGGCTGCCCATCGCCTTCGCTCTCGACGGCTACCCCATCTACGGACTCCAAGAACCGGACGGCTCGGCTCCGGTTCATCTCGACGCTTTCCGAGGCCATGAGACTCCATCGCTCGGCTACCACTACCACGCGTCGCGTTCCTACCCGTACGTCAACGGAGGATTCCACGGGGAGGTGGTTGAAAGGGAGGGGCAAGTCGATCCCCAGCCCCGCGCCCGCCCCGTGCGGCCCGCGCTCCAAGCCTTGCGTGGAGCGACCATTACGGGGTTTGAATCCTCCGCACCCGACCAATACCGCCTCACCTATCAGATTCAGTCTGACAAGCGCGCCGTGCAGTACACGGTGCAGGCAGATGGATCCGTGGCCTTTGAGTTCCAGAATGGCCGCGAGGGCGTTCGCAAGGAAACGTATATCCCTCAGGGCGGCCCTTCCGGGGAAGGCCCCGGGCCCCAAGGCGATCGAGGAGAACGGGCCGAGCGCGGAGGGAAGGGTGAAAAGGGCCGACGCAGCCAACCCCCGGGCAAAGGCGCACCGGATCCCGCTCCTCCCGGAAATTCCCCGCCCATCGAAGGCTCGCAACCCAATCCGCCGCCGCCGGGGGACTCCTCGCGCCCCCGGCGCAATGCCGACCCCGAGAACGGGCCGCGCAAACCCTGGATCCAAGTGCACGGCGCGGAGCTGGACGCCAATGGGGATGGGACCATCACTCTGGAGGAGTTCCTCGACGAAGCCAAACGCACCTTCGTCGGGTATGACCTCAACCGGGACGGCCGCCTCCTCCGCGACGAATACGCCGGCCGCAACAATGTCCGCTCCGCCATGGGCGGGTTCGTGAAGGAGCACGCAGACAAACTCGATGCCGATGGCGATGGCGTCATCGCCGAGGCCGAGTTCCTGCGTGAGGTGCGCCGTATGTTCGAGAAAATGGACCGCAACCGGGACTCCAAACTCACCCCCGACGAATGGCGCGATCTTCCTCCTGAGTCCTCGCCCGTGGCTCCCCCTCCTCGACGTGCCTCTCCCTGATTCGCCCGGTCTTGCACTTCGCAATCCGCGTCCTCCCTGGCCTCCCATGAAACTTCCTCCGCATCCCTCCCTTCGGACCTGTGTGCTCGTCCTGACGAGCGCCCTCCTGCCGCTCGTTGCCCCGGCCGCCGAGGCCTCCCAGCGGGCCGCTTCCCCCCCGCCTAACTTCCTCATCGTTCTCGGTGAGGCACAGGGCTGGGCCTCGACTTCCGTCGCCATGGACGCCTCTGTACCCGAGTCTCGGAACCCCCTCGCGCGCACCCCGGCTCTCGAGCGCCTCGCCACGGAAGGAGCCCGCTTTGCCCAATTCTACGCCGCGTCCCCCCGGTGCACTCCCACCCGCGCGGCCCTCCTGACTGGGAAAAGCCCCGCACTCCTCCACATGACGTTTGTCGGCGACTCGAAAAAGGACGACCTTCAGGCGGCCGGGCGCCGCGTCATCACCCCCGCCAGTGTTGCGGAACTCCCCGACTCCGAAGTCACCCTCGCCAAACTCCTCAAAAAGGCGGGATACGCCACCGCGCATTTTGGAAAATGGCACGTCGGCAAAGCCAATCCCTCCCGGCACGGGTTCGACGAGAACGATGGCGCCAACACGAACGTCGGGCCGGACGGCTCCGAAGAGCCCAACCCGAAACAAGCCTTCGAAATCACCCGGAAAGGCATCGACTTCATCTCCCGCCAAGTCCGCGAGGGACGGCCCTTTTTCCTTCAAATTTCCCACTACCCCGGGAACGGCGGCACTGCCGCGCGGCCGGAAACCTACGCCGAGGTGCGCCGCCGATCCAAACCCGGCGACGAAAAGCGCGTGGATGCCGTCGCTATGACCGAAGACATGGACGCCTCCCTCGGCGAACTGCTCGCGCGAGTTGACGCCCTCGGAGTCGCCCAGAACACCGTGGTGATTTACACCGCCGATCATGGGAGCAAGGGGGCCAACGCGAATACCCCCCTGAGCGCCGGCAAGGGAACCGTCATGGAGGGAGGCATCCGCGTGCCGCTCCTCATGCGAGGCCCCGGCATCCACCCCGGGCTTTGTGCGATGCCCCTGGCCAGCACAGTGGACCTCTTTCCGACCATCGCCGCCATGGCCCGTGTTTCAGACCCGCTGCCCCCAGCGCTCGAAGGCGGAAACCTGCTCCCCGTGCTCTCTGGAAATCCCAAAGCCGAAATCCGCAGAGCCCGTCCCGAATGGGTCGTCCACTTCCCTCACTACGACAAGGACGCCGCCGGCCCCGCCTCCGCACTCATTCTCGGAACCGAAAAGCTCATCCGCAATTTCGAGACCGGCGCATTGCACCTCTACGATCTCGCCGCCGACCGCGGCGAAAAACGTGACCTCGCGGGACAAAATCCCAAGCGCGCGGAGGAATTGAGCCGACGCCTCGACGCCTATCTCGAAAGCGTCCACGCCCAAATGCCCACTCCCAATCCCGCGTTCGATCCCAACGCCCCGCGGCCCGCCCTCCGAAAAAAAGACAACCACAAGAAAAAGGACGCTACGCCATGACCCTTCCTTCCACCCCCCTCCGCGCCGGCGCCCCTCTGCTCCTCGTGGTTTTCCTTCCCCTCCTCCCTCTCACGCCGAGCGCTTCACACGCTTCAGGCGCTTCAGGCGCTTCAGGCGCGCCAAGCGCTCCTGCCTCCAACGCAAACGCCCAATCCACCGACTCCAAGGAGGCACAATCCCCCAGGGAAGGGGGACGCCGTAAGGGAGCCGGGGCCGGCGAGGGCAGAGGCGGGGGGCGGGCCCGCCCCGAAGACGCTCCGCTCGACGACGTGCGGTTCCTCTTCAAAACCGAAGTGCCCCCGCACCCCCTCGATGTGGTGCTGGGACGGCCCTCCGCGCGCTCGATCACCGCCAGTATTCTCGCCTTCGAAAATCGGGAAGGCTTTCTCGAATACGGAACGCAACCCGGAAAATGGAGTGCCAAAACACCGCCCTTCGCCCTGTCTTCGGGAGAGCCTGCCGAGATCCTTCTCGAGGGACTGCAACCCGACACCTCCTACGTCTACCGCCTCCAGACCCGGCCCCGCTCGGGCGGAGCTTGGTCTGCGGAACCTGAACGCCACTTTCACACCCAGCGCAGCCCGGGCCACCCCTTCACCTTCACCCTCCAAGCGGACTCGCACCTCGACTACAACACCGACCCCCCTCTCTATCTGCGCTGCCTACAAAACATGCAGGCCGATCGCCCCGACTTCCTCATCGATCTCGGCGACACCTTCATGAACGACAAGCATCGCACGCGCGAGGCCATCTCCGCCCACTATCTCGCCCAACGCTTCTACCTCGGCCAAATCACCCACTCCGTTCCGCTCTTTCTTGTCCTCGGCAACCATGACGGCGAGGCCGGCCGCTGGCTGGACGGCACCCGTGAAAACCTTGCGGTGTGGTCGAACCTTCAACGCAAACGCTTCTACCCCAATCCGATCCCCGGAGGTATTTACACCGGGAACACGACCCCCGACCCCCAGGCCGGCCTCTTGCAAAACTACTACGCATGGGAGTGGGGCGATGCGCTCTTCATCGCCCTCGATCCCTTCTGGTTCACCGCCCGCCAGCGCGGCGGGGAGGACAACTGGTCTCGCACCCTCGGCAGAGAACAGTACCTCTGGCTCCAGAAAACCCTCGAACAAAGCCGCGCCCCGTTCCGATTCGTCTTCCTCCATCATCTTGTCGGCGGCATCGGCAAGGATGCGCGCGGCGGGCTCGAAGCAGCCGGCCTCTACGAATGGGGAGGGCATGAGCCTGACGGCGCCTCCCTCTTTTCCCAAAAACGCCCGGGCTGGCCCATGCCCATCCACCAACTCCTTCTCAAACACCGCGTCAACGCCGTGTTCCACGGACACGATCATCTCTACGTACACCAGGAACTCGATGGGATCGTCTACCAGGAGGTGCCCCAGCCCGGGCACGCCCGCTACGATAATACCCGCAGCGCGGCGGAGTACGGCTACCGCAGCGGGACCATCCAAGGGAGTTCCGGACACCTGCGCGTTCAAGTCGCCCCACAGAAAACCGTGGTTGAATACGTGCGCTCCTACCTGCCGGCCGACGAACGCGCGGAGCGTCGCAACGGCGCCGTCACCCACCGTTACGAACTCCTGCCCCGTCCCGCGTCGCCGTAGCGCGAGGATTCCGAACCGCTCACTCCCGGGGCTGGCCGCCCTCGCCGGAATTCTCGATCCACACCCTCGGTTTCTCCACCCGGCCCAACTCGCGACACCCGGGCCCGATCCCATCCCGCCCGAGATCGCCATCCATGGCCTCCGCAAGCTTCTGCAGGCGGGCCACTACCTCCGGTCGTTGTCCGGCCATGTTGCGCGATTCGGCAGGGTCGTTCTGCAAATCAAACAACCGCGGATACGGATCCGCGGGAGTTTCCGACCCCCCCTTGCCTGCTCCCTTGGCTCCTTCTGCCCCCTTCGAACCGTCTCCTCCCGCCAACTGTAACTTCCACGGACCGGACCGAACCGCCTCCAATCGGAAACCTCTGAAATAGTAGAACACCTCTTCATGCGGCCCCTTCGCGCCCTCCGTTCCGGAGAGCACCGGCCACAGGTCGCCGCCGTCGATCTTTGGTGTGGGCAGCTCCGCCCCTGCCAAAGCCGCAAAGGTGGGCAAAATGTCCATCATGCTGGTGATCTGTTCGGTCGTACGACCCGCCGGAATATGGCCGGGCCACCATGCCACGGTGGGCACCCGCATCCCCCCCTCCAGCGTCGAGGCCTTGTGGCCGCGCCACGGCGCGTTCACCGCACGAGGAGTGCCCCCGTTGTCAGAGGTGAAAAACACCAGCGTCTTCTCGTCCAAACGGAGCTCGCGCAAAGCGTCGAGCAACTTCCCCACACTCCAATCAACCTCCTCTACCCAGTCACTGTAAATTCCGTGGGGCGAACGATTTTGAAAATTCTTTCCCGGATAAATGGGGAAATGCACCGCCGTATGGGCCAGATACAGAAAGAAGGGCCGCTCCCGATTTTCTCCCACAAACCGCAGCGCCTCCTCCGTGTAACGGGCCGTCAGCGCCTCTTGTTCCTTCGCCCCGACCCGCTCCACCACTTTCCCGTGGTGCAACAAGGGAAGCGGCGGCTGGGCATCGCCTCGAAGGCCCGTGCCATCGGCGTCCCCCCGGCGCGTTCCCTTTGCGGAGGCGTTCTCCTGGCGAGGCTTGGGCAACGGGGCACCCCAGTCGCTCTTGGCTCCCTCCGAGGCCAGCCCCATGTCATTCGAGTAGGGGAGCCCGAAAAACGTATCGAACCCCTGCTTCTCAGGCAAAAACTCAGGCTGGTCGCCCAAATGCCACTTCCCGACGCAAGCCGTTGCATACCCCTTCGACTTCAGTACCTCGGCCACCGTGACCTCTTTCGGATGCAACCCCACCGCCGCACCGGGGAAAAGCACGTGCGGAATGGGCAGAACGCGCTTCGGGTAGCACCCCGTCATCAACGAGGCCCGCGAAGGCGAGCACACCGGAGCCGCGTAATGACTTTTGAGCACCATTCCCTCCCGCGCCATCCGGTCCAAATGCGGCGTCCGGTTGATCTTGGAGCCGAGGGGACCAATGTCGGCGTAGCCCAAGTCGTCGACGTTAATGAGGATGAAATTCGGTGGCTGGCGATCGGCCCCACGGACTGCCCCTCCCAAACCGATCCAAACACTCAAAATGCCCCCCAGGAGAAAGGACCCGCGGGCTGCCCGACAGATTTTGGAAAATCGTTTCATCTTTGTGGTCTTTCAAACCCCACGAGCCGGCCTTGGTTGCGCTTGAGCTGGGGCGCACCGGTCCGGGTCTCCACGCATGGTATTGCCTGAGTCTTGGTTGAAAGGGTCTCCTGTCCCTCCAGTCGCAACACCGAGGCTGTGGCGTGGTGGTGGGGGCCGCCTGCAGACGGTGGAGCCGTGTCCGCTTGAAAAGTGCACGGCGCCGGGATCCGTGAATCCAGCATGGACCAGACTCCGGCTTTGGGGGTTCGGAAAGTACTCGCACCGCTCCTCGCGCCTCTTTCCGTCGACCCGACGTCCTCGATGGGCTCATCCATCTGAGCGGTTTGAAGTCCTCAATCCCGGCGTGGGCTTTGACGGTGGTCTTTTCAAGCGCCGTTTCGGGCTGCACAAAATTGCCGAGCGTCTCCGCGCTGGCTCCCAAGGGGGAGTGGGACAGTGATCGCACAACGTGCAGCCACGGAGGTTGTCTCGGAGCGAGCGTTCCGGGGTTGCCCCGATCACGAGCTCCGCGGGAATCCGGGGGATCCGCGGGACGGGCTCCGTGAGTCGCGTCGACTTATGTGGGAGTGGGGGGGATGGAGGGAGCGGGGTTGGTTTTTCGGAAGGCTGACTCGTGATCTAAGTCCGCAGGTTTTGTGCCGAGGGAGCCGCATCCGATCTCGAGGACGGCGTGGCATGTGCGCGGGAGGCGAACCTTTGGGACCCGGCCTTCCCTGTGGAGTGGCAGGGATGCTCCGGGAATGCGCGGGGCACCTGCCGGAATGGCTGGAGGCGGATCCTGACTGCCAGACGCCTCTCCTGCTTAAAATTCGGAGCCCCATGCGATTTTTTGTCAAATCGCGGGGGGGATGGACGGTGTTCCTTGTATGAGCCCCACGGAACGGGAACGGAACGACTTGTTTCTGCGACACTACGTAGCGCACGAGGAGTCGCTGCGCGGGTTTGTCCGGTCCTTGGTGCCTACTCTGGAAGATGCCCGCGAGGTGATGCAGGAGGTGGCGGCCGTGCTCTGGAAAAAGTTTGAGGACATTGGCAACCCGGAGGACTTCCGCCGGTGGGCCTTCGGCGTGGCGCGGTTCGAAGCCTTGGATTTCATGCGCAAACGCTTTCGAGACCGACACGTGTTTGGAGAGGAGGCGCTGCAGATGCTTGCGGACGAGGCGGAACGCGCGGGAGAGAACTGGGGTGCCGAAAGACAGGCTCTCGAGCGTTGCTTGGGCAAAATCCCGGATGCGCACCGAGCGCTGGTGGAAGCCGCCTATGCGCCCGGTGCCCGCATCGACGCCTTGGCGGCGCAGACTGGCCGTTCCACCATGGCTCTCTACAAAACGCTCCACCGCATTCGCTTGGCGCTCATGGAGTGCACCCAGCGGACCCTCGCGCAGGAACTCATCCCATGAACACCGAACAAGAGGCTCTCCTGGAGCTCATCCATCGCTATTTGGCTGGACTGGCCTCGGAGGAGGAAGTCCGCCGTTTGGAGGCCCGCATTCTGAGCTGCCCGGAAAGCCGCCAAACGTTCCTGCGCTACTCCCGTGTGGATGCGGCCCTGGCGGGACATCGGATCGCGGATCCGCGCCCCTTGGTCGCCTTTTCTCCTCCAGGAGACGCGACGACGCCGTTGGCGAGCTCCCCTCGCAGGCAACCCTGGGGCGGGTTCTGGCGTCCGATTGCGGCTGCGGCGGTGGCCGGTCTGATCCTTGGAATGTTTTGCACCTCGGTGGTTTGGGCTTATGTGAGCCCCAACGCGTCGAAACTCCTGGTGCTCCTGCGGGAGAGTTTTGAGAGTGGGCCTGCCCCGCAAACGGCGGGAATCCCGCGCATCGCGGGGATCTGGGGCGGGGACTTCTCCGAGTTGGTTGGCCCGCATCAGGGAGTCCGGCCTGCCAGCGGGGAGAAAATGTTGCGCCTGATTGGACCCCATTACGAGGGCAAGCCGGCCTCCCGCAGTGTGCGATCCGAGGTGTATCGGGTGGTCGATTTGCGACCCTATCGCCAGGAAATCGCCGACGGTGCCGCGATGGTCCACCTTTCCGCCCTCTTCAATACCATGGACCCGGGGGAAAGGTTTGAATCCGACGCTCTGGTCACGCTCTACGCCTTCGCGAATTCGCATGCGTTCGATCAGCCGCAGCCGCTCGATTCCCGCCTCTCCCAGGAAGCCATCGCCAAGGTTCGCAAGAGTATCCCCAAACTGGATGGTCTGCCTCAGACTTGGCAAAAACTTCGGGCCGAAATGCGTTTGCCTGCGGAGGCCCAGTTTCTCGTCATCCATTTGGGAATGAAGCCCAGTCGATTGTCTGAGGCAGGCGACCTTTTCGCGGGACTTTACGTGGATGACATCCGCCTCACCCTCGGCCAGAGAAGCCCTCTGGAGTGAGGCGATCTTCTCCATCCGGGGCCGCCCCGCCCGCAGCGCTCCCTCACTTTGTTTGTTCTGACACCATGATGAAGCCCGCTCTTCTCCTTTGCACCGCAGTCGCTCTCTCTGCCTCTGCCATGGGGGCTGAAATCGAGTGGGTCCACGTCGGAGATCCCAACAATCCGGCCGATCCCGCCGGCCGGGGGAGCGTTCCCTACGCGTACCAGATCGCGAAGGGGGAGGTGACTGTGGAGCAGTATGTCGAGTTCCTGAACGCCGTGGCTGCTCACGATCCCCATGAGCTGTGGAATCCCAAAATGGGAGTCACCGAGTACCGCATCACGGAGCCGGTATTCGCCGGACGCGTGCCTCCGCGAATGCCGGGCTGCATCCGCCGCCTCGGAGATCCCGGTTCCTATCGGTACGAGGCCGCCGAAGGCTGGGAGAAAAAACCCGTGGTGTATGTGAGCTTTCTGGATGCGATGCGCTTCGCCAACTGGCTCCATCACGGGAAAGGCTCCGGGGAGACCGAGACGGGAGCCTACGACATTTCCAAAGCGGGGGGCCTTGCCGCGCATGGGCCCGAGGCCACGGTTTGGGTGACCACGGAGGACGAATGGATCAAGGCCGCCTACTATCAGCCTCAGGAAAAAGGCGGACCCGAAGGGGGATACTGGCTTTACCCAACCCGGAGCCAGGAGACGCCTCGGGTGCAGGAGCCCGGATCCACGGAAACCAACCTCGCCAACTTCTTTAACCTGCGTCTTCCTGGGTCCCTGTTCGCGGACTACACGCGAATCGCCGCCACGGGCAGTTACCCGAACTCGCCCAGCTATTACGGTACCCTCGATCAGGGCGGGAATGTCTCCGAATGGACCGAAGCCGTGGTGTTTCAAAATCAACGCCCCATTCGGGGTGGTTCGGTGGGCGATGCGTATGCGGTCTTGCAGAGGGTCACCCGCATCAGCTCCCGGCCCGAAAAGGAATACCCCGACACCGGCTTCCGAATGGCCCGGCGTCCTCCCTCTCCGGCGGGCCCTGCCGCACAGAGCGCTCTCCGAAAAGCCAGCCAGGGCGATTCCAATCCCCTCCCGTCCAACCGATGAAACAGACAGCCCTCCTCCTGGTGAGCGTTCTCGCGCTCCTCGCTCGCGCCTCCGGACAGGTCCCCGAATTGCCCCCCAAACTGGCGGCGTTTCTGGATGCGCACTGTTCCGAGTGCCATGACTCCGACACGCACAAGGGCGGCCTGGATCTGAGCCGCCTCCCGTGGTCCCTCCAAGCCGGAGACCACTTCCAGCAGTGGACCAAGGTTTTTGACAAGATCGAGCGGGGCGAAATGCCCCCCAAGAAAAAGGAGCGCCCCGCCGCCGCCCAAACCCAAGCGTTTTTGAAAAACCTCGGTTCGGAACTCCACGCGGTGAGTCTCAAACGCCAACAACAGGAGGGACGCGTCGTCCGCCGGCGTCTCAGCCGCTCGGAATATCTTCACACGATCCAAGACCTGCTGGGAGTCGATTCCGGGCTTCGGGAACTGCTGCCTGAGGACGAAAAAGAGGGCGGCTTTGAGAATATCGGCTCCGCCCTGAACCTTTCCGAAATCCACCTCGAACGATACCTGCAGGCGGCAGATCTGGCTCTCCTTCAGGCCACCGTGAGATCCGCCAACCCGGAGTCCCAGAAACTCCGGACGGACTACACCGAGCAATGGCAGGACTCCATTCAGCAACACGAGAAGGCCTCGTTTTGGACGTTCTCTCCGGAGGGATTCCTCGCGATGCGCGTGAGCTCGGGCCGTCTGGAATTTCCCCACCTCTGGACGCCGCCCGTTCCCGACGCCCTGTATCGTTTCCGGGTGCGTGTCCGGGCCATGATGGAACAAACGACCCCGGAGGGGGTTCTGTTAAAAAATGCGAAGCCCGATCCCCGGATGATGTTGCGTATGGGGCTGACCCGGACGCCGGGGACGAGCCGCAGCAACGTCTACTTTGAGGCCAGCCCCACGGAATTTCGGGAGTTTGAGTGCCAGCTGCGTCCGCAGTTGGGAGAAAAGTTCTATGTCGGTCCGTACCGGGTCATCCCGGAGGCCCCCGGACAAGAGGGGGCCATCCTGCGCGGCAGTTGTCTGGTGGTGGAGTGGGTCGAATTTGAGGGGCCGCTGAGCGAGGAGTGGCCGACCAAAGGGCACCGATTGCTGTATGGAGACCTGCCCTTGCGCCCGCGGAATCCGGCGAATCCGGGGAAAGATTTGCGGGTGGTTTCCGCCAACCCGGAGACGGATGCGCGCACCTTGGTGGGGCGGTTTTTGACCCGCGTCTTTCGGCGTCCGGCTGAGGAAGCCGAGATTGAGGAGCATGTGCGGTTTGCCATGGATAAAATGCACCAGGGCAAACCCTTCGATGAAGCGCTGCGCTCCGCGTACAAGCTCGCTCTGTGTGCCCCGGAGTTCCTTTTTCTCGACGAGAAACCGGGGCCGCTCACGGACCATGCCATCGCCTCGCGCCTCAGTTACGCCCTGTGGGGCACCTCGCCCGACGATGTCCTCCGCACCCTTGCGGCGCAGGGGCAGTTGCATGAACCCGGGATTTTGCGTGAGCAAACCGAACGCCTCTTGAAGGACCCGCGATCCAGACGCTTCACCCAGAGTTTTTTGGGAAGCTGGCTGAACCTTCGCGAGATCGATTTCACGCAGCCCGACGTAAAGCTTTATCCGGAATTTGAGCACTACCTGCAGGTCTCGATGCTCGGAGAATCGGAAGCGTTCTTTGAAGCCATGCTCCAAGGAGACCTCAGCGTGAGCCATGTGGTTCAAAGTCCCTTTGCGATCCTCAATGAACGCCTCGCGGAGCACTACGGGATTCCGGGAGTCCGCGGTGATTTTCTGCGAAGGGTGGAGCTGCCTCCCGGATCCCACCGGGGTGGGGTGATCACTCAGGGGGCACCGCTGAAGGTCTCTGCCAATGGGACGACCACCTCGCCCGTGGTACGGGGAGCCTACATCCTCGAGCGGATCCTCGGAACGCCCCCGGACCCGCCTCCCAAAAATGTGGCCGCGATTGAGCCGGACATTCGAGGGGCCACCACCATCCGCGAGCAGCTCGACAAACATCGCAGTCAACCCGCCTGCGCCTCCTGTCACGCCAAACTGGATCCGCCCGGCTTTGCGTTGGAGAGCTTCGATGTCACTGGCCGCTGGCGCACCCACTACCGAAAAGTTCAGGAGAGCGAAAAAACGCGATCCAATCCCGCGCCCGGCGCCGAGTGGCGGTTCTATACCCAAGGCCCTCCGGTGAACCCGTCCTACACCCTCGAGGATGGACAGCCCTTTGCGGACGTGGATGAATTCAAACAGCTTCTGCTTGCCCATCCCGAGCAGTTGGCCCGCTGCCTCGCCGGCAAGCTGATGACCCACCTCACCGGTGCCCGACCCGAGTTTGCAGACCGCGAGGTGATCGAAGAAATCGTCCAACGGTGCAAAGCCAAGGATTACGGGCTGCGCACGCTCCTCCACGAAATCATCCAGAGCCGCGTTTTTCGCTGCAAATGAAGCACCTCCCACACTCCGGAGTCTGACCGGAAAAGCGCCTTCTCTTTTCACCGGAATCTCGGCCCCCAAACCTCATCCCCACCCATCTGAACGACTCTTCGTATGGCCACCTACACCTCCCAAAAGCATCTCGACCGCCGCTCCTTTCTGAGAGCGGCGGGAATCTCCCTGGCGCTGCCCTGGCTGGATTCCATGGTGCCCGCCTTCGGAGCCGCGCCCAAGCAGCCCCTGCGTTTTGTCGGAGTGGTCAACTACCTGAGCTTCCATACCCCGCTCTTGTTTCCCAAACAGGCTGGTCCCGACTACGAAGTCACGCCCTATCTCCAAATCCTCCAACCGCTTCGGAGTGATTTCACCGTGATCTCCGGTCTCAATCATCCTCAGGTTCGGGACTCCCACTCCTCGGAAATTTCGTTCTTCACCGGGGCCCCGAATCCGTCGTCGCCTTCGTTCCGAAACACCATCTCCCTCGACCAACTCGCTGCGGAATCGCTCGGGCGGGAGACCCGCTATCCCTCCCTCCAACTCTCCAGCAGTGGCTCCGGCAGCAGCCTGAGTTTCAGTCGGAACGGCGTGAGCCTTCCGGCGGAGGGGGCTCCAGAAAGGGCCTTTGCGAAATTGTTTCTCAACGGCACCAAGGCCGCGATTGCCGAGGAAATCTCCCGGATCCAAGAGGGGCGTTCCATTCTCGACAAACTCACGCAACGCTCCAAGCAACTCCAAAGGGAGGTGGGGGCAAGGGACCGGGAAAAGCTCGACCAATACTTCACCGGCGTGCGGGAACTCGAGCAGAGGCTGGAACGAAGCGAAGGCTACGCGCGCCAGCCCAAACCCAACCCCGGCGTCCCTCCGATCAAGGCGCCCGCACAGGGGGAGGACACCGCTCGGCTCGGGGCGCATTTGGAGGTGACCCGCCTCGCACTCCAAGCCGACCTGACCCGTTTTGTGACGATTCACTTCCGAGGCACCGTCAAAACTCCCTCGCACCCCGGCAACAACTATTCCCATCACGACCTCTCCCACCACGGGCAGAGCACGGACAAGATTGAGCAGCTGGCCATTCTGGAAACCGACGTCCTGCGGGAGTGGGGCGGTTTTCTCAAGCGCATGAAAGAGTGCGGGGAGGGCGATGCAACGCTGCTCGGAAGAACGATGAGCGTGCTCGGGGCCGGCATGGGCAACGCCTCCAGTCATGATTCCACGAACCTCCCCATCCTCGTTGCTGGAGGGCGACTCCGGCACGGACAACATCTCGCCTTTGATCCGCTCAATCCGCCGCCGCTCTGCAATCTGTGGGTGCAGCTGCTCCAAGAGCTGGGCCTGGAGGTGAACCGTTTCGGCACCAGCACCGCCACAAG